>VGBV01000001.1 GCA_016870325.1 Actinomycetota bacterium
GGACGGCGGGGCGGGCGCCAGGCTCGGCTTCGCCTTCGGCCGCCGTGGCCGGGTGGCGTTCGGGCCGGCGAGCTCGCGCGCCGCTCGCACCGCCTCCTTCGGCGTCAGGTAGGTGGACCAGGAGACGATCTTCGCGTCCTCGACCACCCAGAGCCCGCCGAAGCGGCGGTCCACCGGGACGCCCTCGGCGTCGGCGCCGCGCTCGCGGCAGATGCCGACGACCTTGCCCGGCGCAGCCTCGGCCACGTCCTCGAGCTCGAAGGCGTAGGACTGCCAGCTCTCGAAGTAGCGGCGCATTGCCCTGGTGACGTCGTCGTGTCCCCAGACGAGGTCGCCGTCGGGGCGGGAGGCGCGGTCGTCCCAGCGCAGGTTCGGGTCCGAGAGCGCCAGGGCGATCTCGACGTCACCGTCGCCGTAGGCCTTGAGCGCGATCTTGACCAGCTCGAGCGATGCGGGCATGGAGAAAAGCTATCGCGGCGGCGGGGCGCTGCGGCTACCCGTTTCTATACTGCCCCTCCCGATGGCCCCCGAGGTGATCAGCTTCGCGCGCGGCGCCCCCAGCGCCGACATCCTGCCGCACGACGCGGTGCGGGAGGCGGCGGCGCGCGCGCTGGAGTCGGACTGGGAGCGCGCGCTCTCGTATGGCACCGGCGCCGGACACCCGGGCCTGCGCGAGTGGATCGCCCAGCTGCACGGAGTCGACCCCGAGCGCGTGATGGTCACCAACGGCTCGATGGAGGCGGCCGCGCTGCTGTTCCGCACCCGCGTGGGCGGCGGCGACCGGGTCCTGGTCGAGCAACCGACGTATGACCGCACGCTGCTGCTGCTGAGCCAGGCCGGGGCCGAGCTGGCGCCGGCGCCGCTGGAGTCGGACGGGGTCGAGATGGCCGCCGTCGAGGCCGCGGCCGAGGCGGGGCCGCTGAAGCTCGCCCACGTGATCCCCAACTTCCACAACCCCGCCGGCTGCACCCTCTCGGTCCCCAAGCGCGAGCGGCTGGTGGCGCTGGCCGCCGAGCACGGTTTCCTGCTGTTCGAGGACGACCCATACCGCCTGATCAGCTTCGAGGGCCCAGCCGGGATCACGATGCTGGACATGGACGAGGCCGACCGCGTCATCCACGCCTCCTCCTTCTCGAAGACCGTCAGCCCCGGCGTCCGCGTCGGCTACCTCGTCGGCCCCGCCGATGTGATCGCCTCGCTCTCGAAGACCGCGGGGCAGACCTTCATCTCCCCCAACATGCTGGCCGAGTCGATCGTGCTCGAGCTCTGCCGCTCGGGCGAGCTCGAGCGCAACATCGCGCTGGTCAACGCCGCGCTGCGCGAGCGCCGGGACGCGCTGGTCGCCGCGCTCGAGCAGAAGATCCCCGAGGCCCGCTTCGTCACTCCGGCCGGGGGCTACTTCCTCTGGCTCGACCTCGACGAAGACGTCGACGCAGTCGCCCTGCTCGACGCCGCCAAACGGGAGGGCGTCACCTTCGTCGCGGGGCCCGACTTCATGATCGAGGGCGGCGGCTCAAGCATCCGCCTCTCCTTCGCCCCCGTGCCGGTCGAAGACGTGGCCGAGGGCGTGCAGCGCCTGGCGACCGCGCTCGAGCGGGTCCGGGCGGCGAGCCCGGCCTAGGCCTCAGCGCCCGTAGCGGTCGCTGCTGAGCACCAGCTGCTCGGGCAGCGGGGGGCGCGGAGGCGGCGCCGGGTCGGCCCTGACCGAGACGGTCTCGGCGACGCTGCGCGAGACCGCGTGCTTGCCGTCCCCGGAGCTGACGACGACCTCGTCGTCGCCGGAGCTGTCCAGCTTCCCCTCGAGCTCGGGCCGCAGGCCGGCGTCGCGGAGGTAGTGCAGGATCTCCTCGGCCTCGTTCTCGAAGCGCAGGACGCGGACGCTGGCGCCCGGCTCGACGTCGGCGAGAAGCACCCCCTCCTCGCGCGCGCCCTCGACGATCGGGTGGCCGTGGGGGCATGTCTTGGCGTCGCCGATCGCGGCCAGCATCCGTTCCTCCAGAACCGGTGACATCGCGTGCTCCAGGCGCTCGGCCTCCTCGTGGACCTCGTCCCAGGGGATGCCGAGCACGTCTGTCAGGAAGCGCTCGATCAGGCGGTGGCGGCGGGTGATCGCCTCGGCCTCCTCGCGACCCCTCTCGGTGAAGCCGAGCGACTTGTCGTCGGCGCGGTAGACGTAGCCGTCGCCCTCGAGCCGCCCGATCATCTCGTGCACCGTGGGCGGCGAGAGCTGCATCGCGCGGGCGAGGTTGGCGCCGGTGATCGGCAGGCCGGCCTCCTCGAGCCAGAACATCATCTGCAGGTACTCCTCCTCGGCGACGGTTGCGTGCTCGGCGACCATGCCTGGTGGATCTTAGGGCCTGTCCCTGCAGGGACAGGCTTTCGGTTAGTGCGAGGATGCGGCGATGGAGGTCGGTGGCGAGACCAGGGCGATCGTCAGCGGGGCGACCCGCGGGATCGGGCGCGCGACCGCGCGCGCGCTCGCGGCGCGGGGCGCGACGGTCGGCCTGCTCGCCCGCAGCGAGGACGATCTGCGCGAGCTCGCGGGGGAGCTCGACGGCTCGGCGCCGATCGCGGCCGACGTCAGCGACCGCGCCGCCACCGAGGCCGCGATCCGGGGCTTCGCCGAGCGGGCCGGCGGCCTCGAGCTGCTGGTCGCCAACGCCGGCCTCGCCCATACCGCTCCCTTCGCCGAGCTCGAGCCCGAGCGGGCCGAGGAGATGGTGGAGGTCAACTTCGTCGGCACCCTGAACCAGGTCCGGGCCGGGTTGCCGCTGATGCTGGACCGGGGTCGGGGCCACATCATCGTCGTCAGTTCCGGCGCGGCGCTGCGGGGCTTCCCCTGGACCGCGGTGTACGCCGCGACCAAGGCGGCGCAGAAGACGTTCGCCGAGGCGCTCCGCCACGAGCTCTCCGGAACCGGCGTCTCGCTGACGACCGTGATGCCGGGCTCGGTCACGACCGAGCTGCATTCGCACGAGCAGGAGCGGATGCCCGACTGGTGGCGCCGGGGCGAGAAGATCGAGCCCGAGGCCGTGGCCGACGCGATCGTCGAGGCGGTCCTCGAGGACCGGCGGGAGGTCCACGTCCCGGCGAACGTGCGGCTGCTGGGTCTGAACGACATCGCGCCCGGCCTCGTGGACAGGCTGCTGGCGATGGTCCGCGGAGGCTCCGCCGCCCCGCGGCGCTACTGAGGAGGCACGGCGATGAAGGTCCGAGTGATCGGATCGGGGAGCGTCGCCCGGTCGCTCGGACGCTGCTTCACCGCGCGCGGGGATGAGGTGATGCTCGGCTCGCGCTCGCCCGAGAAGCTGGAGGAATGGCGCTCCGAGAGCGGGGAGGAATCCGCGGGCACGATGGCCGAGGCCGCCGCCCACGGCGAGCTGCTGGTGATGGCCGCCAAGGGCACCGAGGTCGAGAGCGCCGTCGCGGAGGGGGGCGCGGAGAGCTTCGACGGCAAGGTGCTGATGGACGTCACCAATCCACCCGTCTTCGGCGAGGGAGTCCCCACCCTCGCCTGGGGCACGACCGACTCGGGCGGCGAGCGCCTGCAACGAGCCGTCCTGGGCGCGAAGGTGGTGAAGACGCTCAACATCGTCAATGCCGGGCAGATGGTGGATCCCGAGGTGCCGAACGGCCCGGCGACCATGTTCGTCGCGGGCGAGGACGAGGAGGCCAAAGCCGAGGTGACCGGGATCCTCGGCGACTTCGGCTGGTCCGGCGTCATCGACCTCGGCGGCATCGAGGCCGCCCGCGAGCTGGAGTCCCTGTGCGTGCTCTGGGTCCGCTACGCGGTCCCGGCCCATGACTTCGGGGCGGCGTTCAGGCTGCTGCGCTGACGCGGCTGCCGGGCGGGTAGCTAGGCTCAGTGCTGACGCGCAGCGACGAGGCTGCGACCCGAGCGAGAAGGAGACGGCGCAGATGCCCCTGGTACCGATGGTGGTCGAGCAGTCAGCGCGGGGCGAGCGCTCCTTCGACATCTACTCGCGGATGCTGAACGAGCGGGTGGTCTTCCTGGGCTCGGAGATCGACGACCAGGTCGCGAACCTGATCGTGGCCCAGATCATCCACCTCGAGTCCGAGGATCCCGACAAGGACATCAGCCTCTACATCAACTCCCCCGGGGGCCAGGTGTACGCCGGGCTCGCGATCTACGACGCGATGCAGTTCGTGAAGCCCGATGTGGCGACCATCTGTTATGGCATCGGCATGTCGATGGGCGCGCTGCTGCTGGCCGGCGGAGCGCCCGGCAAGCGCATGGCTCTGCCCAACTCGCGCATCCTCATCCACCAGCCCTCGGGCGGTTTCCAGGGCCAGGCCTCAGACATCGAGATCCACGCGCGCGAGACGCTGAAGCTCCGCGACCAGATCAACGAGATCTACGCCAAGCACACCGGCAAGTCGACGGAGCAGGTGCGCACCGACCAGGACCGCGACCGCTTCTTCAAGGCGGACGAAGCGAAGGAGTACGGCCTGATCGACCGCGTGATCGAGCACCGCGACCTGTTCGAGAAGCAGGCCGGCGCCTCTTCGAACGGGGCCGACGCGACGAAGTAGCGCGACGCTCCGGGTTCGTCCAGAGGCCAGGATCCGGGCGTATCCTCATCACCGCCTACGAGGGTGGCGGCGGCCTGTCCGGCTGAGGCCCCGGGTCAGGCCCCCGCCAACGTCGACACGATCGCCTCGTAGACGCCATCCCCCATCGCGCCCTCGGTCACGGTGACGTTGGGGCAGCCGCCGATCGCCTCGCGCAGGCCGGCGTCGCGCTCGGGGCCGTTGGCGGGGACGAAGAAGCGGCCGACGACCTCGGCCACGGCCAGGTCCTCGACCGAGTCGCCGATCGCGATGCACTCCTCGGGCGCGTAGCCGCGGGCGCGCATGTGGAAGACGACGGCGTTCGCCTTGCTCGCCGCCGCGGGCATCAGGTGGTAGGCGTGGGCGCGTCCCTCGACCCCGTCCATCTGGCGCACGATCGCTCCGTTGTCGATCAGCTTCAGGGAGCCGTGGCCCTCGCGCTCGAGGATCGCGTTGGCCTCGGCGACGTCGATCTTGCCCCTGAACAGGTGCGAGTGCTTGCGGCCGGTGTGCCAGGGCTCGTGGTACTCGAGGGCCGGAGCGAAAGCCTCGAACAGCAGCTCGGGCAGCCCGCGGTCGACGATGGTCTCGTAGACCGTACGCCCGTCGTCGGAACGGAAGTCACCGATCAGGACCGTGTCCTCGCCGTCCAGCATCACCGCGCAGCCGGCCTCGTAGATGTAGGCGGTCTGCCCCATCAGCCGCGCGTCCTCGAGCACCTGCGGCTCGCGGCGGCCGGACTTGACCACGACCTCGACGCCCGCGCGGTGGCAGGCCTCCAGCGCTCGCGACTGCAGCATCGAGAAGTTGCCCTCGGCGTCGCGGAAGAGCGAGCCGAAGCGCCCGAGCAGGGTCCCGTCGAGGTCGGTGTAGACGCAGCGCAGAGCCATCGCCGCGAACGGTAGCCATCCCCGTGCCCGGCCACACCGCGCCCGCCGGCGACGCCGCGGGATACCGTAGTGCTGATGCCCTGCTGGAAGCTCGCCGACCGCTCGCTCGAACTCGACCGTCCGCTCGCGGCCGGGATCGTCAACGTCACCGACGACTCGATGTACGCGGGCGCGCGCAGCGGCACCGCCGAGCAGGCGGTCGCCGACGGCGAGCGCCTGGCCGGGGAGGGCTTCGAGATGCTCGATGTCGGCGCGGTCGCCGCGCGCAGCGGGCCGCCGGTGCCGCCCGCCGAGGAGGCGGCGAAGCTCGCCCCGGCGATCGCCGGGTTGGTCGAGCGCACCGGACTGCCGGTCTCGGCCGACACCTTCTCGACCGAGGTCGCGGCGGCGGCGCTCGGGGCGGGCGCGGTCGCGATCAACGACATCAGCGGCGGGCGCGACCCCGCCCTGTTCGAGCTCGCGGCCGAGAGCGGCGCCGGGCTGGTGCTGATGCACATCGAGGGGCCGCCGCGGGAGGACCGCCCCACCCCCCGCTTCCCCGATCCGGTCGACCACCTGAAGGGCTGGTTCGCGGAGCGGATCGAGGCCGCGCTCGCCAGAGGGGTCGCCGCCGAGCAGCTCGCGCTCGACCCCGGCATCGACTTCGACCTGGGCGTCGGCGACGGCCTCGAGGTGCTGCGCCGGCTCGGCGAGCTGGGCTCGCTGGGGCGCCCGCTCTACGTCAGCCTCTCGCGCAAGGACCTGCTGGGCGCCGTGCTCGGCGGGTCCTGGGACGCGCGCCTGAGGCCCGATCAGCGCGAATGGGCGACCTGCGCCGCGACCGCGCTCGCTGTGACCCGGGGGGGCGCGATCCACCGTCTGCATGACGCCAGCGCGCTGCAGGCGATGCGGATCGCGGGCGCGGTGGTTGCGGGGGCGGGCCGTGGCTAGCGGCTCGAACGTCTACGGCGGCGCCTGGGAGCCCGCGCTGTCGCCTGGGCGGGAGGATGGGCGCCTGGTCGCGGAGAGCTCGGAGGCGGCGACGATGGCGAAGCTGACCGACCTGCCGGCCTCGCTGCACCCCGGGCTGGCCGAAGCGCTGGCGTCGGCCGGGATCGAGTCCCTCTACTCGCACCAGGCCGAGGCATACGAGCTGGCGAGGACCTCGGACCTGATCCTGACCAGCGGCACCGCCAGCGGCAAGTCGCTCAGCTTCAACCTGCCCGTGCTCGACGGGATCGCACACGAGCCCAAGCGCCGCGCGCTCTACCTCTACCCGACCAAGGCGCTGGCCCAGGACCAGGCCCGCAAGCTCGCCGCGCTGGGGCCGCCCGGCCTGCGCCACGCGATCTACGACGGGGACACGCCGCGCGAGGACAGGCCCTCGATCCGGCGGCGGTCGAACCTGATCCTGACCAACCCCGACATGCTCAACGTCGCCCTGCTCCCCCACCACGGGCGCTGGGCCGACTTCCTCGTCAACCTCGGCTGGGTCGTCGTCGACGAGGCGCACACCTACCGCGGTGTGTTCGGCTCCCACGTCGCCAACCTGCTGCGGCGGCTGCGGCGGATCGCGGGCCTCTACGGGGCCCAGCCGCGGATGGTGCTGACCTCGGCGACGATCGCCAACCCGGTCGAGCTGGCCGAGCGCCTGACAGGCATGCCCTTCGAGCTGCTCGACGGCGACGGCGCGCCGCGCGCGGGGCGAGAGATCGCGATCTGGAACCCGCCGGTGATCGACGAGCGCACGATGACCAGGCGCTCGGCCGTGAGCGAGGCGGCCGACCTGCTGGTCGAGCTGGTCAACCGCGGGGTGCGGACCATCTGCTTCATGAAGAGCCGCCGCGGGATCGAGCTGGTCAACCGCTTCGCCTCGATCAAGCTCGTCGAGTCCGGCCAGGGCCACCTGGCCGACCGCATCGCCCCCTACCGCGCCGGCTACACCCCACAGCAGAGGCGCGAGATCGAGGCGGCGCTGGCGCGGGGCGAGCTGCTGGCGGTGAGCGCCACCAACGCGCTCGAGCTGGGCATCGACATCGGCGAGCTGGACGCCGCGATCTGCGTCAACTTCCCGGGGACCGTCGCCAGCCTGCGCCAGATGTGGGGCCGGGCCGGGCGCCGGCGGCGGGGGCTGGCGGTGTACGTCGCCGGCGAGGACGGGCTCGACCAGTTCTTCTGCCGCCACCCCGACGAGTTCCTCGGCCGCCCGGTCGAGGCGGCGATCCTCGACCACCGCAGCGAGCAGATCCAGATGCAGCACCTGACCGCGGCCGCGTACGAGGCGCCGCTGGGGTCGCTGCCGAGCGACGACGAGATCCTGGGCGAGGGCTGGCGCGAGCCCGCCGAGCGCCTGGTGGCGATGGGCGAGCTGCGAAGAGCCCGCGGCGACCGCTACATGACCCGGGGCGGCGACTTCGTCGCGGGGCGGATCAGCCTGCGCTCGGCCTCGGCCCGGAGCGTCGCCGTGATCGACTCGAGCTCGGGCGAGATGATCGGCCGGGTCGAGGTTGAGCGCGCCTTCTCCACGGTCCACCCCGGCGCCGTCTACCTGCACCTGGGCCGCTCCTATGAGGTCACCGAGCTGGACGTCAGCCACGCCCGGGCGATCGTGCGTCCCTTCGACGGCGACTACTACACGCAGGTGAAGAAGGAGACCGAGGTCTACATCGAGGAGACGCGGACGACGCGCGGCGTGCTCGGCGTCGAGCTCAGCTTCGGATCGGTGTCGGTCAGCGAGCAGGTGATCGCCTACCAGCGCAAGCGCCTGGGAGACAACGAGGTGCTCGAAATCATCGCGCTCGACCTGCCCGAGCAGGATTTCGTCACGCAGGCGCTCTGGTACGTGATCGGCGACCGCATGGCGGCCAGGCTGCCGGCCGAGGTGCTGCTCGGCGCCCTGCACGCCTCCGAGCACGGCCAGATCGCGGTGCTGCCCCTGATCGCGATGTGCGACCGCTGGGACATCGGCGGGCTCTCGACCAACGTCCACTTCCAGACCGGGTCGCCGACGATCTTCATCCACGACGGGCACCCGGGCGGGATCGGGATCAGCCGCTGCGGCTTCGAGGAGTTCGAGCGCCTGGTCGGCGACGCCGACAGGCTGATCCGCGAGTGCCCGTGCGAGTCCGGCTGCCCCTCGTGCGTGCAGAGCCCCAAGTGCGGCAACCTGAACGAGCACCTGCACAAGGCCGGCGCGCTGGAGCTGATGGGCTCGATGCTCGGGTCCGGAAGGGACGCCGGCAGGCGCGGGGCGGGGACGGGACGCAAGGCCGCGGGTTGAGCGAGCGCCTGCCCCAGATCTCGGTGATCGGCGGCGGCCGGGCCGGGCCGGAGCTGCTCGAGCTGGCCGAGGGGGTCGGCCGGGGCCTGGCCGAGGCGGGAGCGGTCCTCGTCTGCGGCGGCAGGGGCGGGGTCATGGAGGCCGCCTCGCGCGGCGCGCGCGGGGCGGGGGGCGTCGTGATCGGCATCCTGCCCGGCCTCTCGCCGAGCGAGGCGAACGAGTTCGTGACGCACACGGTGGCGACCGGGATCGGGCACGCCCGCAACCTGGCCGTGGTCGCCTCGGGCGATGCGGTGGTCGCGATCGGCGGCGAGTGGGGAACGCTGTCGGAGATCGCGCTCGCGCGCCGCCTCGGCCACCCGGTCGTGGCGCTGCGCAGCTGGAGCCTCGATAACCCGGCCGTCGCCGAGATGGGCTTGACCGAGGCCGAGGACGCGGCCCACGCGGTCGAGCTGGCGCTCGCCGCCGCCGACGGGCCGGCGCCGTCCCCGCAGCGCGGCCGCGACCCGGTCGACCGGTGAGCACCGACGGCCGCGCGGTGGCGCGCAGGTCTTTCGCATCGCCGCCGGCAGGATCGCCGAGGTCTGGGAGTTCCGCGGCCTGCCCGAGGCGACGGAGCTGTTGGCGGGCTCGGCGCCGGACCCTGCGAGAGACCCAGCAGCCCGTGCTGCCCGGCTGCACCCTCGCGGCCGGTGAGCGGGCTCAGCCGGTGAAGCGGCAGCCGAGGCCCGGGTCGGTCACGATCAGGGCCGGGCGGGACGGGTCGAGCTCGATCTTCTGGCGCAGGTTCATCATCTGCACACGCAGCAGATGGACGTCGTCGACCGACTCGACCCCCAGACCTCGGCCAGCGGCTTGCGGTGGGTGAGCAGCCGCCCCCGCGAGTGGACCAGCGCCGTCAGCAGCCTCAGCTCCGTGGGCGTGAGCCGGATCAGCTCCCCGCCCCTGCGCACGGTGGTGCCGGCGAGATCGATTTCGAGGCCGTCGGGCGTCTCGATCCGATCCTCCTCGGGCTCCCCGCTGCGCCGCAGCAGCGCGCTGAGCCGGGCCAACAGATACTCGCGCCCGAACGGCTTGGTCACGTAGTCGTCGGCGCCCGCCTCGAGCGCGCGCACCTTCTCGCCCTCCTCGTCGACGACGGAGAGCACGAGGACGGGCAGCTCGCTGCGCTCGCGCAGGCGCTCGCAGAGCCAGATCCCGTCCTCCCCGGGCAGGCTCAGGTCCACCACGGCGATGTTCGGGCGGGGAGCGGTGAACAGCTCGAGAGCCTCCTCCGCGCTGGCGGCGGCGGTCACCTCGTACCCCTCGGCGCCCGGCAGCAGCTCCAGCGAGCGCCTGATCCGGAGATCGTAATCGCAGACGAGGGCGCGTTGGCTCATCTTCCCTGCGGGCGTTCCCCGTCGCCGTTGCTCGGCGACCGCTCGCCTCGGTTCGGGGGCGGCCGCTCGATCGGCAGCTCGATCACGAAGTCCGCCCCCGTGCCCTCCTGCCGCTCCAGCCGCAGTCGTCCCCCGTCGGCATCGCCTCGACGAAGCCACGGGCGATCGCCAGCCCGAGTCCCGAGCCCTCCGCCCCCCTTACGAGCGAAACGGCTCGAACGCCTCCTCGCCGAGAGAATCGGGGACGCCGGGGCCCCGGTCGGAGACGACGATGCGCACGGCCGTACCGTTGCCCGCCGTGCCGCTCAGCCGGACGCCGTGCCCGGCGGCGTGCCGGCGGGCGTTCTGCAGCAGGTTCGATAGCGCCCGTTCCAGCTGCACCGGGTCGGCCCGCACCAAGGGCAGCTCGCCGACGCTCAGCTCCACGTCCATGCCGGGCTCGCTCGCGAGCGCGTGCGAGATCACGGCGACGAGCGAGATCCACTCCCGCTGGGGCCCCCCAGTCCACCCTCCTCGAGCTGGGCCAGGTCGAGCACGTCGTCAACGAGCTTTCGCAAATCCGCCGTGGCCCCCGTCGCCATCTCACCATCTCGCCGCGCACCTCCGGGTGCAGGTCGGGATCTCCGAGCGCCTGCACCTATGTGTGGAGGGCGGTCAGCGGTGTGCGGAAATCGTGGGAGACCGCGCGCAGGACCGTGGCGAAGTGCAGCCCGCTGCGCCCTCGCGGACGGCGGTACCCTTCGCGATCCGGCGAGGTAGCTCAGTTGGTAGAGCACACGACTGAAAATCGTGGTGTCGCCAGTTCGATTCTGGCCCTCGCCACTCGGCTTCTACCCCGGCCGCGCGCCAGGCCGACGATCGGTAGCGGCCTTACCACGAGCGAATCCTGCACCCTGAGACCACTCCCGATCTCAGCACCCCGGTCGAGGCCGTCACGGCCGCCGACCTGGTGGAGACGCCGAGCGGGTGCAGCTGACGATCCCCGAGGAGTGCTGGCGCCCCGCCCTCTCGCGCTCGCTGGCGCCGAAGATCACCGCCCTGCACCGCGACCTCGACGAGTACCTGGGCTACTGCAACCACGACCGCGCCCATACCGGGCGCCTGGCGACGGGCAGGGTGCCGGCGGATGTCGTCTTCGGCGCCCGCAAGATGGGGAGCGTGGGATGAGGCCGAGTTGTTGGGAGAACTTCGGGAATAGGACGGACCCCCCTCTCGCTTCCCGTTGGGCTTTCCTTTACGAAGACTCGATCGGCGTTCGCCTGCTGCCCAGACGCACGGCCCGATAACGGTTCAGCGTTAGCCCACTGATATGCGAGAGGGGGGACGGACTAGAGTCCCGGCAATGCGGCTGATCCACACCTGCTACCGAATCACCGACCCGGAGCGCTCGGTCGCCTTCTACGAGGCGCTGGGGCTGGAGAAGCGCCGCGAGATGCCGATCCGCGACGAGGCGGTCAACATCTTCATGGGCGTGCCGGGCGAGGCCCTGCCCGAGCTGGAGCTGACCTACAACCACGGCGTCGACAGCTACGAGCCCGGCACCGCCTACGGGCACGTGGCCCTCGCGGTGGACGACCTCGACCGTACCCTCGAGCAGCTGAAGGGGATGGGGATCGAGCCTGAGCGGCCGCCGTATCAGCTGCGCGAGGGCGGCTCCCGGCTCTGCTTCGTCAGGGACCCCGACGACTACCGGATCGAGCTGCTCGAGCCGGGCTCCTAGGAGACGCCGCACCGAGACGCCGGCCGGCACCTACGAGGCCTTCCGCAAGGAGCTGAGCTCGCGGTCGGTTCCGTTCAGCACCTGGCTTCCCTACGCCTCCTACTTCAACAGCGGCATCGCCTTCCACGAGTACGCGCAGGTGCCGCCCTACCCGGCCTCACACGGCTGCGTGCGCGTACCGGCGCCCGAGGCGCCGTTCGTCTACGAGTTCGCTGCGATCGGACTACTGTGCGGGTGTTCTGAGATCGGCGAAGGAGCGCTGGGGTGAGCGAGCAGCCGCTGGGAGGCAGCGAACGGGTTGACGCGGTAGTGGTTGGCGCCCGCTGCGCCGGCTCGGCCGCCGCCGCGATGTTGGCGGACGCCGGCCGCAGCGTCATCGTGCTCGACCGCGCCCGGTTCCCGGCCGACACCCTCTCCACCCACGCGATGTTCCCGGCGGGGTGCGCCGAGTTCCAGCGGATCGGGGCGCTGCCCCGGATCCTCGACGAGCTCGATCCGCCCCGGCTCACTCACATCCAAATGACGTTCGGGGGCGAGACCGGGACGCGCGAGCGCTGGGAGCCGGTGGACGGGATCGACTACGGCGTCTCGCTGCCGCGCAACCTGCTCGACGTGCTGCTGGTCGAGAACGCGCGGGAGCGGGGTGCCGACATGCGCGAGGGCTGCTCGGTGCAGAGCGTCGACTTTGAGCACGGCCGGGCCGCCGGCGTCAGCTACACCGACGCCGACGGCGAGCTGCGCAGGATCCGGGCCCGGCTCGTGATCGGCGCCGACGGGCGGCGCTCGACGGTGGCGGCCCAGGTCGGCGCCTGGCGCCCCTATCGCGTCTCGCGAAACGGCCGCGGCCTCGTCTTCCGCTACATGGGCGACCCCGCGGCCGAGCACTCCTGGCAGCGCCGGACGATGTGGCAGTGGCGGGACGAGGACTCGCTCGCCTTCGCCTTCCCCAATCCCAACGGTCGCGTGCTCGGCCTCTTCATGGGGGACGCCGACGAGGCCTCCGAGGCTCGCGCCGACCCCGAGGCCTACTGGGAGCGCAAGCTCCGGCAGCATCCCGGCTTCGCCGAGCGGATCGCGGGAGCCACCGCGCAGACCAAGATCCGCTCGACAGGCGACGTCCAGGCCTATTGGCGCGCCGCCAGCGGCCCGGGCTGGGTGCTCGCGGGGGACGCCAACCACTTCAAGGACCCGGTCACCGGCCAGGGGATGGGCGACGCGCTGCGGATGGGGCGCACCCTCGGAGAGGCGGTGGCCCCTCTGCTTGACGACTATGCGGCGACCGACGCGGCGGCCCGGCGCTGGGAGCACGAGACGACCCGGCACTGCCTGCACGCCTACCACTTCGCCAACTCCGACACGATCGTGCGCCCGGCGCCCGCCACGTTCCGCGAGGCGGTGCGCCTGCTCGGCCCCGACGGGCAGCCGGGACTGAGCCACGTGATCGGCCGCACCCGCACCTTTCAGCAGGTGATCACGCCACGGCTGATGCTGCGGGCGATGGCCCGGGCGCTGCGGCACGGCCCCGACCGCGGCCGCATCCTGCGCGAGAGCCTCGCCGACGCGGCGACGGAGCTCCGCGTGCGCAGGGAGCTGGCGCGCGACGCGTTCCGCCCGGCCGGACCGGTGACGGGCTCGGACCACCCGCCGCTCGAGTGGTGGCGAGCGCCGGCCGGCCCCCGGAGTCCGCAGCAGGACCCCATCCCTGAGCGTGAGCGGGCCCCGACTTGAGCCGCGATCGCATGCTGCGGCTGGCCGCCGTTCAGCCGGCGCTGAGCCTGGGCGACGTCGAGGGCAACCTCGCCCGGGTCGAGGGACTGATCCGCGACGCCCACCGCGAGCACTCGCCGCAGGTGATCACCGTGCCGGAGGCGATGACCTCGCCGAACGTGTTCTCGCCGCTGCTGCACGGGGTCGCGCGGCCCGTCGACGGCCAGCCCTTCCAGCTGCTGGCGCGGCTGGCGCGAGAGCTCGACTGCGTGATCGGGGGCGGCTTCATCGCCACCCGCGGCCGCGACGCCTACGGCACCTACGTGCTGGCCGAGCCCGACGGCAGCGCGCACCTCCACGACAAGGACATCCCCACGGTCTGGGAGCACAACTACTACCGCGGCGGCGACGACGAAGGCGTCGTCGATTCCACCGCGCTGGGGCGGGTCGGCCTCGCCTGCGGCTGGGAGTGGGCGCGCTGCGGCACCGCGCGCCGGCTTCGCGCCGGGCGGGTGCGGCTGCTGCTGGGCGGGATGTGCTGGCCGTCGTTTCCGCTCAACTGGGGGCCGTTGGAGCCGCTGATGCGCCGCGAGCGCGGCGTCCAGCGCCAGCTCGCGCGCGAACTGCCGCGCCAGGTCGCCCGCATGATCGGGGCGCCGGTCTCGATGCCCTCGCACGTCGGGGACGTCTCGGCGGCGGCGCCGCTGATGCCGGGCGTGCCCTGGACGACCGAGATGGTGGGCGAGACCCAGATCGTCGAGCGCGACGGGACCGTGCTCGCGCGCCTCACCTACGAGGACGGCGAGGGGCACGTCGGCGCCGAGGTCGCGCTGGCCGATCCCGAGCCGCTCGATCCCGTCCCCGACCGCTTCTGGATCCCGGTGATGCCGGCCTCGATCCACGCGGTCTGGAACCCCCTGAACCTCCACGGCGCCCTCCGCTACCGCGCCATGCGCGCCCTCCGGCGCCACCGCTGGCAGCACGAGCCCCCGGCCGACCTGCCCGACTCGATTCCGGCGAGCAGCCCCAGCGAGCAGGTTCCCGCGCTTTGAACGCCTGATTCCGAGTCAGACACTGAGCACGCGCGAAACCGGCGGAGGGCCACCCCGCACCGGGGCCGAGCGAGTTGCGGGAGGAGGCTTCCGAAGAGGCTGAGCTCGCGACCGCTACCAGCGGACGGGCAGCGTCTTCAGCTGGTTGAGGAAGGCGCTGACGGCGGGTTCGGGGGTGCCGGCCAGCTCCATCTGCGGGAAGCGCTTCAGCGTCTCCTCGAACAGGATCTTCAGCTCCAGGCGGGCGAGCGCGGCCCCGAGACAGAAGTGCCGCCCGCCGGCGCCGAAGGCCTGGTGCTCGGGGTTTCGCAACACGTCGAAGCGGTCGGGGTCCTCGTAGCGGGTCTCGTCGCGATTCGAGGACAGGTACCACATCAGCACCTTGTCGCCCTCGTGCACCGGGCAACCGCCGATCTCGGCGTCCTCGGTCGCCGTGCGGCGGAAGTGCGCGAAGGCCGGGTACATGCGCAGGCACTCCTCGACCGCCCCCTCGATCAGCGAGGGGTCCTCGACGAGCTTGCGCATCTCCTCGGGGTGCTCGATCAGGGCGCGCATGCCGCTGCAGTAGGTGGCCTTGGTCGAGTCGTTGCCGGCCGCCGCGAGCAGGAAGAAGCCCATCACGATCTCGTGCTCATCGAGCTTGTCGCCGTCGATGTCGGCGTGGACGAGCACGCTCGTCAGGTCGTCGGTGGGGTTCTCGCGCCGCTCGGCGATCATCTCGCGGCAGCGCTCGAAGATCTTGGGGATGTCCTCGTCCAGGATCTGATCGATCCCGCCGGGATTGAGGTCGTCGTCTCCGAACCCGAGGGTTGAGTTGACGAGCGTCGCCCACATCTCGTCGTCGGCCTCGGGGACGCCCAGGAAGCTCCCGATCACCCGCGAGACGACGGGTTGCGCCACGTCGGTGACCAGGTCGCACTCGCCCCGCTCGGCGACGCCGTCGAGCACATTGGCGGCGATCGCCCGGATCACGTCCTCGTGCTCGGCGATGCGCTTGGGCGTGAATCCGCGCTGGAACAGCGCCTTCAGCCGGTCGTGCTTGGGCGGGTCCATGGCGATTAACATCGCCTGCTGCAGCTCCAGCGGCACGGCGTGAGTGAGGCCGCTGATCCCTCCCTTCCCCGATGAGTAGGTCTGCCAGTCGAGACTCACCTCGCGTATGTCGTCGGCGCGGGTCACCGACCAGAAGCCCTCCTCGTCGGGGTACTCGTTGATCTCGCTCCACTGCACAGGGCACTTGCCGCGCATCGCCTTGAACAGCTCGTGCGGTGGGCCGTTCTCCCAGATTTCGCGGTCGGTGACGGAGAGCGCCTCGAGCTCGGCGACGCTGAGCTCGTCGGCGCTCTTCGCGGCGAGCTCGGCGGGATCGGGCTTGTGCTCGGTCAGCTCGCGCTTGCTGTCTGGGCGCGCTGCGATCACAGGACAATACTGGCTGGCCAGTGTGCGCCGTGACCCCCGGCTGCCTTTATCGCACCCGTGACGTAGGGTCCGTCGCAATGGAGGGAATCCGCAGAGAACGCCGGGGGCAGGTCTTGGAGGTGACGATCGATCGCCCCAAGGCGAACGCGATCGACGCGGCCACCAGCCGCGAGCTCGGCCGGGCCTTCACCGAGTTCAGGGACGACCCGGGGCTCGCGGTCGCGATCGTGACCGGGGCCGGCGAGCGCTTCTTTTCGGCCGGGTGGGACCTGAAGGCCGAGGCGGCGCAGACCGGCGGGCCCGAGGACTACGGCCCCGGGGGCTTCGGCGGGCTGACCGAGATGTTCGACCTGCAGAAACCCGTGATCGCGGCCGTCAACGGCTGGGCGGCCGGGGGAGGGCTCGAGATCGCGCTCGCCTGCGACCTGATCGTGGCCGCCGAGGGCGTCCGCTTCGCGCTGCCCGAGGTCAGGCGGGGCCTCGTACCCGACGCCGGCGGGGTGCTGCGACTGCCCGAGCGCCTGCCGCGCGCGCTGGCGATGGAGATGCTGCTGACCGGGCGCGAGATGGACGCCGCCGAGGCGCACGAGCGCGGGCTCGTCAACCGCGTCGTCGCGCCGGGCGAGCTGATGGCCGAGGCGCGCTCGCTGGCCGAGCGGATCGCGAGCGCGGCGCCGCTGGCGGTCCGGGCCGTGAAGGCGATCGTCGCCGCGACCGAGGGGATCCCGGTCCGCGACGGCTACGAGCTGCTGCGCCAGGGTGGGGTCCCCGCCTATGACCGCTCGAACTCCTCCCAGGACGCGACCGAGGGCCCCCGGGCCTTCGCCGAGGGGCGCGAGCCGGAGTGGAAGGGCGAGTGACGGGCGTGCTCTCCCCCGAAGCGAACGCGGGCAGGGTGGCCCTGGTCACCGGCGGCGGCACCGGGATCGGGGCCGCGGCGGCCCGCGCCCTCGCCGCCAGCGGGGCCGCGATCGTGATCTGCGGGCGCCGGCCCGAGCCGCTCGAGGCCGTGCGCGCCGAGCTCGAGGCGGGCGGCGCCGGCTGCCTCGCGGTCCCCTGTGACATCCGCGAGCCCGCAGAGGTCGAAGCGCTGGTCGGCGCCGCGCTCGACCGCTTTGAGCGGGTCGACGTCCTCTTCAACAACGCCGCCGGCCAATTCGAGGCCCAGGCCGAGGACGTCTCCCCCAAGGGCTGGCGGGCCGTCCACAGGCTCACCGTCGATGCCGCCTGGGAGCTGACCCACCAGGTGGCGACGCGCTCGATGATCCCCCGGCGCGGCGGGCTGGTCGTCTTCAACGGCTTCTCGCCGCGTCGGGGCATCCCGGGCTTCGCCCACGCGACCGCGGCCCGCGCGGCGCTCGAGAACCTCGCCTCGGGGCTGGCCATGGAGTGGAGCCGCTACGGGATCCGCTCGGTCTGCCTCGCGATCGGGAACATCGAGACCGAGGGGCTCGAGGGCTACGGCCCCGAGTCGCTGGAGGCGTCGCGCCGCCAGGTGCCGCTGGGCCGGCTCGGCCGCCCCGAGGAGGTCGGCGAGGTCGTCGCCTTCCTCGCCTCGGACGGCGGCGCCTACATCACCGGCACCACGATCGTGATCGACGGCGGGGTGGATGCCTGGGGCCAGGGCGAGCCGCCGCCCCCGCCTGAGCCGCCCCCCGCCTGAGCGGCCGGCCCCGCCCTCGCCTGGCAAGCTTGCGCGATGGCGAAGAAGCGCAGGCAGCGCCGCCGCGAGCGCGAGCCGGCCCCGGTGGCGGACTACACCGATCCCGAGGGAGACGTGCTGCGCCTGCGCTGCTCGCTCAGCGCCAAGACGATCGCAAAGATCGGGGAGGGGCCGGCAACGGCCGCGACCTCGGCCGACGACGCCTGGCGCCGGCGGGAGGAGATGCTGTTCGAGCGCCTCGCGGTGAGCTGGGAGATCGCCGGGCTCGAGCCCCTGACCGACCAGGCGATGCTGCTCGGCCGCTATCGCATGGCGGACTCGGGGACCCAGCGCTGGGTGCGCGAGACGATGGCGGCCCACCTCGAACAGCACATCCCCGAGCTGGCCTGACCCCGAGCGGACGGGCTCAGGCGGCGGCGAGCAGCCGCTCGGCGAGGCGGTTCATGCCGCGCTCGCGCGCGGCCCTGGCGGCCGAGCGGTAGTCGGTGCGCTTGCTGCGCGGCCGGCCGACCTTGACCGGCTGCAGCTCGGCGATCCGCTTGAAGGCGAGCAGCTCCTCGCGCTGCTCGGTCAGCGCCTGGCGCAGCTTCGGGCGCGTCTCGCGGAAGGCGCCGTCGAGTATGGCCTCGAGCGAGCCGTGCTTCCGCAGCAGCTCGGCCGCTCCCTTCTCGCCGACCCCCTTCGCCCCCGGGAGCCCGTCGGAGGGATCGCCGCGCAGGGCGATGAAGTCGGGCACGAGCGCGGGCGGGAGGCCGTAGCGCTCCTTGACCTCGGCCGGGCCGATCAGCTCGCCCCCCTGCTTGCCGGTGCTGACGTAGAGAACCTTGGTCTTGGCGGTCGCGCACTGGAACAGGTCGCGGTCCCCGGTCATCACCAGCGTGCGCCCGCCCGCCTTCTCCTCCTTGGCGGCGTATGAGCCCAGCAGGTCGTCGGCCTCGAGCGAGTCGTGGTCGGCGACGGTCCAGCCGAAGGCCGAGAAGAAGTCGCCCGAGTCCTCCCATTGCGGTCCGAGCTCGTCGGGGAAGGCGGCCTCGCGGTCGGCGTGGTAGGCGGGGTAGAGCTCGACCCGGTAGGCGGCGGCGTCGGGGCCGAAGCAGAGCACCACCGCGCGCGGCTTGTGCTTCTCGACCTCGCGCAGGATCAGGTTGGCCGAGCCCAGCAGCGCGTTCACGGGCCTGCCGTCGGGCCCCTTGATCGAGGACGGGAGCGCGTAGAAGGCGCGGAACAGCATCGAGGGGGTGTCGACTGCGAGCAGGGGGCCGACCACCGCGCCACCGTACCGGTCGTCGGTGCCGCGGCGGGGGCGCCGATAGCGTGCGCTCGGAGATGACCGAGCACCTGCTCGTGGCGGCGGTCGTGCCGCCGGTGCCGGCGCCGCCGAGCTCGATCGCGCTCAGCACGCTCTGCCGGTCGAGCGGTGTCTGGTCGAGGTCCGGCCCCACCGTGCCCTCGGTCCCGGCCTCCGAGAAGGTGTGACAGGAGCCGCGTTGCCTGTGAACAGCTCGCGCCCCTGCTCGGCCTCGGGCGAGAGCGGCTTCTCGGCGACCGCGGCCGGCGCCACGTCGGGGCGGGTCGGGAGCATCCGGTCGAGCGCGATGAAGGCGCCGGGCAGCAGCACCGCGACCGTGACCGCGAGGCTCGCGAGCCCGAGCTGGCGCGGGTCGACCAGGAAGGGCTCCGAGTCGTTCGCCCGCCGGCGACCGCGCACGGACTGGATCACGTTGTAGGCGAACACGAGCTGGCCCAGCGCCATCAGCAGCACGAACGGGACCGACAGCAGGGTCAGCGTGTCGTGGGCCTCGGGCAGGACCGAGAAGCGGTGCGGGCCCCCGTTCAGTCCCTGGATGTACCAGATGATCGCGTTGCCGTAGCCGCCGATCATCGTCATCCACAGGTGCCACCAGCCCAACCGCCGCGAGTACCTGGGTTTCTTGATCAGCTCCGGCAGCAAGGCGTAGGCGGCGCCGAAGATGACGGCGCCGATGAGCAGCGCCATGTGTGGAAGTGGCCGACGATCCAGAGCGTGTTGTGGATGTCGACGTTGAGCGCGTGCCGGCGGATATCGTCTTCGGCGCCCGCAAGATGGGGAGCGTGGGATGAGGCCGAGTTGTTGGGGCAACTCGGGAATAGGACGCTCTAGCCAGAAAAAATCCGACCGCGCGGGCCGAGATTACGCAGGGACGTTCGACCGCGAACGGCCTCCCGGAGCCTCAGTAGCTGGTCGAGGTGTGGACCTTCTTGCGCTCGGACTCGTGCATGCCGCCCTTCTTGGCGAGGACCTCGCAGGCCTCGGCGAGGTCGTCGCCGAGCTTCTCGGCGAGCGCGTAGGGGAGCGTCAGCTTGACCAGCGCGCGCATCAGCTTCACGTCCTGGGCGTTGGGGGGCAGGTGATAGGCCGGGACCATCCAGCCGCGCACGGCCGCGAGCTGCGAGGCGAGGTCGAACTCGTCGTAGGGGTGATCCCCCTTTAGCCTCCAGGCGACCAGCGGCAGCTGCTCGCCCGAGCCGAGCTCCTCGAACTCCCCGATCGCCATGACCCGCTCCGCCAGCGCATCGCGGTTCGTCTGCATCACCTTCATCAGGTACTCGTAGCCTGAGCGGCCGAAGCGGATGAAGTTGTAGTACTGGGCCAGCACCATCGCCGAGCCCGTCGAGAAGTTGAGCGTGAAGGTGGCGTCGCGCTTGCCGAGGTAGTCCTCGTAGAAGACCAGGTCTTCCGGCAGGCAGTCCTTGTCGCGGAAGATGAGCCAGCCGATCCCCGGGAAGACGAGTCCGAACTTGTGGCCCGAGGCGTTGATCGAGCGCACCTGCTCGAGCCGGAAGTCCCATTCGCTGTCGGGATGGAGGAAGGGCCAGACGAACGCGCCGCTGGCGCCGTCCACGTGCAGGGGGATGTCCCAGCCGTGCTTCTCCTTCGTCTCCACCAGCAGCTTGTTGATGCCGACCACGTCGTCGGCGTGGCCGGTGAAGGTGGTGCCGACCACGGCGGCCACGCCGATCGTGTGCTCGTCCAGATGCTGCTCCACGTCCTCGGGGCCGATCACGAGCTTGTCCTCCTGCAGCGGCACGATCCGCGGCTCGACGTCGAAGTAGCGGCAGAACTTCTCCCAGACGACGTGCACGTCGCCGCCGAAGATCAGGTTCGGCTTCTCTGCGCCCTTCTTCTCGGCCTCGCGGCGCTGCCGCCACTTCCACTTCATCGCCAGCGCGCCGAGCATGATCGCCTCGCTCGACCCCTGCGTGCGCGCGCCCGTCGTCTCGTCGGGAGCGTTGAAGAGGTTGGCGAGCATGCGGATGCAGCGCTGCTCGATCTCGGCCGTCTGCGGGTACTCGGCGTGGTCGATGAAGTTCCGGTGCAGGTTCTCGGCGATCAGTGCCCGCACGTCGGGCCCCATCCAGGTGGTGACGAAGGTCGCGAGGTTGCGCTCCGGCTCGCTGTCGAGCAGCAGCTCCTCCTCGATCAGCAGGCGCGCGTCCTGCGGGGCCATCCCCTCGAGCGGGATCTCGTCGTCGGGCGCCGCCTCGGCGAGGAAGGCCCCGCGATGCATGCTCGGCGGGAACTCGGGCATCCGGTCCGTCATGGATAAGCACCCTAACCCGCTCGCCGTCCCGGCACCGCCCCGGTTAGGTGGTTTACTGCCGGGACCTATTCGGCGAGAGTTGAACATCAGGAGAGGAAGCGGTGCCGCCTGTTCGCTCGCGCTGGTCGCGATGCTCGTCGCCGCCGCTCCCGCCCACGCGCAGGACGAGCTGAGCCCGGCCGAGACGGCCAAGGCCAAGCAGGCCGAGGAGGCCGCCAAGGCCGAGGAGGCCGCCAAGGCCGAGGAGAAGGCGCCGGCGCCGAAGCCCGACGTGGTCCGCATCGGGGCGCTGATCAACGACATCCAGCAGCTCGACCTGCAGTCCCACTCCTACAACGTCGACATGTACATCTGGTTCAAGTGGAAGAACCCGGAGATCGACCCTGCGTCGAGCTTCGAGTTCCTCAACGCCTTCGAGCTCTGGGGCCACATCCTCACGACCACGTACTCCGAGCCGCAGGTGCTTCCCGACGGCAGCCTCTACCAGGTGATCCGCAACCAGGGCAAGTTCAACGCCAAGCTGCCGCTGGAGGACTACCCGTACGACACCCAGGACCTGCAGGTGGCGCTGGAGGATGCGAACGCCGACTCCAGGCAGCTCGTCTTCGTTCCCGACGGCCCCGACCCGGTCGCGATCAGCCAGGACCTGGTGATTCCCGGCTACGAGATCGACGAGCCGACGCTGACGATCTCGGACAACCGCTACGACACCAACTTCGGGGATCCCCGCTTCGACCGCGTCACCTACTCGCGCGCCGTCTTCGATCTGCCGGTGACCCGCCCGGAGGGGACCTACTCGCTGAAGCTGATGTTGCCGCTGCTGCTGGTGGCGCTGACCGCGTCGCTGGCGCTGCTGGTGCACCCGCGCTACGTCGAGGGCCGGATCGGGATCGGGATCACCGCGCTGCTCACCCTGGTCGCGCTTCAGATCACCAGCAACTCGAGCCTGCCGGAGGTGGACTACCTGATCCTGCTCGACAAGATCTACATCGCCTCCTACGCGTTCGTGGTGCTGACGATGGTGCTGATCGTGCGCAACTCCTGGGTCGACGCCGAGGGCGACTGGATCAAGGCCAAGGCGCTGGATCGCAAGAGCCTGCTCTGGCTGATGGTCGCCTACGTGCTGGTGATCGTCCTCCTCTTCATCCAGTCGCTGGCCTGAGGCCCCTGGCTCCTGGCACTACCCTGGGCGCCGATGCCTGGGCAGCCAGAGAGCACGCCGGCCGACGTGGACGAGGTCCTCGACCCCGAGCCCGGACCGCTCGAGCCGCGCCGATCAGCGCCGCCCCGGCAGCGCTCGGCGATCGAGAGCGCCGCGGACGGCGTCGTCGACCTCGGGATTCGGGTGGCGACGCCCTTCGTTCGCTTCGGCTGGAACACGGCCCGAGGGATCGGCAGGCGCCTCGGCGTCAGTGACGCTGTCGAGCGCCAAGTGGGACGCGCGCTGGACAGCGACGCCGCGGCGCGCACGACCGAGCGCGTGCTCGAGACCCCGGCCGCCAACCAGGTCTGGGACACGGTGCTGGAGAGCGAGCAGGCGCAGAAGCTCGTCGAGCGCGTAGCCGAGGCGCCCGAGGTGCGCTCGGCGATCACCTCCCAGGGCCTCGGCCTGCTCGAGGACGTGCGCCAGACGGCGCGGCGCGCCGCGCGGCGCGCCGACGACGAGCTCGAGCGGCTGGTCCGCAAGGCGCTGCGCCGTCCGGCGCGGGGACAGCGCCCGGTTTTCGCCGGCGGCGCAACTCGTTTGCTCGCGATCGGCATGGACGCGGCGATCCTTTCCGGAATCCTGATGCTGATCGCTGCCGTGGTCTCGGCGCTGCTGAACGCCGTCTTCTCCCTCGGGGGCGACAACACCACTGCGGCGATCGCCTTCGGCGCGCTCGCCTGGTGGCTGTCGGCGGGCGTCTATCTGGGGATTTTCTGGATTCTCGCCGAGCGCACGCCGGGTATGACCTTCATGGCGCTGCGGATCTCGACCATCCGCGGCGCGCGCGTGGGGCCGCGGCAGGACTTGAAGCGCCTGATCGGCTTTGCGCTGGCTCTGATCCCGCTCGGGCTCGGATTCCTCGGGATTCTCACGAACGAGCGCCGTCGCGGCTGGCACGATCGCTTCGCGGACACCGAGGTCCTCTACGCCGACCCCGAGCTGGACTCCGGCCTGCCCGGCTGGGTGCTTCAGCCGGGGACCCGGCCAGCGCCTGGGCCGGCGCGCTGGTCGGGCCATGGTGACGGCTGACGAGGCGGGGGGCGCGGCCCCTCGTGCGGTTCCCGTCACGCGTGAGCTGATGCGCGGCGCCGCGGAGGCGGCCGCGGAGGGCTTCCTCGACAACGAGATATGGGTCTGGATGCTGCCGCGTGAGTGGCAGCGCAGGCGCCTGCTGCCGCGCCACTACCGCTGGATGATCCGCAGCGTCTACATGCCGCGCTCCGCGGCCTGGACGACCCCCGACGCGGCGGGGACGGCGCTCTGGTTCCCGCCGGGGACGCTGTGGCTGCGGGGGTTCGAGCGCCTGGCCGAGGCCGCCTCGCTGCTGCCGGAGGGGATCGACTGCTTCCGCCGAGCGCTGCGCTGGGAGGAGCTCATCTCCGAACACCACCCGCGCGAGCGCTACTGGTACCTGCAGACGCTGTCGGTGCGCCCCTCCGCCCAGCGCGGCGGCATCGGCACCGCGCTGATCCGGCCCGGGCTCGATCGTGCCGACGAGGCGGGCGTCAGCACCTACCTCGAGACCCAGCGCTTCTCGAACGTCCCCTTCTACGAGCGCTTCGGCTTCGAGCTGACCGGCGAGGTCAGCCTGCCCGACTCCCCGCCGGTCTGGCTGATGTCGCGACCGCCCGGCGGCGGTGGCGCCTGACGCTTACGTTGCGTTAGGCCCCGAGGTAAATGCTCGCGGGAGCCACGCCAACCTCCGAAGGAGAGATCATGCTGCGTCTGCTCACCATCTCAGCCGTGTCCGCCGCGCTCCTGATCGCCGGCTGCGGGGAAGACGACTCCTCCGGCTCCGGCGACACGGCGGCGGCGACCGAGGCGGCCGCGCCCGCGACGACAACCGAGAAGGCGGCGGCGACCGGAACCGAGATCAAGCTCGCCGGCTCGGATTTCGGCCAGATCCTCTTTGACGGAGAAGACCAGGCGATCTACCTGTTCGACAAGGAGAGCGGGCCGACGAGCGAGTGCTACGGCGAGTGCGCCGTGGCTTGGCCGCCCGTGCTGACCGAGGGCGACCCGCAGGCCGGCGCCGGCGCCAAAGCCGGCCTGCTGGGGACGACCGAGCGCGACGACGGCACTACGCAGGTGACCTACAACGGCCACCCGCTCTACTACTACGTGGACGACCCGCCGGGCGAGGTCCTCTGCCACAACGTGGACGAGTTCGGCGGGCTCTGGCTGGTCGTGGACGGCGCCGGGAACGCGGTCTAGCCGCGAGCTGAGCTACGCGTCGTCGGCGGGGTCGAGCGCTTCCCGCGCCTCGGCCCAGCTGTCCGGCGGCACGCGCAGCGCGATGTCGCCGCGCCCGAACTCGTCCAGCGGCCAGTCCGAGGTCAGCACCGCCTTCACGCCGGCCTCGGCGAGCTGCTGGCGCCAGGCGCGGGCGGCGTCGAGCTCGCCGAAGTCCTCGACCACGGCCCAGTCGTCGAAGCGCGGGTCCGAGACGTGCAGCTCGGCGGCGCCGTCGATCGCGCGGGGACCGGCGACGCCCCTGGCGACGCGCCCGAACCCGTCGCGCAAACCCACGGCGGAGCTAGTCGCTGAGCTCGACGCGCTCGATCAACTGGGGCTCGGAGGGACGGTCGCCGGGACCGGTCTCGGTGCTCTCGATCGCGTCCACGTTCTCCATGCCCTCGGTGACCTCGCCGAAGACGGTGTGCTTGCCGTCGAGCCAGTCGGCGGCCGGCGCCGTGACGATGAAGAACTGAGAGCCGTTGGTGTTGGGCCCGGCGTTGGCCATCGCCAGCGCGCCGCGCACGACCTTGTGGTCGTTGAACTCGTCCTCGAAGGTGTAGCCCGGACCGCCGGTGCCCGTTCCCTCCGGGCAGCCGCCCTGGATCATGAAGTCGGGGATTACGCGGTGGAAGCTGAGCCCGTCGTAGAAGCCGTCGCCCGCGAGCTTGCGGAAGTTCTCGACGGTCTTGGGCGCGTCCTCGTCGAAGAACTCGACGGTGATCGGTCCTGCGTTCGTGTGAAACGTGGCCTTTGACATGGGGGTTCTAGCGGCGGCGGCGCGTCGCCCTACGCTCTCACACCCGGGAAGGGCTCGGCTCGCTGCCCCAGGGCTTGCGCCAGCCGCCGTGGCCGGCGGGCAGGTTGGCGGCGCTCTCGGGCCCCCAGGTGCCCTGCTCGTAGACCTCGGGGTCCGGCGGGTCGTTGATCAGCGGCTGCACGATCGCCCAGGACGCCTCGACCATGTCCTCGCGGGCGAAGTGCTCGGGGTCGCCGCGCAGCGCGTCGCCGAGCAACCGCTCGTACGGCCCCGGCTCGCCGCCGAACTGCTCATCGAAAAGCAGGTCCAGGTGGACCGGGCGCAGCTCTTCCTGTCCGGGCTCCTTGGCCTCGAGCAGGATGCAGGCGCCCGGGTTGGGGTCGATGCGGAAGATGATCTCGTCGGCCTTCGGCACCGCGCCGCCCGCGATCCCGATCCGCGGCGGGTTGTTGAAGATGACCCGGACCTC
Source organism: Actinomycetota bacterium (assembly GCA_016870325.1). Taxonomy (GTDB): domain Bacteria; phylum Actinomycetota; class Thermoleophilia; order Solirubrobacterales; family 70-9; genus VGBV01. The sequence goes on from VGBV01000001.1 coordinate 25,914, forward strand.
GGTCGTCTTGGCCGGCATCGCCTTGCCGGCACGCAGATAGAAGGGCACCCCGCCCCAGCGCCAGTTCTCGACCTCCAGCCGCAGCGCCACGTACGTCTCGGTCGTCGAGCCGGCCGCGACCCCGTCCACATCGAGATAGCCGTCGTACTGGCCGCGCACGTAGCGGCTCGGGTCGGAGGGATGGATCGCCTTGAACAGGTCCATCTTCTTGTCGCGGATCGGATCGGGGTCCGAGCCGCCCGTGGGCGGCTCCATCGCGATTAGGGCGAGGATCTGCAGCAGGTGGTTCTGGACGACGTCGCGCAGCGCTCCGACCGCGTCGTAGAAGTGGCCGCGGTCCTCGACCCCGAAGTCCTCGGCCATCGTGATCCGCACCGAGTCGATGTAGCGGCGGTTCCAGATCGGCTCGAAGATCGTGTTCGCGAAGCGCAGGTAGAGCAGGTCCATGACCGGCTCCTTGCCCAGGAAGTGGTCGATGCGGAAGATCTGGTTCTCGGACAGCACCTCGCTGAGCTCGGCGTTCAACGCCCGGGCCGAGTCCAGGTCGTGGCCGAAGGGCTTCTCGATCACGACCCTGCCCCCATCGGTCATCTTCGCCTCGGCCAGCGACTTGGCAACGAGCCCGAACAGCGAGGGAGGGATCTCCAGGTAGTAGACGGGGGTCTTCGCCTCGCCCATGGCCTTCTTCACCGCCTCGTAGGTCTTCGGGTCCTTATAGTCGCCCTGGACGTACGTGAGGCCGTCGGCGAGCTTGCGGAAGACCTTCTCGTCGAAGTCCTCGCCCTCCTCCGCCAGGCAACTCGTGATCGACTCGCGCGCCCGCTCGCGCAGTCCCTCGTCGTCCATCTCGTCGATGGCGACGCCGACGATCGGCACGTCCAGGGTCCCGACCTCGACCAGCTTGTAGAGCGCATTGAAGGTCATCTTCCTGGCAAGGTCGCCGGTGATCCCGAAGATCACGAGGATGTCGGCGGGCGGACCGGTGGGGGCGGCGTGGATCTTTGGGTCGGTCATTGGTTCCGCACCGTATCGTCTGCGGGGCGTACGTAGTATTGCCCTGACCTGTCAGCGGTGAGGAGGGAACGAATGGCTCAGCTTGGAATGGTCGGCCTGGGACGGATGGGCGCCAACATCGTGCGCCGCCTGATGAAGGACGGCCACGAGTGCGTCGTCTACGACATCAACGCCGACGCGATCAAGGATCTCGCCGGCGAGGGCGCCGTGGGCGCCTCGACGCTGCAGGAGCTGGCCGAGAAGCTCGACGCGCCGCGCTCGGTCTGGGTGATGGTGCCCGCGGGGGAGATCACCGAGACCACCGTGCACGAGGTCGCCGACGTGCTCGACAAGGGCGACGCGATCATCGACGGCGGCAACTCCCACTACCACGACGACATCCGCCGCTCGGCCGAGTTCGCCGAGCGCGGCATCGACTACATCGACTGCGGCACCAGCGGCGGCGTCTGGGGGCTCGAGCGCGGCTACTGCCTGATGATCGGCGGCCCCGACGGCGCCGTCGAGCGCCTCGACCCGATCTTCGCCTCGGTCGCTCCCGGCATCGGCGAGATCGAGCGCACCCCGGGGCGCAGCGGCGACCCCTCGCCTTCAGAGCAGGGCTACTACCACTGCGGACCCTCCGGGGCCGGCCACTTCGTGAAGATGGTCCACAACGGCATCGAGTACGGGCTGATGGCCGCCTACGCCGAGGGCCTCAACATCATCAAGGGCGCCGACGCCGGCAAGCGCGAGCGCGACGCCGACGCGGAGACCGCGCCGCTCGAGCACCCCGAGCACTACCAGTACGAGATCGACCTCTCCGAGGTCGCCGAGGTCTGGCGCCGCGGCAGCGTCATCGCCTCCTGGCTGCTGGACCTGACGGCATCGGCCCTGCACGCCTCGCCGACGCTGGAGGACTTCGGCGGCCGGGTCTCGGACTCCGGCGAGGGCCGCTGGACCTCGCTGGCGGCGATCGAGGAGGGCGTGCCGGCGCCGGTGCTGACCACGGCGCTGTACGAGCGCTTCTCCTCGCGCGACCTCGGCGACTTCGCGAACAAGGCGCTCTCGGCGATGCGCAAGGAGTTCGGCGGCCACGACGAGAAGCCGCACGGCTCCGGCTGAGCGGCCGGGCCGCGCGCGATGGGCGAGCACACGCTGCAGGTGCTTGACGACGCCGACGCGGTGGCCCGCCGCGGCGCCGAGGTGATCGCCGAGTCGGCTCGCGACGCGGTCGCGGCCCACGGCTCGTTCGCGATGGCGGCCAGCGGCGGCCACACCCCGTGGGCGATGTACGGGCAGATCGAGGAGCAGGAGCTGCCCTGGGCGAAGACGCTGATCTTCCAGACCGACGAGCGCATCGCCGCCCCGGGCTCGGACGAGCGCAACCTGACCCACCTGGTCGCGGCGCTCTCGATCGGCGCCCAGGGCTCGCTGCGGCCGATGCCCGTCAACGACGAGGACCCCGAGGCTGGGGCGGCGCGATACGGCGAGTCGCTGCCCGAGGCCTTCGAGCTGGTCCACCTGGGCCTCGGACCCGACGGCCACACCGCCTCGCTGACGCCCGACGATCCCGTGCTGGAGGTCAGCGACCGGCGGGTCGCGATCACCGGCAACCCCTACCAGGGCGTCCACCGGATGACCCTCACCTACCCGGTGCTCGACTCGGCGAAGCGCCTGATCTGGGTGATCACCGGCGAGTCCAAGCGCGAGCCGCTCCGCAAGCTGCTAGCGCAGGACCGGTCGATCCCCGCCGGCCGCGTCGAGCCCGCCGGCGAGTCGCTGATCCTCGCCGACCGCGCGGCGGCGCAGTAAGGCCCAGCCGAGCGACGAGCTAAAGGCGCTGGGCGCCAACAAGTCGTCGCTCGGCGAGTGGCGGGCCTAGCGCCTGGTCGGCTCGAACTGCTGGGCCTCCCAGATGCAGTTCGCCTTCTTGCCGCCCTGCTTCGGCTTGCGCTTGCAGGCGTTGAGCTTCTTCTTGCGGCCCTTGCTGATGCCGCCGCCGGCCTGCTTCCAGAGCGAGAAGGCGGTGTCGCCCAGGTAGGTGCCGGCGATCAGGGTGCAGTTCGGGTCCGTGCCGCAGGCGGTGTGGCTGACGACCGAGTTGAGGATGCCGCCGCTGAGCACGTAGCCGCCGCCGCTGGATCCCTCCTTCATGTTGCAGGGACCCGCCTTGGGGGAGTCGGTGAAGAGCTCGAATCCCTTGAACTTCGAGCGGCAGAGGATCGGTCGCTCGGCGTCGTAGAAGGCCGAGGGCTCGCCGGGGTAGCCGAAGATCTGGAACTCGGTCTTGTTCTTCTTGTAGCGGTCGCCCGGCCGGTTGAAGCTGATCCCGCGCGATCCGAGCACGTCCTCGATCTGCCCGCCGGGGCCGGCGGTGAGGTTGACGGTGCCGACGTCGAACTCGGGGAAGCCCTCGAAGCTCCACAGCGACGGCGCCCGCAGGACCGTGCCGGCGTAGGTCCCGAACGGGGTGGCGCCGTCGTAGTAGGCCGGAACGAAGATCACGTTCGTGGACCAGAGCGGTTCTGACGGGGTCGGGGTGACGAGGCAGTGCCCCGCGGTGAGGATCACGTTGCGGTTGTGCGAGGTGACGACCGTCGCCGAGCAGGAGGCGTCGCTGGGCCCGATCTTGAAGAAGAGGCGCCCGTGGATCCGCTCGGGGTAGAGCGTGTCGAGCGAGGGAGAGATCTCCTCGTCGGGGAGGTCAGCGAACAGGGTGGGCCCGGCGGCCGCGCTCGCGCCGGAGTCAGCCGGTGCTGGAGCGGGCTCGACCTGGTCGGGGAACGCGGGGCCCTCAAGCGGCGTCGCCTCGCGCATGCGCTCGGGCGTCCAGTAGCCGCGCGCATCGGCGGGGCTCGACTCGACGCGGTCTGAGCTGATCGTCGAGGCGCCCGCCGGCGCCGCCATCAGGGCCAGCGCCGCGACCACCACCAGCGCCGGCAGCCAGGGCGTGAGGCGGGGGATCCAGCGGGGCACGTTGCGCTTGTAATCCAAGTAGTCCTCTCCGAATCTCTTGACCAGGCCGGGCTCCTCGGCGAGCGGCATGTAGATCGCGTTGACGGTGCCGAATGCCGCGGTCCAGACGGCGATCGCGGGAGAGCCGGTCGCGAGCGCCTCGCCGCACAGAAGAGTGAACACCCCGGTGATCATCGGGTTGCGGACCCGATGGTAGGGGCCGGTCACGACCAGGCGCCGGGTCGGGTCCCATGGAGCGAGCGTCCCCTCGCCCTCGCGTGCGAAGAGGGTGATGGTGCTGTGCATGAGCCGCAGCCCCAGGAACGCCAGCCCCAGGCCGGCGCCGACCGAGGCGGCGGCCAGCGGGGCGGGCAGGCCCCAACCGAGGTTGGTCCCCCAGGCCAGGCAGAGGGCGAGCGGGACCGCGAACGCCACGACCCCGGGCAGCGGGCCGATCGCGCGCAGCTGCCGCAGCGATGACCTGGGCGGCTCCACGAGCCGAAGCTTAGAAGAGCGCGCGTTTGGTTGGTCGCCGAGCCCGGGTCGGCGATCGTGGCCGGTTCGATCGGTCGCCTAAACGAGCTCAGGCTCTCTCGACCGCGTTGCCCCGGCCGACCAGCACCTCGGCCACCATCGCAGGCGGGAACAGCCCGTGGTCGACGACGCCGGGGATCGCCGACAGCCTCGCGGCCAGCTCGGCCGGGTCGCCGACGTCGCCGCGCAGGTCGGCGATCACACCGCCGTCGGGGCTGGGAGGGGTGTCGGGGCGCGGCGCGACCTCGCCCAGCTCGGCGCCGAGCCGGGCCAGGGTCGAGGCGAGGCCGAAGGCGTGCAGCTCGAGCGGGATCGGTGCCGCGATCCGCTCCACGGTCTTGGAGGAGTCGGCGATGACGATGAAGCGCTCTGCGGCCGCGGCTACGATCTTCTCGCGCGTGTGGGCGCCGCCGCCGCCCTTGACCAGCCAGCGGTCGGGCGCGATCTGGTCGGCGCCGTCGATCGCGATGTCGAGCCGCTCCAGCGAGTCGAACTCCTCGACCGGGATCCCCAGCCCCCGTGCCTGCTCGGAAGTCGCGACCGAGGTCGCCACGCAGCGGATCCCGATCAGGCCGCGATTCGCCACGGCCGGCAGCAGGTGGGCGACCGTGGAGCCCGTACCGAGGCCGACGGTCATCCCCTCCTCGACCAACTCGGCGGCAGCCTCGGCGGCGAGTCTCTTCTCTGCGTCCAGATTCGAATCGTTCACGACGCCGGGGAATCTAAGCCTTAGGATCCACGCGCATGAGTCCCCCCGACCCCGAGAGCCCGGCCGAGATCGACCAGCTCGCGATCAACACGATCAGGACGCTGTCGATGGACGCCATCCAGAAGGCGAACTCGGGGCACCCGGGGACGCCGATGGCTCTGGCGCCGCTGGCCTACGTGCTCTGGCAGCGCTACCTGCGCTTCGACCCCGCCGACCCGATCTGGCCCAACCGGGACCGCTTCGTGCTCTCGGCGGGGCACGCCTCGATGCTGCTCTACTCGCTGCTCTACCTGGCCCAGGTGAAGGCGGTCGATCCCGACTACGAGGTCGAGGGGACCCTGGCCGTCGGCCTCGACGACATCAAGCGGTTCCGCCAGCTCGACTCGAAAACGCCCGGGCACCCCGAGTACCGCTGGACCTCGGGGGTCGAGACCACGACCGGGCCGCTGGGCCAGGGCATCGCCACCAGCGTCGGCATGGCGGTCGCGGCGCAGTGGCAGGCCGCCCACTTCAACAGGCCCGGGTCCGATCTGTTCGGCTTCGACGTCTACGCGGTCGCCGGCGACGGCTGCCTGATGGAGGGGGTCTCGAGCGAGGCGGCCTCTTTCGCGGGGCACCAGAAGCTCTCCAACCTCTGCTGGGTCTACGACAACAACCACATCACGATCGATGGGCACACCTCGATCACCTACGAGGACGACGTCCAGGCCCGCTTCGAGGGCTATCAGTGGAACGTGACCCGGGTCGAGGACGCCAACGACCTGGAGATGATCGCCCGCGGCTTCGACAACTTCCGCGCCGAGGAGCAGCGGCCGACGCTGATCATCGTCGACTCCCACATCGGCTACGGCTCCCCCCACAAGCAGGACACCGCCGAGGCGCACGGCGAGCCCCTCGGCGACGAGGAGGTGCGTGAGACGAAGAAGTTCTACGGCTGGCCCGAGGACGCCGAGTTCCTCGTCCCCGACGGCGTCATCGAGCACTTCGCCGATGGGATCGGCAAGCGCGGCGCCGAGCTCAACGCCGCCTGGGAGGAGCTGTTCGCCGCCTACGCGAAGCAGGAGCCCGAGGCGGCGGCGCACCTGGAGGCGATGCAGCGCCGCGAGCTCCCCGAGGGTTGGGACGCCGAGATCCCGAGCTTCGAGGCCGACCCCAAGGGGACGGCGACCCGCAAGGCGTCGAACAAGGTCGAGAACGCGGTCGCGGCCAGGATCCCCTGGCTGCTGCCGGGCGCCGCGGACCTGACCGGGTCGAACGCGGTCGGGCTCGACGGCGCCAAGGCCTTCGAGCCCGAGAACCGCGACGGCCGCCAGTTCCACTACGGCATCCGGGAGCACGAGTCGGCGGCGATCTCGAACGGTCTCTCGCTCTCGAAGCTGCGGCCCCTGTGGTCCACCTACCTGACCTTCTCCGACTACGCCCGGCCCGCGATCCGGCTCTCCGCCTTGATGGAACTGCCGGTCATCCACCTCTTCACCCACGACTCGATCGGCCTCGGCGAGGACGGCCCCACCCACCAGCCGGTCGAGCAGCTCGCCTCGCTGCGCGCGATCCCTGGCCTCGACGTGATCCGGCCCTGCGACGCGAACGAGACCGCCGAGGCCTGGCGGGAGGCGATGGACCGCCGCCACCAGCCGGTGGCGCTGGTGCTGACGCGCCAGGACGTGCCCACGCTCGACCGCTCCAAGTACGGCTCGGCCGACGGCCTGCGGCGCGGCGGTTACGTGCTCGCCGACCATGACGGCGGAGGGGACCCCGAGGTGATCCTGATCGCGACCGGCAGCGAGGTGGCGCTTGCGGTCGAGGCCCACGAGAGTCTGCTCGCGGACGGGATCGCCTCGCGCGTGGTCAGCCTGCCGTGCTGGGAGCTGTTCTACCGCCAGGACGACGCCTACAAGGACGAGGTGCTGCCGCCCTCGGTGCGCGCGCGGGTCTCCGTCGAGGAGGCCTCTACCCTGGGTTGGGACCGCTGGGTCGGGCCCGACGGCACCAAGATCGGGATGCACACCTTCGGGTCCTCGGCCCCGCTCAAGGACCTGCAGTCGAAGTTCGGGTTCACGCCAGACAAGATCGCCGAGGCCGCCAAGGAGGTCATCGCATGAAGGCCACGCAGATGCTCCACGACCTGGGCCAGAGCCTCTGGCTCGACTACATCACCCGGGGGATCCTCGACGACGGCACCCTCGACGGCTACATCCGCGACCTCTCCGTCACCGGCCTCACCTCCAACCCGACGATCTTCGACAAGGCGGTCACCGGCTCGGACGCCTACGACGATCAGATCGCCGAGCTGCGCGAGCAGGGGCTGGAGCCCGAGCCGCTCTTCTTCGAGCTCGCGATCGCCGACCTGCGCCGCGCCGCCGACTCGTTCAAGGCCGTGCACGAGCAGACCGACGGCGTCGACGGCATGGTCTCGCTCGAGGTCTCGCCGAAGCTCGCCTACGACACCGAGGCCACGGTGAAGCAGGCCGCCGAGCTGCATGCAAGAGCCGAGCGCCCCAACCTGTTCATCAAGATCCCCGGGACGCCCGCGGGGCTGCCCGCGATCGAGCAGACGATCTACGCCGGCGTCCCCGTCAACGTCACCCTGCTGTTCGACAGCGAGGACCACTTGGCGGCCGCCGACGCCTACATGAAGGGGATCGAGCGGCGCATCGCCGACGGGCTCGATCCCGACGTGCGCTCGGTCGCCTCGATCTTCATGAGCCGCTGGGACGTCGCCGCCGCCAAGGACGGACAGCCCGAGGAGCTCACCAACCAGCTCGGGATCGCCGTCGGCCGCAAGGCCTACGCCGGCTACGTGGAGATGCTCGCCTCGGAGCGGATGCAGAAGCTGGAGAGCGAGGGCGGGCGGCCGCAGCGCCTGCTCTGGGCCTCGACCGGGACCAAGGACCCCGACGCCTCCGACACCCTCTACATCGAGGCCTTCGCCTCGCCCAACACGGTCAACACGATGCCCGAGGACACGCTGCTCGTCTTCGCCGACCACGGCACGGTCGGCGAGCCGATGCCGCCCGACGGCGGCGACGCCGACGAGGTGCTGGCCCAGTTCGAGCAGGCCGGGATCGGCGTGGACGCCCTGGCCGAGCGCCTGCAGAAGGAGGGCGCCGACGCCTTCGTCAAGTCCTGGGAGGACCTGATCGGATCGATCAGCTCCGAGGCCGAGCGGCTGGCGTCGAAGGGCTAGCCGTCCTATTCCCGAAGTTCTCCCAACAACTCGGCCTCATCCCACGCTCCCCATCTTGCGGGCGCCGAAGACGACATCCGCCGGCACCCTGCCCGTCGCCAGGCGCCCGGTATGGGCGCGATCGTGGTTGCAGTAGCCCAGGTACTCGTCGAGGTCGCGGTGCAGGGCGGTGATCTTCGGCGAGCGCGAGCGCGAGAGGGCGGGGCGCCAGCACTCCTCGGGGATCGTCAGCTGCACCCGCTCGGCGCAGCCGTTTGAGTTCGGCCGCCCGGCCTTGATCTTGCGCTGGGTGGCGCCCTCGGCCTCGACCGCCTGACCGAAGAGCCTCGAGCGGAACTCCGAGCCGTTGTCCAGGCATGAAAGTCCCGGCGGTCCCGCCGCGAGGATCACGGTCCTCCGGGCAACGGGGCAGATAACGGGAGAGCAGGCAGGGCAGGCCGCTTTGCGCGATGGGCCGCGAGCCCGACCTTTCGGTGGCCGCCCCTGCGACCCGCCCGGGTGTGCCGAGAGCACGAATCCGTCTGTGTCGTTCGCCCGCCGGTTCTCCACCGCAACCCGGCAAAGGAGGACCAAGTGGGAGATATCGGCCTGGACGTCCACCGCGACTTCTGCGAGGTCGCGATTGCCGAGGAGGGCGGGGTGAGAGCCGCGGGTCGGATCGAGAGCCGTCCGGAGGCGGTCGAGCTCTTCGTCCAGAGCCTCGCAGCCGATGACCAGGTGGTGCTCGAGGCGACCTTCGGCGCGGCCGGGCGCCGCTGGCTCGCCGACGTCGAGCTGCCTGCAGGCCTCCGAGATGTTGCCCTTCTCCTCGGCGGGGCTCAGCGACTGGCCCGGCGGCGGCGTGATCGGGGTCCACGGCACCGACGAGCCGGGGCTGATCCCCGGCCGCGTCTCGCACGGCTGCGTGCGGCTGCGGAACGGTGACGTCAACCGCCTGCGGCGGCTGATGGGCCTCGGCACCCCGATCCTGATCCGCTGACAGGATCTTGGCCGGCCGCGACCGGGGACGGATAGGCTACCGTCTCGGATGTCCTCAGCGCCCGCCCCCGACCTGCGCAGCGCCGCCGCCTGGAAGGCGCTCGAGGAGCACTACGCGCAGATCGAGCCCCGCCACCTGCGCGAGCTGTTCGCCGAGGAGCCCGACCGCGGCGAGACGATGGTCGCCGAGGGTGCCGGGCTGCTGCTCGACTACTCGAAGCACCGTGTCACCGGCGAGACGCTCGGGCTGTTGCTCGACCTCGCCGGCGAGCGGGGTGTGGAGCAGCGCCGCGACGCGATGTTCGCGGGCGAGCACATCAACGTCAGCGAGGACCGCGCGGTGCTGCACGTGGCGCTGCGGATGCCGAAGGGACGCTCGCTGATCGTGGATGGCGAGGACGTGGTCAAACAGGTGCACGAGACGCTCGACCGCATGGCGGATTTCTCCAACCGGGTGCGGAGCGGCGATTGGACCGGTCACACCGGCAAGCGCATCCGCAACGTGATCAACGTCGGTATCGGCGGCTCGGATCTGGGCCCGGTGATGGCCTACGAGGCGCTGCGACACTACTCCCAGCGCGAGATGACCTTCCGCTTCGTCTCCAACGTCGACGGCACCGATTTCGCCGAGAAGACCCGCGACCTCGATCCCGAGCAGACGCTGTTCGTGATCTCCTCGAAGACGTTCACGACGCTGGAGACGATGACCAACGCCCACACCGCGCGCGAGTGGGCGCTGGCGTCCCTCGGCGACGAGGCCGCGATCGCCAGGCACTTCGTCGCCGTCTCCACCAACGCCGAGGAGGTGTCGAAGTTCGGCATCGACACCGACAACATGTTCGGCTTCTGGGAGTGGATCGGCGGCCGCTACTCGATGGACTCGGCGATCGGGCTCTCGACGATGCTCGCGATCGGATCCGAGCGGTTCGCCGAGATGCTGGCCGGCTTCCACGCGGTGGACGAGCACTTCACCGAGGCGCCGCTGGAGTCGAACCTGCCGGCGCTGATGGGCCTGCTGAACGTCTGGTACGGCGACTTCTTCGGAGCGCAGACGGTCGCGGTGCTGCCGTACGACCAGTACCTGCATCGTTTCCCGGCCTACCTGCAGCAGCTGACGATGGAGTCGAACGGCAAGCACGTCACTCTCGACGGCGCCCGCGTCGACTACGACACGGGAGCCATCTTCTGGGGCGAGCCGGGCACCAACGGTCAGCACTCCTTCTACCAGCTGATCCATCAGGGGACGCGCCTGATCCCCTGCGACTTCATCGGCTTCTACCGCTCGCTGAATCCGCTGCCGGCCGACGCCGGCGCCTCGGGCGTCGTGGGCGCGAGCCACCAGGACCTGCTGTTCTCCAACGTGCTGGCCCAGCCCGAGGCGCTCGCCTTCGGCAAGACCCCCGAGCAGGTCAAGCGGGAGGGAACCCCCGACGCGGTGGTCCCCCACCGGGTGATGGAGGGGAGCAGGCCCTCTTCGGTGATCCTCGCCGATGAGCTCTCGCCGCGCACGCTGGGAAGCCTGATCGCGCTGTACGAGCACAGCGTCTTCACCCAGGGAGCGATCTGGGGGATCGACTCTTTCGACCAGTGGGGGGTCGAGCTGGGCAAGGCCCTGGCCAGGAACATCATCCCCGAGCTGACCGCCCCCGAGGAGCCGGACCTCGGCCACGACAGCTCGACCAACGCGCTGATCCGCCGCTACCGCGCTAACCGCGCCGGCTGACGTGCGCCGTGCCCTGACAGCGGGCATCGCGCTCGAGCTGCCGGTGGCGGCGTGCGGTGAGAAGACGATTGACTCCACCCGGGCCGAGGAGACGGTGACGGGGCTGATCGCCGATGAGTCGGGTTTCGAGGCCGAGGGCATGAGCCGCCCCGAGGACGTCAAGGCCGAGGTCGGCGAGGAGTTCGAGTGCGAGTTCACCGGGCCCGAGGGCCCCTACGTCGCGTCCGTGGAGATCAGCGAGGCCGACGGCGAGGACGCCGTCTTCCAGGTGGTCTCCCGCCGCGCCGACTGAGACGAGAAAGGAGCAGCAGGTGGCCGACGAACAGCTGCAGGGCTTCAAGGAGGGCGACCTGGTCTGGGTCGAGGACGGCGACGGCCGCCATCACCCAGGCGTCTACGTCGGCGAGAACGAGGCCTCCGGCTGGTTCGGCGGCGGCCCCAGCGCCTACGTCGCCCACCCCGAGGCCCATCAGGCCGAGGTCGTCTCGACCTTCCGGATCACCCCGCGCAAGGAGGGCGAGACGCGCTAGCGACTCAGGCGCCGGGGCTGACCCCCACGACCTCGAGCCGGTCGATCGCCTCGAAGTCTCCCGGGTTGCACGTGTAGAGAGCGAGCCCGTTCGCCAGCGCCACCGCGGCGATCAGCGAGTCGAACGTTCGAGCGGCCGCCTTGCGGCCGGCTCGGCGAAGGGAGGCGCAGACGACGCCGAAGTACCGTGCCGCGGCCGAGTCCAGCGGCAGCGCCTCGAAGCTCGCCTCGGCGGTTTGCAGCTCGGCCAGGCGCCTCGATCGCTCCGCATCCTCCAGGGCGACCAGCGGGCCGACCGAGAGCTCGGCCAGCGTCACCGTGCTGATCAGCGGGGTGACGGGGAGATCCGCCGGATCGAGGGTCGGGAGGGCGATGACGACGCTCGTATCGAGCATGCCGCGGCTGTCGCCCGCGCTCACCCGGGGGGATCCGTTCTCAGGTTCTTCCACAGGTCGGGCTCGAAGAGCTCGTCGATGTCGGCACGGAAGCGCTCGTAGTCAACCGGCTCGAGGTGGCGGAAGCGCTCCACCAGCTCCCTGGAACTGAGTGGCCGGCGCGGCAGCGGCCGCAGTTCGGCGACCGGCTCTCCGTCGCGCGTGACCGTCAGGGTCTCGCCGCCGGCGACACGCTCGATCACGGCGCCACCACGGTTTCGCAGCTCTCTGATCGTCACCTTGTCCATGCGATGGTCAGCGTATCACCGGTGATACACAAGTCGCGCGGGTCTGTGCCCAGCCGATCTCAATACGATCGCGGCCGTGTCACCGACCGAGGCGATCCTTTTCGACATCGACGGCACTCTGATCGAGAGCGGGGGGGCGAGCGACCGCGCCTGGCACCGGGCCTTCTCCGAGCTGCAGGGCGTGGACGTGGAGATCGCCAAGGTGACCGGCAAGGGGGTTCCCGACCCGGCCGTCGGGCGCGAGGCCTTCGAGGCCGTGATCGGGCGCGAGCCCACGGACGAGGAGATGGAGGCGCTGATGGCCAAGCGCCTCGAGTACCTGCCAGAAGAGGTGGAGGGCTCCGAGGGCTATCGGGTGATGCCCGGCGTCGAGGCGATCCTCGACAGCCTGATCGAGGACGGGGTCCTGCTCGGCCTCGTGACCGGGAACGTGGAGCCGGCGGCCCACATCAAGCTCGCTCGGGTCAACCTCAACCGCTTCTTCTCCTTCGGCGGCTACGGCTCGGACTCGCCCGACCGCGGCGAGCTGACCAGGAAGGCGCTCGAGCGCGGCGGTCTTGTCGCCGGCCGCGAGCTCGATCCCGCCGCATGCTTCTCGATCGGCGACACCCCGCGTGACGTTGACGCCGGGCACTTCGCGGGCATCCGCGTCACCGGCGTCGCCACCGGCCGCTACAGCGTCAAGGAGCTGCTCGACGCCGGCGCCGACGCAGCGATCGATAGCTTCGAGCACGGCCTGCCCCTACTGAAAGGATGAACCGCATGGAACGAGGCACGAGTCACGGCGGCGCCTGGGCGACCTGGGTCGCCTTCGCCGGAATCATGATGATCACGCTCGGCATCTTCGACGTGCTCGGGGGCTTCACCGCCCTCGTCAGCGACGACTACTTCGCGGTCACCAAGGACGGGCTGCTGATCGAGAACTACAAGGTCTTCGGCTTCATCCACCTCGTCTTCGGCGTGCTGCTGGTCGCGGTCGGCTGGGCGCTGCTGCAGCTGCGCACCTGGGCCCGCATCACCGCGCTGGTCCTGGTCATCGCCAACGCCGCGCTCCACGTCGCCTTCCTCAACGCGCAGCCGATCTGGTCCCTGATCATGGTCGCGATCGACGTACTGATCATCTACGCGCTGACCGTCCGCTGGGAGGACGTCAAGCGCGCCGGAATGTAGGCGCGGGGCCGAGTGGACGTCGATCCGGGCCATGGCCCGGATCGACGTCCACTCGGGGTGACGCCGTAGCTCTGAATGCCTACCCGGTGAGGGTGTCCCAGCCTTCGGCTGAGCGCAGCGGCGCCAACTGCTCCTCTTCGCGGGCGCGCTCGCGCAGGGCGGGGTTCGCCTCGATCGCCAGGCGCAGCTCCTCCAGGGCGACTTCCTCCTCGCCCAGCTGAGCGCGGCAGCAGGCCAGGCGATAGCGGACGAAGGGGTGCTCCCGCTGCTCCCCCGCCTCCGTCTCCAGGATCTCGGCGGCCTCGGCCCAGTCGCCGCGCAGCATCGGGTCCTGAGCCAGGTAGATCGGCTCCCACGGCAGCGAGTGGTAGGCGCGGTCGCTCCAGCCGCCCACGGCGAGCACCACCGTGCCGTCCTCGAGCGCCTCTCCGCGGCGGCGCAGGTCGGGGTCCCGCACCAAGCAGGCCGTCCCGGCCGGCGCGTCGAGCTGCTCGTCGCCCACGAAGATCCTGGCGCGCCGGCGAGCACGATGTAGAGCTCCTCCTGGCCGGGGGACTCGACGTGGTCCTCGATCACGGCATCGCCGGCGCGCCGGCCGCGGTAGACGTTGGTGCCGAAGGCGCCTATCCCCAGCCGGCGCCGCAGCGGTAGCCAGTCGGGGGGAGCCGTCGGGGAGCGGCACGTAGTCCGCGTCGAAGACCGAGACGGTGCGGAACGGCGGCTCGTCTGCGCTCACGCGCCCATACTCCCAGCTTTCGACAATGCCGCCGGTCCCAGCGTGATACTTCCCCCGATGCCGGACCTCCCACTGCTCCTCGCCGAGTCGTCGAACCTGCTGGCGGCGCGCAACCAGATGGCGCTGACGCTCGGGTTCCACATCATCCTCGCCTGCCTCGGGGTGGCGTTCCCCGCGATCATGCTGATCGCCGAGTACCGGGGCCGCAAGCACGGCGACGAGGAGGCCCTGCTGCTGGCGCGACGCTGGTCGAAGGCGGTCGCGGTCCTGTTCGCGGTCGGGGCCGTCAGCGGCACGGTCCTCTCCTTCGAGCTGGGGCTTTTGTGGCCGGAGTTCATGGAGCGCTTCGGCGACGCCTTCGGGATCGCCTTCGCGATCGAGGGGCTGTTCTTCTTCACCGAGGCGATCTTCATCGCGATCTACATCTACGGCTGGGACCGGCTGCCCGGCTGGGCGCACTTCTGGAGCGGGGTGCCGATCGTGATCGCCGGGCTCGGCGGCGCCGCCGCGGTGGTGGCCGCGAACTCGTGGATGAATCAGCCCCAGGGCTTCGACCTCGACGCGCAGGGCAACGTCACGAACGTCTCGCCCTGGGAGGTGCTGACCAACCCCGCCGCCGGCTACGAGATCCCGCACATGATCTTCGCGGCCTACATGGTCGCCGGCTTCGGCGTCGCCTCGGTCTACGCCGTCGGCATGCTGAAGGGCCGCCGCGACCGCTACCACCGGGTCGGCTTCCTGATTCCGTTCACGGTCGCTGCGATCGCCACCCCGATCCAACTCTTCGTAGGCGACACCGCCGCGCGCGGGATCGCCGACCACCAGCCGGCCAAGTTCGCGGCGATGGAGTGCGTGTACGAGACCGGGCCCGACCAGACCGAGTACATCGGAGGCATCTGCACCGACGGCGAGGTCAAGTTCGGGATCGGCATCCCCGGGCTCGACTCGTTCCTGGTCGGCTTCAGCACCGACACCGTCGTCAAGGGGCTCGACCAGATCCCCGACGACGAGGAGCCGCAGGCGCTGACCCTGCTGCACACGTCGTTCGACGTGATGGTCGGGATCGGGACCGCGCTGATGCTGCTCGTGCTCTGGTTCGCCTGGGCCTGGTGGCGCAGGCGTGACCTGCCGGAGTCGGTCTGGTTCCTCCGGTCCTCCGCGGCCGCCGGCGTCGCCTCGGTGATCGCGCTCGAGGCCGGCTGGATCGTGACCGAGGTCGGGCGCCAACCCTGGATCGTGCAGGGCTACATGAAGGTGGAGGACGCGGTCACCGACGCCCAGGGGCTGTGGTGGGTGTTCGGCTTCACCTTCCTGCTCTACACCGTGCTCGGGGCCGGAGCGGTGATAACCCTCCGCATCCTCTCTCGCCGCTGGCGCGAGGAGGACGCGGCCGAGCCGACCGAGCCCTACTCGCCGAGGGAGAAGGGGGCGACGTGAGCGAGGCGGAGGCGGTCGCGATCGTGCTCCTGGTCGGAGCGATGATGTACGCGATCTTCGGCGGCGCCGACTTCGGCGCCGGGCTGTGGCAGCTCCGCACCCCCTCGGGCAAGCTGGGCGAGCGGGTCACGCATCGGATCGACTACTCGCTCACCCCTGTCTGGGAGGCCAACCACGTCTGGCTGATCTTCATCCTCGTCGTCACCTGGACGGGGTTCCCCGAGGCGTTCGGAGCGGTGATGACGACGCTCTACATTCCGCTGGCGCTGGCCGCCGTCGGGATCGTGCTGCGCGGGTCCAACTTCGCCTTCCGCCACGTGATCAGGGGCACCCCGCTGGCCTGGGCGACGCGGCTGTTCGCCGTCTCCTCGGTGCTGACGCCGTTCTTCATGGGCACGGTGGTCGGCGCGATCGCCTCCGGCGAGGTCCCCCCCGACGGCGGCGGCGACCCGATGGGCAGCTGGACCGGCACGCTGCCGCTGCTGATCGGCGCGATGTTCGTCGTCAGCGGCGCCTACGTCGCCGCCGTCTTCCTGGTCCGCGACGCGGGCGCCGCCGGCGAGGAGGATGTGCGCGCCCATTTCCGCCGCTGCGCCCTCGGGGCCGCGGTCGTCGCCGGCCTCGTCGCCGTGGCCGGGATCCTCGCCCTGCGCGCCGACGCCCGCTTCGTCTACGACGGGCTCACCGGACCGGGCCTGCCGCTGGTGATCGCCTCCGCGCTCGCCGGGCTCGGGGCGCTGGCTCTGCTCGTCCGCGACGCCGGCGACAGGCTCGAGGCGCGGGCGCTGCGCCCGCTCGCGGTCGGGGCGGTGGCGATGGTCGTCTGGGGCTGGGGGGTCGCCCAGCACCCCTACGTGCTGCCGCCAGAGGGCTCCGAGGGTCTGACGATCGACGCGGCGGCCGCGGCCACGGCGTCGCTGACCACGATCCTTGTCGTGTTCGGGGTCGCGGTGGTGCTGATCCTGCCCGCGATCGGCCTGCTCTACGCGCTCAGCCAGCGCAGCCTGCTCGAGTAGCGGCCACGGGGCCCGCCTCGACTAAGGTTCCGCGTCGATGAAGTGGAGGCCAGGCAAGGCGAACCCGCGGCTCGAGGATCGCCGCGGCCAGGGGGGAGGCGGCGGCTTCGGCTTCCCCGGCGGAGGCGGCGGCATGCGCCTGCCGATCCCCAGCGGGGGCGGCGGCAGGATGGGGATCGGCACGATCCTGATCGTGATCGTGCTGTTCTTGGTGCTCCGCAGCTGCGGGGGCGAGGGCGGCGGCTTCAACATCCCGAGCCTGCCCGAGCAGACGCAGGTGCCGCCGGCCCAGCAGACCGACCCCGAGGCGCCTCCGGCGCAGGGCGGTGAGGCCCAGGACCAGGGCAAGCAGTTCGTCAACTTCGTGCTCAACGACCTCGACGCCTTCTGGCTCGCCCAGTTCGAGAGCTCGGGCAGGCAGCTGCAGCCCCCCGGACTGGTGCTGTTCAGCGACGCCGTCTCCTCCGGCTGCGGCCAGGCGAGCTCGGCGACCGGGCCCTTCTACTGCCCGCTCGATCAGAAGGCCTACGTGGACCTCACCTTCTTCAACCAGCTCGACAGGCAGTTCGGGGCTCCCGGCGACTTCGCCCAGGCCTACGTGCTCGGCCACGAGTACGGCCACCACATCCAGCAGCAGCTGGGGATCGAGCAGCAGGTGCGCGACCAGAGCCAGTCGAACCCCGGCGACGCCAACGAGCTCTCGGTCCGGTTGGAGCTGCAGGCCGACTGCTTCGCCGGGCTCTGGGGCCGCTCGCTCTACGAGCAGGGCGTGCTCGAGGACGGTGACCTCGAGGAGGGGATCACCGCGGCAGAGGCCGTCGGCGACGACCGCATCCAGCAGAAGACCCAGGGCCGGATCGACCCCGAGTCCTTCACCCACGGCACCTCCGAGCAGCGCCGCACCTGGTTCCGCAAGGGCTACGACTCGGGCGACATCCAGCAGTGCGACACGTTCAGCGCCGATTCGGTCTAGCCGGGCGTCGTCAGCCTCCTGAGCGGCCCGGCCCCCGGGGCGCGCGCGGCGGAGCTCGAGCCGACCATGTCCCCGGCGCGGCGAGGGAACGCGAACGGCCGCCGGGCGAGCCCGGCGGCCGTTCGCTTACCCGAGAGGCTGGGGCCGATGGCCCCCTGCCATCAGGCGCGGATGTCCGCGGTCGCGAGCGTGGTCCCGGCGGTCTTGGCCGAGTCCTTGGAGCCGGTGCCGCGGGTGTCCGCGGAGTTGGCGTCGTCGCTGTTGCCCTTGGTCGCCCTGGTGGTCCCGGCCGTCTTGGCCGAGTCCTTCGAGCCCGTGCCCTTGGTGCGGGCCGAGTCGGCGCTGTCATCGGTGTCGGCGGTCGCGGCGGTGGTCCCGGCCGTCTTGGCCGAGTCCTTGGAGCCCGTCCCCTGGGTGGCCAGGGTGCGGCCGTCGTCGTCTACCTCGCCGGTGCCTGTGTTGGTGCCGGCGGACTTCTCCGACTTGGCGGTGCCGGTGCCGGCGGTGTTGGTCGAGGGCTCGTCGCCGTCGCTGGGGCTCTCAGAGCCCACGTCGCTGGCGGAGTCGTCCTCCTTGGCCGCGTCGCCGTCGCCGCCACCCTCACCGTCGTCGCCGCCACCCTCACCGTTGTCGTCGCCGCTCTCGCCTTCCTCGCTCTCGGACTCGGCCGAGCGCACGGCCTGGTCGTCGGTGCCGCCCTGGGCGGTGTTGGCCCAGATCAGAGGCACGGACATCAGGAACAGCGCCGCGAGCAGCAGCGTCACGGACTTGCGCAGCGGGGAGGGCCCGCCGCCGGCGAGCTCGTTGCCCTCCGCGAGATTCAGGAACGCGCGCGACGCTCCACCGGGGTCACGAGCTCCCTTCGGATGCTCTTGGTCGGACATCGCGATTCCTCTCTTCGGTCGGTTTCGTTGCCGGGCGGTAGCCCGCGTCCAGTTTCGGACCCGCCTGGTTAAGAGATCGTTCAGCCGGGGTAAGGCCTTGGCCCTGGATCCCGGAATGGACGTTCGGACGAGGCGCTCAGGCGACGGTGCGCCCACGGCGGCTGAGCGTCAGCTTCGCCGGCAGCGCCGCGATCAGCGGTTCCAGCCGCTCGGCGACATCGGCGGCGCTGGGGCGGTCGGCGGGATCGGGGGCGAGGGTGTCGCCGATCAGCTCGCGAAAGGCGGCGGGCAGCTGTGGGGGCAGCTCGGCAGGGGCCTTGACGAGTTGCGGGAAGCGCAGCTCGGGATCCTCGCTGTCGCGGTCCTGCTCAGCGCGCGGAAAGGGGCGCTCGCCGGCGGCGGCGTGGAACAGGGTGGCACCCAGGCCCCAGACGTCGGATGGGGGTCCGATCTCGCCCTCGTAGCCCTCGGGGTCGCACTGCTCGGGGGGCATGTAGGCGTCGGTGCCGATCGGGCGCCGCACCCGGGCGGCGCGATCGAGGCTGCGCGCGATGCTGAGGTCGATCAGCCGGGGCGGGACGCCCATGATCGTGTTGTCGGGCTTCACGTCCAGGTGCACCCAGCCTTCGGCGGCCATGTAGTGCAGCGCGCCCGCGAGGTTGAGCGCGAGCGGCAGCAGCTGCTGCATCGGCAGGGCCCCGCCGCGCTTGATCAGACGGCGCAGCGAGGGACCCTCGAGATGCTCGATCAGCAGGTGGGGATGGGGACCGTCGGTGACGGCGCCGAAGCCGCGGACTATCACCGGGTGAGCGAGCGCGGCCAGCACCTCGGCCTCGGTGGCGACGTCCTTGCGCGCGCGCTCGTCCTCGGCCTGGTCGGGGCGCACCACCTTTGCGACCAGGATGGAGTGCATGTGCTCGTCCCAGACGAGGTGCACCTCGTACATGTTCCCGCCCCCGATCGCCTTCAGGATGGTGCGCCCGGGCGCGATCTCGTGGCCCTCGGGGAACTCCCAGCTGGCGTTGCTCACCCGCGAATGGTCGCACCCGGAGGGGTTGGAGCGGGCAAGGCCACGGAGAACGCGACTGCCCTGGGCTAAGTTGAAGCCATGCGTTGCCCTTCCTGCGGCGATGAGAACCGCGAGGGAACGAGGTTCTGCGACTCGTGCGGGGCCGAGCTTGTGGCGCGCGAGACCGAGCGGGAGAGGCCGGCGGCGGAGGTTCTGCCCTCCGACGTCCCCGCGGAGCTTGCCCGCGGCCGCTACCGGGTTCGCAGCTTCCTCGGGCAGGGAAGCCGAAAGCGGGTCTACCTGGCCGAGGACTCGGCCTCGGGCTCCGAGGTCGCCGTTGCCCTGTTCGACACCGAGGGCGAGCGCGCCGAGCAGCCGCTCGCACAGCAGTACTACGCGCGCCGTCCGCGACCTCCGCATGGACATCCCAGGCGTCCAGCCCGCCTCATGCGCCCTCAACCTGTTCTCGCCGACCTCGAAGGCGGAGCGGGTCGAGGTCTTCGCGGCGGGCGCGAGCGGTCCGTTCGCCGCGCGCGTGACCGGGGGCGCGATCCTGTCGGACTCCGTGCTGCGGGCCAGTGGCGATTTCGCCGTGGCCGTCGCCAGCGCCGGAAGTGGCGGCACTCTGCGCAACGTCACCGCCATCGCGTCGGGATCCGACTCCACGGGGCTGTTCACGAACGCGGTCTATCAGGGCGCGGCCCCGGTCCAGACGATCACGGCGCAGAGCTCGATCTTCCGCGGCGACAACTACGGCATCGACGTCCAGGGCGACGGCAGCCACACCGTCTCCGTCGAGACCGACCACTCGATCACGTGGGACCTGAATTGGGCGATCCTCCCCGACGCGACCATCAGCGGGGACCCGCAGACCCCGACGCCGCTGTTCGTGAGCGGGACCGACTTCCACCAGCTCGCCGGCTCGCCGACGGTCAACGCCGGCGCCGCGGTTGCCGGCCTCAGCGCGACCGACCTGGACGGGCAGGCGCGCACCGTCGGCTCGCCCTCCGACATCGGCGCCGACGAGTACGTCCCCCCGGACCCGCCGGCGGCCCCCCAGCAGCCCGGCGCCAAGAAGAAGAAGGGCAAGAAGGGCAAGAAGCGCAAGGGGAAGGCATCCGCCAAGAAGAAGTGCAAGAAGCGAAAGG
Source organism: Actinomycetota bacterium (assembly GCA_016870325.1). GTDB lineage: Bacteria > Actinomycetota > Thermoleophilia > Solirubrobacterales > 70-9 > VGBV01. The sequence continues at coordinate 46,577 of VGBV01000001.1, forward strand.
GCAAGAAGCGCCAGCAGCGCCGAAAGGGCAAGAAGCGCCAGCAGCGCCGATCCGGGCTTCTTCCTAGTCTTCGCGGATGCTCTCGGCCCTCCTCGCCGGCGCGCTGATCGCCGCCGCCTCGCTCGTCTGCGGCCAGGCGGTGATGGTCGCCTCCGGCCGCGCGCGCTATTCGGCGGTCTCGCCGGCGGCCGGGCTCTCGGTGCTGCTGGTCGTCTGCGGGATCGCGATCAAGCTGCCCGGGCACGGGACCACCGCGGCCGTCGCCGCCGGGCTGGCGATCGCGGCGTCGCTATGGGTGCTGCACCGCGAGCGCGACGGCCTCGGCGAGATGCCCGTCTGGGGGATCGCCTCGGCCGCGATCGCGGTGCTGCTGGTCTCGATCCCGTTCCTGACCTCGGGCCGCGTCGGGATCCTCGGCCAGGGGCTGGTCAACGACGACATGGCCTCGCACCTGCTGTTCACCGAGTGGGCCGACACGCGCGAGGGCCCGGCGCCGGACCTGATCGCCGACGGCTACCCGCTCGGCCCGCACGCGGTCGTCTCGGCGACCTCGAAGATCGTCCCCGGCGCCGACCTGGTCGAGACCTTCGCCGGCCTCACCGGCGCGATCGCGGCGCTGGCGGCGCTGACCGCGTTCGGCGCCCTCGGCGGCGTGCGGACGCGGCTGCGGGTACCCGCAGCCGCTCTCGCCGCTCTGCCCTACCTCGGCACCGCCTACCTCGCGCAGGGCGCCTTCAAGGAGCCGATGCTGGCGCTTTCACTCGTCGGCTTCGCGCTCTGCCTGCCTGCCCTGCGCAAGAGCTGGAACGGGCTGCAGCCGACTTACGTCTCGACTCTGCCGGATCGCGGCCGCTCCTGGATTCGCAGGCAGGCGAGGCTGGCGATCCCGGCGGGCGTGATCGCCGCCGGCGCGATCTACAACTACAGCTTCCCGGGCCTGGCCTGGCTCGCGGTCGCGCTCGCGGCCTGGGCCCTGCTGATCGCCTGGCGAGACCGCGGGAAGCGCCAGGGCCTGGACCTGCGCAACCGCCTGCGCTGGGGGACGCCGGTGCTGGTGGCCGGATGCGCGATCCCGCTGGCGGCGGCGCTGCCGGAGCTGCTCAACCTTGTGCGCTTCGCCGGCTTCGAGGCCTTCAACCCGAGCGGGGAGGGCGGCAACACCGGCTTCGGCAACCTGCGCCAGGCGCTGAACCCTCTGGAGGCGCTGGGAGTCTGGCCCTCGAGCGAGTTCCGGATCGCGCCCAAGAACTCGAGCACCCCCGAGCTCGCCTTCTACCTCGGCGGCCTGCTGGGCCTCGTCGCCTTCTCCTGGGGGCTCGGCCGCGCCGTCGCCCGCCGCGAGGAGGCGTTGCCCGCGGCGCTCGCCTCGGCCGCGGTCGGCTACCTGGCCGCACTCGCGGTCGGCACCCCCTACACCCAGGCCAAGGCCCTCGCCGTGGCCGCCCCGGTCGTGATGTTGATCGCGCTGCGGGGCCTGCTCTCGGCGGACTCGCTCGCGGGCGAGAGCGAGAAGGCCGCGAAGTGGTGGCCGCCCGAGCCGCTGCGCCCGCTGCTGCGCTGGGGCGTCCCGGCCCTGACCGCCGCCTTTGCGGTCGCAGCGCTGTTCTCGACCCTGCTGCCGCTGCGCCAGTCGGCGGTGGGGCCGACCGCGACCGCCGAGCGCCTGATCCGCGACTTCCGGCCGAGCCTGCAGGGGCAGGACGTTCTCTTCCTCGGTCGCGACAACTTCATCTCCTGGGAGCTGCTGGGCTCCGAGGTCTACACGCCGATTCGCAACCCCTATGACACCGAGCCGGTCTGGTCGCTCTACCGGGCGACCCCGATCAACGCCAAGTTCGACTGGGACAACGTCCCTCCCGACCTGCCCGACGATCGTCGCTCCCTCGCCGACTTCGACTGGGTGATCACGACCAGCGCCGCGTTCAACAGCGAGGCGCCGCCCGAGTTCCGCCCCGCCGAGCGCAGCGGGGACTTCGTGCTCTGGGAGCGGGTCGCCCCGACGCCGCCGCCGGGAGAACCCGGTGGCCGCCTCACCCTGCGGGAGCCGATCTACCCGGGTGCGACGGTGGACTGCTCGGACACCGCCACCGCGGCCCTCTCGAAGCTGGGGGGCACGGCCACGGCGTTGCCGTTGGCGCCCGTCATCGGCCAGGCCTGGGAGCCGAGCCCCGACATCACCGATGCCGGCGCCGCCGTCGAGCAGCTGCGCCTGCGTAGGGGCGGGTGGATCCTCTCGATCCAGTACGCGAGCACCCAGAGCTTGACGGTCAGCGCCCCCGGCGCCTCGTGGGAGCTGCCGGCCAACCTCACCTTCAGGGGCCCGGCGCCCTACTACCCCCTCGGCGAGTACACGGTCGGGGGCGCCGCCGAGGACGTGCGCTTCGAGGCGCGAGTGCAGCGCCCCCCGCTGCTCGGCCGCCTGCTCGGGACCGAGAGCCGGGCCTACCTCGGGCGGATCACCGCGGTGAGGGCCGGGGCCCGCGAGCGGCTGGCGCTGAGCGCGGCCTGCGGCCGCTACCTGGACTGGTTCACCGCGCCCGGAGCTTCCGAGCGGGAGCTCGCAGCGATCGAGGGGCCGACACCCGAGGAACCCGAGGAGGAGTGATGCCGCGGCTGTGGCTGATCGCGACGGCGATCATCGTCATCTGCTGTCTCGCGTCGATGGTGATCGCCGTCACCAAGCTGACGTAGCACGGTCCGAGGCGGTCTCAGTCCAAGCGGCGATGGCCGCGCAGGCCGCCGCCGCCGACAGGCCGTGCCCCTGATGCACGGCCCGAGGCGGTCTCAGTCCAAGCGGCGATGGCCGCGCAGGCCGCCGCCGACAGGCCGTGCCCCTGATGCACGGGGCGAGGCGGTCTCAGTCCAAGCGGCGATGGCCGCGCAGGCCGCCGCCGCCGACAGGCCGTGCCCCTGATGCACGGGGCGATAGGATCGCGGCGCAATCGACCTGCAGGCGGACCAGGAGACTGAATGTTCGACCGCATCGTTGTTGGCACCGACGGCTCGGAAACCGCGGCTCAGGCGGTCAAGACCGCGATCGAGCTGGCCAAGCTGAACAAGGCGAAGCTCGAGATCGTCAGCGCCTACGAGCCCGTGCCGCAGTCCCAGCTGCGCGAGGAGGGCGAGGGCATCAGCGGTGACGTCAGCCACGTGGTCAACCCCCGCGAGGAGGTCAGCTTCGTGCTGGACAAGGCGGCGGCCGAGGCGAAGAAGGCCAAGGTCGACGTCGTCACCCACCCGCGCGAGGGAGACCCCGCCGACGCCATCCTCGACGTCGCCGAGGAGAACAAGGCGGACCTGATCCTGGTCGGCAACAAGGGCATGACCGGAGCGCGGCGCTTCCTGCTCGGCAGCGTGCCGAACAAGATCTCCCATCACGCCCCCTGCGACGTCTGGATCGTCCGCACGACCTAGCGGCTGTCAGGCCGCCCTCCGTGGGAGCAAGGGCGAAGCCCGCGGCGACTAGTGCCGGTGGCCGCTACAGCCGCGGCCTGATGGCGAAGCCCGCGCCCTAGCAGCCGGGAGCCCGCGTGCCCACGGCGCGCGCCGCGTCGATCAGGCCGGCGCCGAAGCTGACCGAATCATACGCCTGGCCCAGCTCGCCGGCGCCGCTGCGGGCGGTGGCCTCGAGCTGGCACTCGACTCGCGCCGGCTTCGGGCGCTTGGGGCCGAGCACGCGGCTCGCGATCACCATCGCCGCGACCCCGCTGACGTGGGCGGCCGCCATCGAGGTGCCCTCGTAGTCGGAGGGGTAGCCGAAGCGCGTGAAGCCGGGGCCCGAGAAGGTGAGCTGGAAGATTGGTTCGCCGCGGCCGAACAGCGGGTCGTTGTCCCCGCAGACGCCCAGCCGCGGGTAGCCGCCGCCCGGGGCGACGAGGTCGAGGCCATCGCCGGTGCGGGAGTCGTTCGCGAGGCAGGCGTCCTTGGTCGTGCGCCCGACGCCGATCACCTTCGGGGCGCGGGCGGGGTAGGCGACCGGCTCGCCGTTGGTGTTGCCGGCGGCGGCGACCACGACCGCCCCGCGCTTGGCGGCGAACTTGATCGCCTCGCAGACGCTCTTGACCTTCGAGCATGAGTCGACCGCCGCGCCGAACTCGAAGCTGAGGTTGATCACGTCGGCGCCGCGCTTGGCGGCGAAGCGGATCCCCTTGGAGATGTCGCTGGCGGTGCCGAACCCCTGCGCGTCGAGAACCCGCACGGGGATGATCTGGGTCTTCGGCACCAGCCCGGTGAGCCCGAGCTTGTTGCCCGTGCGCTCGGCGATCGTGCCGGTGACGTGGGTTCCGTGCCCGTCGCGGTCGAGCGGCAGCCCGTGTCCCTTCTTGCCCTTCGCGGGGTTGACGAAGTCCCTGCCCCAGACGAACTGTCCCGCCCCGAAATCCGGGCTGCGCTTGAAGCCCGGCTTGCGGGTGGTGAAGGCGACCCCGGTGTCTGCGACGGCGACCCGCGTGCCCTTGCCGAGCGAAGCGCCGCGCTTCCTCAGCTTCTTCCAGGCGCCGATCGCGTTGATCCCTCCTCGCGCCTCGAAGGCGAGCGGCGCGGCGGACTGCCCGCACCGCGAGCCGCAGGGCAGGAAGTTCCACTGGGTCAGCCGCCAGTCCCCGGCGGTCGAGGACAGTCCGTAGTCGTTGGGGACAGACGAGGTGTGGGCGATGTAGTTCGGGACCGCGTAGGCGACCTGCGGCCGCTCGCGCAGCTCGCGGACGCCCTCGCCGACCCCGACCGCGGGCGGCAGCTCGACCAGCTTCTGGCGGCCGTCCTCGAGCCCGACGATGACCTCGCCGGGCACGAACTCGGGAGCTTCGGGCGCCCCCTCGGCCGGGGCGGATGCGGCCATGGTCGCGCTCACCGCGAGGGCCAGGGGGATTGTCGCCAGCAGTCGTCGCATCTCCGATTCGGTTTTGACGCACGAGACCGGCGGCTGCCGGTCACTGTGTGAACACGATAGAGCGGGCGAAGTTCCACTCCGGCGCCTCGCGGCCGCGTCCGGCCCGTCCCCTTCGCGTCGTTGCCCGATACTCCGGCGATGGCCGATCGGATCACTCGCGAGCGCGACGAGCGGCTGATGCGGGTCGCGCTGGAGCACGCCGAGCGCGCCGCCGGGCACGGCGACGTGCCGATCGGCGCCGTGATCGTGCGCGGCGAGGAGCTGCTGGGCGCCGCCGGCAACGAGCGCGAGCTGCGAGCCGACCCGACCGCCCACGCCGAGGTGCTGGCGCTGCGCGAGGCCGGGCAGAGGCTCGGCGGCTGGCGCCTGCCCGGGACGACTCTCTACGTGACCTTGGAGCCGTGCGTGATGTGCGCGGGGGCGATCTCGCTGGCGCGCGTCGCGCGGGTCGTCTACGGCGCCGCGGACCCCAAGGGAGGCGCCGTCGGGGGGGTGTTGGATGTCTACGCGGGTCCCTCCTCGGCCGCCCTCAACCACCGCCCCGAGGTGGACGGCGGAGTGCTGGCGGGGGAGTCGGGATTGCTGCTCCGGGGCTTCTTCGAGTCCCGGCGCTCATAAGATGGGCGCTGTGAGCAGGAGGACCTGGTGAGCGAGATCGACCGCAGCTGGCTGCGCGAGCTGATGAGCCGCGAGCTGGCGAGCTTCCGCGAGTCCAACCCGCGCTCGTTCGAGATCTTCGAGCGCTCCCGAACGTCGCTGCTGGACGGGGTGCCGATGAACTGGATGGTGCGGTGGCCGGGCGAGTTCCCGGTCTACGTAGCCGAGGCCTCGGGTGCGCACTTCAGCGACGTCGACGGCCATACCTACGTCGATCTCTGCCTCGGCGACACCGGCGCGATGGCCGGCCACAGCCCCGAGCCGGTCGTCCGCACGCTCTCCGAGCAGGCGGCGAAGGGGATCACGACGATGCTGCCGGCCGAGGACGCCGGCTGGGTGGGCGAGGAGATGGGGCGGCGCTTCGGCCTGCCGCTGTGGCAGTTCTCGCTGACCGCGACCGACGCGAACCGCTGGGCGATCCGCCTCTGCCGCCAGATCACCGGCCGCCCCAAGATCCTGGTCCAGAACTGGTGCTACCACGGCTCGGTCGACGAGACCTTCACCCAGCTGGCCGAGGACGGGACGACGGTGCTGCCGCGCGAGGGCAACATCGGCCCGCCCGTGGACCCCGCCGAGACGACCCGCGTGGTCGAGATCAACGACACAGACGCGCTCGAGCGCGAGCTCGCCCACGGCGACGTCGCCTGCGTCCTGGTCGAGCCCGCGCTGACCAACATCGGCATCGTGCTGCCGGATCCCGGCTACCACGACGCCCTGCGCGAGCTGACCCGGAGGCACGGAACGCTGCTGATCATCGACGAGACACACACGATCTGCGCGGGCCCGGGCGGCTACACCAAGGCCCACGGCCTGCAGCCGGACCTGCTGACGATCGGCAAGACGATCGGGGGAGGCATCCCGATCGGCGCCTACGGCTTCACCACCGAGTTGGCCGAACGGATCGGCGACGCGATCGAGGAGGAGCTCTCGGACGTCGGCGGCATCGGCGGCACTCTCGCCGGCAACCCGCTGTCGCTGGCGGCCGCCCGGGCCTGCCTCGGCGAGGTGCTGACCGACGACGCCTTCGAGCGCATGATCGCGCTCGGCGAGCGCTTCACCGACGGCGTGCAGTCGGTGATCGACGAGCACGGCGCCCCCTGGCACGTGACCCGCCTCGGCTGCCGCGCCGAGTACCTGTTCAGCCCCGAGGTCGCCCGCGACGGCGCGCAGGCGGCGGCCTCGGGCGACGCCGAGCTCGACCGCTACATGCACCTGCACGCGCTCAACCGCGGCATCCTGCTCACCCCCTTCCACAACATGGCGCTGATGAGCCCGGCCACGACCGAGGCCGACGTCGACCGTCACACCGAGATCTTCCGCGAGGGCGTCGGCGAACTCGTCGCGGGACCCGGCTAGCTGCCCGACTCACCGGCCTCCTCCGGCGTCCGAGCTGCGTTTGTCCGGCTATGCGCGACAAACGCATCCAGGACGGACAGCGGAGAGGGTGGGATTCGAACCCACGAGGCAACTTTCATCGCCCACTCGCTTTCCAAGCGAGCTCCTTAAGCCACTCGGACACCTCTCCGGGCGACCGTGACTATAGAAGCCGGGGCGCTGCGATCGGCGGGGTCCTGGCGGCCGCCCCCATCAGTCGCGGCCGCAAGCGGCCGCTCGAAAGCCTGCGGCCTGGCGACCCCTACTCGATGAAGTAGAAGGGGTTCGGGAGCTTGAAGCTGCGGTCGGCGTAGCCGCCGGCCAGGTCGCTCTCCTGGTCACCGACGTTGGCGATGATGCGGTAGCCCTGGCTCTCGATCTCGGCCCGGGCGCCGGACTTGAACGGGATCGTCTCCTCGTCGCTCGGCTTCATGTAGAAGCCGGCCGGGTCGATGTAGCCGACGTCGCTCAGGTTCTGGGCGCTCAGGCCCTGCAGGCTCGGGAGCCGGCCCGTGACGAAGAAGACGGCGATGTTCATCTGCCTGGCGCGCTGGTAGATAGCGAGCGTTGGCGCGATCGCCGGCGAGTCCGCCTCGTTGATCGCGACCACGAGCGCCGCCCCGGCCGCCGCGAAGTCGGAGTCGTTCAGCCCTGGTAGTTCGAGAGCGAGGTCTCGTCGATGTCGAGCACGATCGCGAGGCGCTTGCTGCACTTGCGAGCTCCCGAGTTGGTCTTCTTCTTCTTGGCACAGCCCCTGCGGAAGGCTCAGCTGCGCAGCGCCCTGGCCTGCCGGACCATGAAGCTGAGCGCCTCGGCGCCGACCGCCTGCAGGTCCGAGGCGTAGGCGCCGCTGTCGTGGTAGCCGCGCACCGATGGCACGAACTCCCCGACCCCGAGCGTCCCGTGCGAGCCGATCCGGGGCAGGCCGACGCCCGTGGCACGGATCGAGTGGGGCGGGTCGGGGGCGTACCTGGCGGGCTTCGGCGGTTTCTTGGCGGCGACCACGAGCACGCTCGCGCCCAGCACGGCTCCCGCCGCGACCAGCGCCAGTCCCTTGGTGGTGCGCCTCGCTCGTCCCATCCCGCGGCGGCATCCTAGTCGCAGGCCGACCCGCAGAGCAAGCGCGCCAGCCGCGGATGGCCTCGGCTAGGATCGCCCCGTGGCCACCTGGAACGTCTACCTCGCGGGCGAGATCCACAGCGACTGGCGCGAGCAGATCGCGGCGGGCGCGAAGCAGGCCGGCCTCGACGTCGCCTTCAGCTCGCCGGTCACCGACCACTCAGCCTCTGACGACGCCGGCGTCGCCATCCTCGGCGACGAGCCCGATTCCTTCTGGAAGGACCACAAGGGCGCCGGCGTCAACGCGATCCGCACCCAGACGCTGATCCGCAACGCCGACCTGGTCGTGGTCAGGTTCGGTGAGAAGTACAAGCAGTGGAACGCGGCCTTCGACGCCGGCTTCGCCGCAGCGCTCGGCAAGCCGATCGTGACCCTGCACCCGCCCGAGCACGACCACACGCTGAAGGAGATCGACCGCGCCGCCCAGGCGACCGCCGAGTCCCCGGAGCAGGTCGTCGAGATCCTCCGCTACGTGCTCGAGGGCCAGCTCGCGCGGTGAGGGGCCGGGGCTGATGGCGGCCGAGTGCCTCTGCGGCTGCGGGCGCGAGGTGGCGTTCCGCTGGCGCCCCGTCAACACCCGCGGCCGCGACCTGCGGGCGACGGTGACCGAGATCAAGAAGACCCCGGGCCGGGGACGCAGCCTCGCCGACCGCGGGTACGTGAAGGAGGTCAACCGCGCCTGCGAGAAGCTCGCCGAGGCGGTCCACGAGCAGCTCCCCGCCGACAACGACCTCGAGCGCGAGACGCGGGACCTGCTGAAGAAGTACAGGGAGCGCTACGGCAAGCCGGGTTTCTCGCTCGGCCGCTGGCAGATCGCCCGCCGCTGAGCGCTTTCGGGCCGGTCCTAGCGAAGCCCCAGCAGCAGCCGCAGCGCCGCCTCGACTCCCTCGATCTCGTCGGGCCCCAGCCTGCCCACCCGCTTGCCGAGGCGGCCGCTGTCGACGGCCCGGAGCTGCTCGCAGAGGACGAGCGTCGGCTGGCGGCGGATGGTGACGGCGGGGTGGAAGTCAGCGGCCGGCGCGCTCCTCGACGTCGGCGCGACCACCACCGTCGAGAGCGGCATCAGGGAATCGGCCTGGAGCACGACCCCATAGCGCTTGCCCCGCTGCTCGTGGCCGCGTGCCTCGCGGCCGAGCCGCAGCTCGAAGACGTCACCACGGTTCACTGAGCTCGTCCATCACCGCTTGAATCTCCGCGACCTCGCGCCGGTACGTGGGGTCGGACGCGACCCGCTCAGCCTGCCGGCGCAGCGTCTCCCCCTGCTGCGCGGAGGAGAGCAGGGCCTCCCTGATCGCCTCCGAGCGGCTCCTGCCGCCGGCTTCCAGGCGCCGCAGCGCGCGCAGCGCCTCCTCGTCGAGCCGCACCGAGATCGTCTTCGTCATCTTCGCCAACGTAATACGAAGTGTAATACGCAGGACGCGTGAATCGAAACGAATCGGTGTCGCTAGCCTTGCTCTTTCCGGAGGGGTGCCGGAGCGGTTGAACGGGGCGGTCTCGAAAACCGTTAGGGGCCTTCGGGTCCCTCGTGGGTTCGAATCCCACCCCCTCCGCTTTCGGCTGCGAGTCGCTGCGCCGCATCGTGCTTCTGACGCTGCCACGCCGTGAAGGGAGCGCAGACGGTTCGTCGGCCCGAAAGCCGCGCGCCGGCCGCCGAAGCCGCCGTTCAGAGCTCGTCGATCAGAGCGGTGACCCTGCGCTCGATCTCGTCCCGCGTGGCCCGGACCTCCTCGATCGGCCTGCCCTTCGGGTCGTCGAGCCCCCAGTCCAGGTAGCGCCTGCCCGGGATGGAGGGGCACTCGTCGCCGCAGCCCATGGTTACGACGACGTCGGCCCACTCGGCGTCGGCGCGCTCGAGCTTGCGTGGGACCCGGCCGGCGAGCTCGATGCCGAGCTCGCACATCGCCTCGACCACCTCGGGGTGGAGCCGCTCGCCCGGGGTCGTTCCGGCCGAGCGCGACTCGTGCCGTCCCCCGGCCGCGCGCTCGAACAGCGCCTCGCTCATCTGCGAGCGGCCCGCGTTGTGAAGGCAGACGAAGAGGACGTTCGCCATCAGCGGGCCTCGACCGCCTCGCGCCGAGGCTGCCGCTCGCCCCTGACGAGCCGGCAGGCGAGTGCGCCGGCGGCGGCGCGGTGGCCGAGGGACACGTCGCGATCCATGCGTCGATGCTAAGGCTTGACGAACTTCGATTCAATCGATATACGTATATTGATGAGCGTCGATCTGGAGTTGGCCCCGAAACGCAAGCGCCCCGCCGGCGAGCCCTGCTGCGAACCGGTCGCCCACCCCGATATCGAGCGCGAGCAGGCCGAGCGCATGGCCCGGACAGCCAAGGCGCTGGGCGACCCGATCAGGATGCAGCTCGTGGATGTGCTGCGCAGGCACGCCGGCAAGGTCTGCGTCTGCGAGCTCGTCCCCCTCTTCGACCTCTCCCAGCCGACCGTATCCCACCACCTCAAGGTGCTGCGCGAGGCGGGCATCGTCGGCTGCGAGCGCAAGGGTTTATGGGCCTACTACTACGTCAACCCCGAAGCATTGGAGGAAGTCCGCCGATGGCTGAAGTGACGACCTCGAGCTGCTGCGCGTTCGAAGCCCAGGAGGCCTGCTGCGAGCCCGAGGCGAAGGACGAGTGCCGCGGGGCCGGCGACGGCAGCTGCGGCTGCGGGGCGAGCGCACACCGCGGCGAGCCCGACGGATCCGCCGTGCGGGAGCGGGTCCGCGAGCGCTAGCCCGCGTCGCGGATCGCGCGCTCGAGCTCGGCCTTGGTCATCTTCGAGCGGCCCTCGATCCCGAGCTCCTTCGCGCGCTCGTACAGCTCTGCCTTGCTGGGGGCGCCGGCGGCGCCGTTGGCCGAGCCCGCGGAAGGGGCGGGGCTCGCCGAGCTCGGCTTCGCGGCCGGGGCGGGTCCGCCCGGGCGTCGCGGTGCCTCGGTCGGAGGGAGATCGAGTGCGGGGGCGGGGCCCTGCCCATTGCCCGCCGAGCGCAAGAGGCGCCAGATGGCGTAGCCGGCGCCCGCCAGCGCCGCGGCCTTCAGCAGCTTCGACACGCCTCCAGCCTACCCAGCCGCGGCCGGCTCGTGCTCGGGAGCTAGCGCGGCGCGGCGCCGTCGTTCAGGCGCGCGAACATCTTGCGCTGGGACTTGTAGAGGCCGGGGAACTCGGCGTAGAGGCGCTCGTAGGCGGCGTGGTTGGCGGGATCGGGCTTGAAGGTGCGCTCGACTCGGACCAGCTCGCGGACCTGGTCGCGCTCGATCGCGCCCAGGATCAGTCCCGCGAAGAGGCCGGCGCCGCGGAGGTTGGTGTGAAGCGGCTCGGCGACCCGCTCGATCGTGCGGTCCATGACGTCGGCGTGGATCTGGCACCAGAGGTCGGCGACGGCGCCGCCGCCGAAGATGCGCAGATGGTCGAGACGGCCGCCCGCGAATCCCTCGACCGCGTCGTGCAGCCAGCGGCTGTTGTAGGCGACGCCCTCGAGCACGGCGCGAATCAGGTCGGCGTTGGTGGTCTCGACGGAGAGGTTGTGCCAGCCGCCGCGGGCTCCGCGGTCGTCCACGGGGGAGCGCTCGCCGGCGATCCAGGGCGTGAAGATGACGCCGCCGCTCCCCGCCGGCGCGTCCGCGGCGTCCGCGATCAGGTCCCCGAACGACCTCGGTTCGCGGGCGGCCAGCGCCTCGCGCGCCCAGAGCAGGGCGAGGCCCGCGGCCTCGTGGTTGTTGACGACCAGGTAGCTCCGAGAGTCGAGCCCCGGGACGGTCGCGATCGAGTGCTGGATGTCGGTCTTCTTTCGCGTGGTCACCAGCGAGATCCACGAGGTGGTCCCGATCGGCATGTGGGGCTCGCCCTCCCGGATCGAGCCGGCGCCGAGAGCCGCCGAGTGCAGGTCGGGGATCCCGGTCGTCACCTGAACCTCGGGGCCCAGGCCGAGCGCCGAGGCGACCTCGGGGCGGAGCGGGCCGATCACCGACCCCGTCGCCTGCAGCGGCGCCAACTTCTCGGCCGGCAGACCGGTGCGGCGAAGCAGGCGGCGGTCGTAGGCGAGGCGGTCGAGGTGGCGGTTGTCGGTGAGCCACGCGCCGATCATCGAGGCGGGGGTGGCGCTCGCCCTGCCCGTCAGGCGCAGCGTCAGGTAGTCGACCGGCTCCAGGTACCAGCGGGCGCGGGCGGCGATCCCGGGCATCTCGCGCTCGATCAGCAGCATGTGGGCGAGCGGGTCCCCGCCCTGGTTGGAGGGGATGCCCGCGGTGAGCCTGATCCAGAGCGCCAGGGCGCGCGGCGAGTAGCCCATCAGCGGTCCCCCGACGACCTCGCGCGCGTGGGGGCCGCCGCGGGTGTCGAGCCACATCACGCAGGGCCCGACGGGCTCTCCGCCCTCGTCGGCGGGGACCGTGCTCGCCCACTGGCTGGTGCAGGAGACCGCGGCCACGCGGCTCGCGTCGACGCTCGCGAGCGCCGAGCGCGACAGCTCCAGCACCAGCTCCCACCAAGCGGACGCGTCCTGGACGGCGCCGCCGCCCTCGAGGCGCTCGGTCTGCAGCGGCCGCTCCTCGAACGAGTGCACCTCGCCCGCCATCGAGACGACGCCCAGCTTCAGGGCGCTGCTGCCCAGATCGACGGCGAGGACCAGCTCGTCCGGCGAGCGCCCCCGGCCCGTCAACTCTCGGGAACTGCCTGTTGCGCGTCGAGCAGCCGCTCCATCACCGAGCGGATCATGCCTTCCGCGTCGGGGTTGAGCCCACCGGGGACGCCCCCGTAGAGCGCCGCCGACTCGGCCGGCTCGTCACCGCGCTCGCGCGCATAGGCGACGGCGTCGGCGAGGTCGGCCGCGAAGGCGTCGGTGACGCCGGGCTGGAGCTGGGGGCGGGTGACCGCGAAGTGCAGGGCGTTCGGGTACTGGAGCCCGTTGAAGCGCCAGCCCCGCCGCTTCATCTCGTCGTTGACGTGGTAGATGTCGAACTCGTCGGAGGTGAAGGCGAAGAGGAAGGTCGGCTCGCCCAGGATGCGCAGCTCGGGGTGGGAGCGGACCGCGTCCCGCATCGCCGCCGAGGCCTCGAAGATCCCCCTCGCGTAGCCGCGGTATCCCGCGCGGCCGATCGTCACCAGCGAGGCCCAGGTCGCCGCCAGCAGCCCGTCAGAGCGCGAGCCCTCGATCCCCGGCGAGAAGTACTTGCCGCCGCTCCAGTCGGGCTGGAAGAAGTAGGCGTGGTTGCGAAGCTCGCGATCGCGGAAGAGCACCGTCGAGCTGCCCTTGAGCCCGTAGCCGTACTTGTGGGTGTCGGCGGAGATGCTGGTGACGCCGGGCAGGCGGAAGTCGAACGGGGGCACGTTGTAGCCCAGCTCCTCGCCGAAGGGCAGGATGAAGCCCCCCAGGCAGCCGTCCACGTGCATGCCGGCGCCGCGCTCTAGCGCCAGCTCCGCCAGCTCGGAGATCGGGTCGATCGTGCCGTAGCCGTAGTTGCCGGCCGAGCCCACGATCGCGACCGTGCTCTCGTCGATCAGCTCGGCCACGTCGGCCGGACGGACCAGCGTCGTCTCGGGATCGACCTCGACCCGCCGCAGCTCGATCCCGTAGAGGTGGCAGGCCTTGTCGAAGGCGGGATGGGCGGTCTCGGGCTTGACGATGTTGGGACGGTCGATGCCGCGGCACTCGCGCCCGTGCTCGCGGTAGACCAGCATCGCCTGGCCGATCGAGCCGGTCCCGCCCGAGGTGACCATCCCCGCCGGGGTCGCGTCGGTGACCTCGCCGGCGTTGAAGAGGTCGAGCACCATGGCGATGATCTCGCCCTCGAAGCGGGTGGCGCTGGGGCACATGTCGCGCTGCAAGGCGTTCTGGTGGGCGAACAGCCCGAACGCCTCCTTGAGGAAGGCGTAGTGGTCGCGGTCGCCGCAGTACATCGTCCCCGAGCAGCGCCCGTCCTCCCAGACCCCGTCCTCCTCGCTCGCCATCTGGCGCAGCTCGCCGAGCAGCTCCTCGCCCGAGCGGCCCCGCTCGGGCAGCTCCCGCGCGACCCCGAACCGCTCCGAGTAGGGATGGGAGTCGAACAGGTCGGCCATCCCCGCTCACGCTACGACATCGCCCCGCCACGCGAGCGACGAGATACCCGCCCCCTGCGCGGGGAACTCGTCGTTCGGCGGGGGAGTGGAGGGATACGATGGTCGCGACGAGCTGCAGAAGAGGCGAGAGGAGCACGGATGAAGCCCGAGGAGGATGGATGAAGCCCGAGGAGTGGGTCGAGGCGTTCGCGCGGGCCCTGGGCGAGGAGCGGCCGAGCGAGGCGGAGTTCAACGCGATCCTCGAGCTGGCCGCGGTCGCGGCGCACTCCTCCGAGCGCACCGCGGCGCCGGTCGCCGCCTGGCTCGCCGGCAAGTCGGGCAAGCCGCTGGGAGAGGTCCAGGGGCTCGCTGAGGCCGTAGCCCCAGAGGGAGGGAGCAGCTGATGGCCGCGGAGGAGAGGGTCACCTACTGCCGCATCTGCGAGCCGCTCTGCGGGATCGTCGCCACGGTCGAGGACGGCCGCGTCACCAAGCTGCGCCCCGACCCCGACAACCCGCTCTCGGCGGGCTTCGCCTGCCCGAAGGGGATCGCGATGGCCGACGTGCAGAACGACCCCGACCGGGTGATGCACCCGCTGCGCCGCCGCGATGACGGCTCCTTCGAGCGTGTCAGCTGGGACGACGCGCTGGACGAGATCGGGATCCGCCTGAAGCGGATAATCGACCAGCGCGGCGGCAAGGCGGTCGGCTGGTACATGGGCAACCCCGGAGCCTTCTCCTACTCGCACCCGCTCTGGGTGCTCGGCTTCCTCTCGGCGATCCGCTCGCGCCACTACTACACGGCTAGCGCCCAGGACGTCAGCAACCGCTTCGCCACCAGCGCGCTGATGTACGGCTCGCCCTTCCTGCTCCCGATCCCCGACCTGAAGCGGACCGAGCTGCTGCTGATGGTCGGCGCCAACCCGCTCGTCTCGCACGGCAGCCTGATGACCGCGCCCCGGATCAAGGACCAGCTGCACGCGATCACCGCCCGCGGCGGGCGCGTCGTGGTCGTCGACCCGCGCCGGTCCGAGACCGCGCGCGAGTTCGAGCACATCCCGATCACTCCCGACACGGACGCCTGGCTGCTGCTGTCGCTGCTGAACGTGGTCTTCGCCGAGGGGCTCGAGGACGCCGGGGCGATCGCGCGCCAGTCGCGCGGCGTCGAGGCGCTGCGGGAGATGAGCGCCGAGGCGACGCCCGAGGCGACCGAGGGTCGCACCGGCGTGCCGGCCGCCGATGCCCGCAAGCTCGCGCGTGACCTGGCCGCCGCCGAGGGCGCGGCGATCTACGGCCGCACCGGATCATGCCTGGGCCGCAACGGCACCCTGGTCTCCTTCCTGCTCGACGCTCTCAGCCTCGTCACCGGCAACCTCGACACCGAGGGCGGCTCGATGTTCGGCAGCGGGCCGATCGACTTCGCCCGCGTCGCCGACCAGATCGGCGCCGGCACCTACGACGCCACCCGCACCCGCATCGGCGACCTGCCCGAGGTCCTTGGGCAGCTTCCCGCCTCGGTGATGGCGAAGGAGATGGACACCCCCGGCGAGCGCCAGATCCGGGCGATGTTCGTCTCGGCCGGCAATCCGGTGCTCTCGGTCCCGAACGGCGAGGAGCTATCGGCGGCGCTCGAGGGCCTCGACCTCTGCGTCGCGATCGACCTCT
Source organism: Actinomycetota bacterium (assembly GCA_016870325.1). Taxonomy (GTDB): domain Bacteria; phylum Actinomycetota; class Thermoleophilia; order Solirubrobacterales; family 70-9; genus VGBV01. The sequence continues at coordinate 62,306 of VGBV01000001.1, forward strand.
ACGTCAGCGACACCGCGCGGCACGCCGACTTCGTGCTGCCGGCGACGACGTTCCTCGAGCGCGAGGACTTCCCGCTGCCCTTCCTGAACCTGCACACGACCCCTTACGTCCAGATGACCGAGGCCGTGGTCGCGCCGCGCGGAGAGGCCAGGCAGGAGTGGGAGATCATCGAGGCGATCTCGAAGCGGATCGGGGTCGTGCCCAGCCCCTCGGGTGCCGTGCGCGCCCTCCGCAAGTTCGGGATCAAGCTGACCCCGCGGCGGCTGCTGGACCTGCTGTTGCGCACCGGGCCCGACGGCGACCGCTTCGGGCTGCGGCGGTCCGGCTGGAGCCTCGGCAAGCTGGCGCGCTCCCCGCACGGCGTGGTGCTCGACGAGTACCTGAGGGCGGGCGTGCTCGCGAAGGCGGTTCGCTTCGAGGACGGGCGGGTGCGGCTCGACCCGCCGCAGGTCCTGGAGGAGGCGGTGCGGATGAAGTCGCGGAACGGCGACGACCCGGAGTTCCCGCTGCGGCTGATCGGGCTGCGCGAGCTGCGCTCGCACAACTCCTGGATGCACAATGCGGCGCTGCTGATGCGGGGCGGGCGCGAGCACTGCGCCCGGGTGCACCCCGAGGACGCTGCGGCGCACGGGATAGCCGAGGGTGAGCCCTGCCGGATCAGCTCCCCGCACGGCCAGATCGAGATCGTCGCGCGGCTCACCGACGAGGTCTCGCGCGGCACGATCGCCGTCCCCCACGGCTGGGGGCACCGAGGCGGCGGCTGGGAACGCGCCAACGAGGCGGGCGGCGTCAACGTCAACCAGCTCGCCTCCTCGGACCCCGCCGACCTCGAGCGGCTCGCGGGCATGGCCTTCCTGAACGGGATCCCGGTCAGGCTCGAAGCGGTGCGGGTGGACGGGAACGGCGCCGCGGCCCGGGCCGCCGAGCCCGCCGCCGTCTGACCGCACCCGTCCGGTCAGCCCGGGCCCTCGGCGAGCAGGCGCTCGGCGGCCTGCAGGTCCTCGGGGGTGTTGACGTTGAACAGCAGCCGCCCGGGGTCGCCGAAGGGCTCGAGCTCGGACGCGGGGATCTCGTACGGCCCGAGGCCGGCGACCGTCTCCCGCAGCGGGCGCCGGGCCGCCAGGGCGGCCTCCAGCTCTCCCAGCAGCTCGGGCGGGTAGCGCCCCAGCAGCGGATGCAGGCGCCCCTCGAGCGCGGGCACCGCCAGCGGCTCGGGCAGTTCCGCGAGCCACGCGAGCAGGTCGTGGGTGACGAAGGGCATGTCGCAGGCGACCGCGAGCACCGGCAGCCCGCCCGAGTCCCGCAGCGCCTCGACGATGCCGGCCATCGGGTGCGAGGGCTCGGCCGGCTCCTCGAGCACCGGGACCGCGAGCGGCGGCAGCGCCGTGCCGGGCTTGGCGACGACGACCGCGTCGGGGCCGGCCGCGTCCAGCACATGCTCGATCAGGGGCCGTCCGCCGAGCTCGGCCGTCGCCTTGGCGCCCCCCAGGCGGGTCGCCCGCCCGCCCGCGAGCACCGCGATCAGAGCCTGCACGGCCCGCTCCCCCTCCTCGCCGCTCCGCTGGGCGCCATCGGCCCAGTCTCCCACCGCGGGCGCCTAGCATCCTCGGCATGGAGATCTCGGTGCGACTGTTCGCGGTGCTGCGCGAGCGCGCCGGCAGCGACTCGGTGCGATTGGAGCTGCCCGATGGCGCCACCGTCGCCGAGGCGATGGACGAGCTGCGCGCGCGGCCGGGGCTGGACGAGCCGCTCGGGAGCATGAGCGTGGCGATGGCGGTCAACCGCGAGTACGCCTCGCCCGAGACCGAGCTCGCCGCCGGCGACGAGCTGGCGCTGGTGCCGCCGGTCAGCGGCGGCGCGAAGGATCCCCCGGCTGCCGCCGAGGTCCACGCACGGGTCAGCGAGGAGCCGCTCTCGCTCGAGGCGGTGACGGCGCTCGTCGGGCGGCCCGGAGCCGGGGCGATCGTCAGCTTCCAGGGCACCACGCGCGAGGTCGAGCGGCTCGACTACGAGGCCTACGGCGAGATGGCGACCGAGCGGATTGCGGCGATCCTGCGCGAGTGCGTGTCGGGCCACGGGCTCGAAGCCGCCGCCGCCGAGCACCGGGTGGGGGCGGTGCCGCTGGGCGAGCCGAGCGTGATCGTCGCCGTCTCGGCGGCGCACCGCGGCGAGGCCTTCGCCGGAGCCCGCGAGGCGATCGACCGGATCAAGGCCGAGGCGCCGATCTGGAAGCGCGAGACCGACGGCGAGCGCTCGGAGTGGGTCGAGGGGACGCCGGTCGAGGGTACCCTGGCCGAAGGATCCTCGGCTGGTGGAGCAAGGGCCGAATGAGCGAGCGGTCGGAAGCGGGCGAGCGGCGCCTCACCCACGTCGACGAGTCCGGCAGCGCCCGCATGGTCGACGTAGGCGCCAAGGACGAGGGCGAGCGCCGCGCGCGCGCCGAGGCGCTGGTGCGGATGAGCCCCGGGACGGCGGGCGCCGTCGCGGCCGCCGACGGTCCCAAGGGCGACGTCGTCGGCCCGGCGCGGATCGCCGGGATCGCCGCCGCCAAACGCACCGGCGACCTGATCCCGCTCGCCCACCCGCTGCCGCTGACATTCGCCGACGTCGAGATCGAGGTGGACGAGTCCGAGGGCCTCGTACGCATCACCTCAGAGGCCCGGGTGGTCGGGCGCACGGGGGTCGAGATGGAGGCGATGGCGGCCTGCGCGGTCGCGGCCCTGACCGTCTACGACATGGTCAAGGCCCTGGAGCGCGGGGTCAGCATCGAGCGCATCGAGCTGCTGGAGAAGACCGGGGGCCGGAGCGGCACCTGGACCCGCGACGGCCCCGACGTCTGATGCGAGCGGCGATCCTCACCGCCTCGACCTCGATAGCCGCGGGCGCCGGCGAGGACAGATCGGGCCGGGCCCTGGCGGAGTTCGCGACCGGGTTGGGCTGCGAGGTGGTCGCGACCGAGGTCGTGACCGACGATCGCGACCTGATCTCCGACCGCCTGCGTCATTTCTGCGACGAGGCCGGGTGCGAGCTGGTGCTGACCACCGGCGGCACCGGGATGGCGCCCGGCGACGTCACGCCCGAGGCGATCCGCGAGGTGATCGAGCGCGAGGCGCCCGGGATCGCCGAGGCGATGCGGCTTGCCTCCCGCGAGCACACGCCCAACTGGATGCTCTCCCGCGCCGTCGCCGGCATCCGCGGAACGACCCTGATCGTCAGCTTCCCCGGCAGCCCCCGCAGCATCGCCCAGGCGGGCGACGCGATCCGCGAGGCGCTGCCGCACGCGCTGGCGCTGCTCGCGGGCGAGCGCCCGCACTAGGCTCGGGTCCCAGCCTCGCCCAGAGCGGCGGCAGCACCTGCTCCTCGATCTCGAAGTGGCGCCGGCCCCTGTCCTCGAAGAACTCGCCGAACTCCGCCGCCGCGGCTCCCGCGTCCTCGGCCCGGCGCAGCCGCCGGGCGACGACGAGTGGCCTGGTGGTGGTCTCGCGAGAGCGAGGGCAGCGACTCGTCGCGCTTCACGCCGGGACCTCTCGGGGGCGCGGCCGCACGGTCACGCGATCAGGTCGGCGGCGAGCACGAGGATGACCAGGGTCAGGGCGAGGATCACGGCCTGGACGATCCCCGAGGCGACGCTCAGCCGGCGCAGCCCGGCCTCCGCCTCGTCATCGCCCGGGGAGGCGATCAGCGCCTGCCGCCGGCGCCTTATCCGGGGGCCCAGCACCAGCGCGTGGACCAGACCGACGTACCCGAGTCGGCCGACTGGTGGAACTCCTCCTGAATGCTGCTCTGGGGCTCGAACATCCCGCCGACGCGGACGCCCGCGAGCAGGACTACCGCAGCGCCCCGCGCTGGCTCGACCTCGCCGAGGGCATCACCCTGGCGCTCCCGGAGGAGTGCGCGCAGAAGCGCCGCCGCTGGATCGACGCCGCCGGCCGGCGGGACTGAGCCCGCCTCAGCCGCCGATCGCGCTCATCGTGCGCTCGGGCTGGATGAAGCCGGGCTCGTTCACCCGGTGCTTCAGCTCCTTGCGCGCGACGGCGCCGCGGATCAGCCGCTCCAGCTCCTCGTCATCGGCCCCGTCGCGCAGCGGCTCGCGGAGGTCGGTCTCGTTCAGCGAGAAGAGGCAGGTGCGCAGCTTGCCCTCGGACGTGAGGCGGATGCGGTTGCAGTCGGCGCAGAAGGGCTCGGAGACGGGGTTGACGAAGCCGACCGTGCCCTCGCCGTCGGCGAAGCGGAACACGCGGGCCGTCGCCGAGGGTTCCCGCTCCAGCTCGATCAGGGGGAAGTGGCGCTCGATCTCGGCCCTGACCTCGGCGCCGGTCAGCACCTTGTCGGGCTCCCATTCGTGGTCGGCGTCGAGCGGCATGAACTCGATGAAGCGGACCTCGAAGCCGGTCTCGCGCGCGAACTCGGCGAAGGGCAGGATCTCCCGCTCGGTGAAGCCGCGGATCCCGAGCGCGTTCACCTTGACCGGGCGCAGCTCGGGATGGGCGGCGACCGCCTCGAGGCCGGCGAGCACGCGGGGCAGGGCGTCGCGGCGCGTGATCTGAAAGAAGCGGTCGCGCTGCAGCGAGTCGATCGAGACGTTGACGCGGTTGACCCCCGAGGCCGCCAGCGCCTCGGCGTCGCGCTCGAGCAGGTAGCCGTTGGTCGTCAGCGCCAGGTCCCGCAGGCCGGGTATGCGGCCGAGCATCGCCGCCAGCGTCGGGAAGTCGCGGCGCACAAGCGGCTCGCCGCCGGTCAGGCGCACGTCGGCGACGCCCATCCGCACCATCAGCCCGACCAGGCGCTCGATCTCCTCGAAGCTGAGGATCTCGGAGCGCTCGAGCCAGGGCAGGCCCTCCGCCGGCATGCAGTACTGGCAGCGGAAGTTGCAGCGGTCGGTGACCGACACGCGCAGGTCGCCGATCAGGCGCCCGTGGCCGTCGCGAAGCGGTTCCATACGATGATTCTGGCAGGCGGCCGCGCTGTGGGCGAGGGTGCGGTAGGCTCGTCGGGCCGTGGGCGTGTTCCTCTGGCACGTCAAGATCTCGCACTACAACGAGAAGGCCCGCTGGGCGCTCGACTACAAGGGCATCCCATAAGAGCTGCTGACCCCGATGCCCGGCACCCACAGGCTGACGGCGCTGCGCCTGACGAGGGGCGAGCACCAGCGCCAGCCTGTGATCGACCTGGACGGGCGGCGGGTCTGGGACTCGACGGCGATCATCGCCGCGCTCGAGGACTACAGGCCCGAGCCGCCGCTCTACCCCGCCGACCCGGATGAACGGGAGCGGGCCCTGGCCCTGGAGGACTACTTCGACGAGGAGCTGGCCCCGCGGATCCGCCGGCTGATCTGGCACCACATGCTGCCCGATATCGACGCAGCCACCGATGCGGCGCTCCCCGACGAGGGTGCGTTCAAGCGCGGCCTGCTTCGCGCGACGTCGCCGGTCGGCGGGAGGCTGGTACGGCAGGACTACTCGGCTGACGAGGCCGGCGCCAGGGAGGCCGAGATCGGCATTCGCGCCGCCATGGACCGGCTCGAGGCCGAGCTCGGCGGCGGCGAGTACCTGGTGGAGGGCGCGTTCAGCGTCGCCGACCTGACCGCGGCGGCGCTGTCCACGCCGCCGCTGGCGCCCCCGGGGCGACCCTGGGCGCCGGAGCTGGTCGAGCCGCTGCGGCCCTTCCGGGACGAGCTCGAGGCGCGACCGGGCGGTCGCTGGGTGGCGCGCATGTACGAGCAGCATCGCGGCGTCCCCGTCGCGGCCTGAGGAGCCCCCGATGGCGTCGGAGCGCGAGCGCAGCGTGCTCGCGAGGGTGCGGTCGGTGCCCGAGGGCTACGTGACCACCTACGGGGCCGTCTCGCCGGGCTCTCCTCGCTTCGCGGGGGCGGTGCTGGCCCATACGGCCGAGGACGTGCCCTGGCAGCGGGTCGTGCGAGCCGATGGCTCGCTCGCCCAGGGCGCCCGCCAGCGCGCCCTGCTGGAGGCCGAGGGCGTCCCCTTCCGCGGCTCCCGCGTGGATCTGGGCGAGGCCCTGATCCCACCCGAGGCGCTCACCAGCCGGCCGAACGACGACAAATGAGCGCCCAGGGCCAATAAGTCGTCGCTCGGCGGGGAGGTGGTCAGGCCGCGGCGAGCAAAGCCAGCGAGCCATGCACGCGCTCGGGCCTGCCGGCGGCGATCCGGGCCAGCGCCGCCACCGTCGCCCTCGCCCCTTCGGGCGCGATCGCCGACGGCGAGGCGCCGGGATGGCTCTGGGCGATCCGTACCCGCAACGCCCCGGGCAGGATCCGGAAGCGAAGCGGCGAGCTCAGCTCGGCGGCCTCGCCGTCGATGCCGGCGCTGACGGCTTCCTCCGAGCTGACCTCGAACTCCGGCGTCGCCCACTCCCGCCACGGGCGCTGGAACGGGCTCCGCCGCTCCCGCTCACCCCTGACCGACGGCTCGGCGAGAACCGTGATCCCGAGCAGCCCGTCGTCGATGCGCGGCCGCGTCCCCGATCCCACCGGACGCCCAAGCCGGTAGCGGTTGTTCGAGACCAGGATCGCGGCGGTCGAGTGGTGGCGGGTCCCGTGGGGGCCCGTCCAGACCAGGTCGGCGGCCTCCGCCTCGGGGCCCATCACCTCGGGCACCGTCTCGAGCAGCGTGCGCAGCTTGGCGTCCCGGTACTCGTCCTTCTGGACCGCGGTCGCGTACAGCCCCAGCGAGACGTTGTTGACGAAGACCCTCCCGTTGACCTCGGCCAGGTCGACGCGGCGCTCGCCGCCGTCGCTGAAGGCGTCGAGCGCGCCGACGACGTCGTCGCGGTCAACCCCGAGGTCGAGCGCGAAGTGGTTGCGCGTGCCCGCCGGGACGCAGGCGTAGGGCAGGTCGTGCTCGGAGGCGATCGCTGCGACCAGCGCCTGCGAGCCGTCCCCGCCCGCCATCGCCAGGCCGTCGGCCCCTCCGGCGACCGCCTCGCGCACCAGCTCGCCCAGGTCCTGGCCCGGCCCGAGCTCGACCGGCTCGATGCCCCTCGCCCGGGCCTCGGCGGGCAGGTCGAAGCGCTCGGCCTTGCCGCCGCCCGAGCGCGGGTTGTAGAAGAGAACCGGGTGCTCGGGGGGAGCCGCGGGGGACAGCGCCACGTGGATGCGGAAGGCCGTCTGCGCGAGGGCCGCGGCGAGCGCGCCCGCGGCCACCATTGCGACCGCGGTGAGATCGTGGCCGCCGCTGGTGGCGATGGCGGCGGCGCCGGCCAGCAGCGCCGCCGCGGCGAGCAGCCCGGCGGTTCGCGCCCTACCGCCCCTGACGATGCCGAGCCAGGCGAAGACCAGCGCCGC
>VGBV01000002.1 GCA_016870325.1 Actinomycetota bacterium
GCGGCCCTTGGCCGCGCGCGCCTTTCGACCGCGCGCCGGGGCACGCGCAGGCCGCTTCCTGCGCCTGCGCGGGGGCTCGCGCTCGGGCGCGCCGAAGAGCTTGTCTGCAAGCATCGGCCCACCCTTCGACGCGCGGCCCCTCTCCCCTGCCTGGCCAGGCACGAATGGCGGCGACGCCTAAAACTTCACTCAAGGTTGCGCGTTGCGTGCCTGGTCACCCTTACCCTTCAGCCGTATGGACGAGGGGAACCCAAGCGCCCGCGTGCTCCTAGTCGAGGACGACGAGGCGATCGCGGACGTGCTGCGCCGCTCGGTCAGGGCCGAGGGCCACGACGTCAAGAGCGCGGCCGACGGAGTCGAGGCGCTCAGCCTGGCCGAGCAGTTCGCGCCCGACCTCGTCATCCTCGACCTCGGCCTCCCGCGCCTGGACGGGATCGAGGTGCTGAAGCGCCTGCGCGCCGAGAGCGACGTGCCGGTGCTGATCCTGACCGCCCGCACCGAGACCGACGACCGCGTCGAGGGCCTCGACAGCGGCGCCGACGACTACCTGCCGAAGCCGTTCGAGCGCGCGGAGCTGCTGGCACGGATTCGGGCGCTGCTGCGCCGCCGGCCCCCGCGCGGAAGCGCGTCGCTCGCGGTCGGAGATCTGCTGCTCAATCCCGGCTCCCGCGAGGCCAAGCGCGGCGACCGCGAGATCGAGCTGACGAACCGCGAGTTCGAGCTGCTCCAGTACCTCGCCGAGAACCAGAAGCTGGTCATCTCGCGCCAGCGCCTGCTCGAGGACGTCTGGGGGTATGACCCGTTCGAGCAGACCAACACGATCGACGTCTTCATCAGCAACGTGCGGGGCAAGCTCGAGGCGGGCGGCGAGCCCCGCATGCTTCACACCAAGCGCGGCGCGGGCTACGTGCTGAGACCCGCCGACTCCTGATGGCCAAGCGGCTGGCCTGGCCCGAGCGCATCCCGGTCCGCTGGCGCATCGCGGCCACCGCCGCCGGGCTCACCTTCCTGATCCTGCTCTGCTTCGCCGGGGTGCTGGGAAGCCTGGTCGGCGACCGCATCCGCGACGACTTCGATGACGAGCTGCTTGCGGGAGCCGGCTCACTCGCGGCCGAGGTCGGCTTCAACACCACCCTCGGCGAGACCGCCGAGACTCGCCGCCTCAACGACTCGGCCATGGCGGGCGACGCGGTGATCCGGATCGTCAACCAGCTCGGCCGCCCCGTCAGCCCCAACGCCTCCACCAGCCTCTTCACCGACCTCGGACCACCGCTTGCCGGGATCGTCGACGTCGGCCGCTACTCGGTCGCCAGCGAGCAGATCGAGGGAAGCTCCGCCTTCGTCCAGTACGCCAAGCCCCACGCCGACGTGGAGGCGACCGTGGACCGGCTCTGGCTCTTCCTGGGGGCCGGCGTCATCGGCGGCACCGTGCTGGCCCTGCTCGCGGGCCTGGCCGTCGCCAACAGGGCACTGAAGCCGATCGCCTCGCTGACCTCTCAGGCCCGCGAGATCGAGGAGACCCGTGACCCCTCCCTGCACATGCCGATCCCCGCCGCGGGCGACGAGATCGGCGAGCTGGCGGAGACGATGGACGGGATGCTCGCCTCGCTCGACGAGGCGCGGGGAGAGCGCGAGCGCGCCTTCGATCGCCAGCGCGAGTTCGTTGCGGACGCATCCCATGAGCTGCGCACGCCGCTGACCAGCGTCCAGGCGAACCTGGAGCTGCTGCAGGCCTCGCTCGACGGCGCCTCCGAGGAGGACCGGCACGCGATCTCCTCCGCGCTGCGCTCGACGCGGCGCATGTCGCGCCTGGTCAGCGACCTGCTGCTGCTCGCCCGCGCAGACGCCGGCCGCCGCTCGGCGACCACGAGGGCTGACCTGGTGCGGGTGGTGCGCGAGGCGATCGCCGAGGTCCAGCCGCTGATCGAATCGCATTCCCTGCGTGACAGCATTCCGAGCGGAGAGCTCGCGGTCGAGGGCAATCCCGACGAGTTGCACCGCCTGGTGCGCAACCTGCTGGAGAACGCGCTTCGCCACACGCCGCCGGACTCGCGGATCGAGCTGCGGCTGGATCGGGACGGCGAAGACGCCGTGCTCGAGGTCAGCGACGACGGCCCCGGGATCCCCGACGAGATCGGCAAGCAGGTCTTCGAGCGCTTCGTCAGGGGCACCGGTCCCGCCGACACCGCCGCCGCGGACGGCAGTGGCCTCGGGCTGGCGATCGTCCGCGCCGTCGCCGCCTCGCACGGCGGCTCGGTCGAGGCCGGCGACTCGAAGGCCGGCGGCGCCCGCTTCACCGTCCGCATTCCTTTAGTCCGGATTGACGAGCCCGGCGTAGCTTCAGTCGCGGACGAGACAGCACCCGCGGGGGCCGCCCTCCCTCGGCCCCCGCGGGCTGTTCCTTAGACCTCGACCACGACAGGCAGCACCAGCGGGCGGCGGCGGAGCTTCTCGTGGACGAACTCGGCGACGTCGTCGTGCAGGTCCTCCTGGATCAGGGCGAGCTCTTGGACCTTGTCCTCGGCCAGCTCCTCGAGGGTCTCCGCCACGACCTCGGCAAGCTCCTCGCGGAGCCCGTCGGGCTCGCCCTCGTCCCCGAAGGGAACGCCGCGGAAGATGATCTCGGGATCGGCGACCTGGGAGCCGTCGTCGGCCGAGATCGTGGCGACGACGATGAAGACGCCGTCGTCGGAGAGCTTGCGCCGGTCGCGCAGCGCGAACTCGTCGGGCTCGCCGACCGAGACGCCGTCGACGAAGATGACGCCGGCGCGGAAGTCCTCGCCGAACCTCGCGCCCTTCTCGTCGATCTCGAGCGTGAGCCCGTTGCGGCCGATGAAGATGCGGTCGCGCTCGATCCCGACCGCCTCGGCGAGCTCGGCGTGCAGGCGCAGCCGCTTGTGGTCGCCGTGGAAGGGGAACACGTAGCGGGGCTTGGTCAGGTTCAGCATCAGCTTCATCTCCTCCTGCCAGCCGTGGCCCGAGGCGTGAATCGGCGCGTCGGCCGCGGTCACAACCGAGGCCCCGATCTGGAAGATGCGGTCGATCGTCTCGTTCACCGAGCGCTCGTTGCCCGGGATCGGGGTGGCCGAGAAGATCACCGTGTCGCCGGAGTGCAGCTCGACGTCGCGGTGATCGTTGTTGGCCATGCGCCGCAGCGCCGACAGCGGCTCGCCCTGGCTGCCGGTCGAGATCACGACGACCTTGTCGTCGGGGTGATCCTCGATCTCCTTGGGCTGGATGAAGATGCCGTCGGGCGCGTCGGCGATGCCCAGGTTGTCGGCGATGTTGAAGTTCTTGCGCATCGAGCGGCCGACCAGCGCAACCTTGCGGTCCAGGTGGGCAGCGGCGTCGATCGCCTGCTGCACCCGGTGGATGTTGGACGCGAACGAGGTGACGACGATGCGTCCCTCGCAGCGCCCGAAGACCTCGAGCAGCGCCGGCCCGACCGCCGACTCCGAGGGCGCGACCCCTGGGCGGTCCGCGTTGGTGGAGTCGGCGCAGAGGCAGAGCAGGCCCTCGCGGCCGAGCTCGGCCAGGCGCGAGACGTCGGCCGGGATTCCGTCCACGGGCGTCTGGTCGAACTTGTAGTCGCCCGTGATCAGGACCGTGCCGACGTCGGTGCTGAGCGCCACCGCTCGGGCATCGGGGATCGAGTGCGACATGTGGATCAGCTCCAGGCCGAACGGTCCCAGCTCGACCCGCTCGCCCGCCGGCAGCTCCTCCAGAGGGACGTCGCGCAGCTTGTGCTCGTCGAGCTTCGAGCGCACCATCCCGATCGTCAGCAGGCCCCCGTAGATCTTCGGCGGCATCCCGATCTCGCGCAGCACGTAGGGCAGCGCACCCACGTGATCCTCGTGGCCGTGGGTGAGCACGATCGCCTCGATGTCCTCGGCGCGCTCGCGCAGCATCGAGAAGTCGGGCAGCACCAGGTCGATGCCGAGCATCTCGGCCGTCGGGAACATCAGCCCGGTGTCGACGACGACGATCCGGCCCTCGTGCTCGACGACCGTCATGTTCTTGCCGATCTCCCCCAGTCCGCCTAGGGGAAGGATCCGTAGGTTCGAGCTCACGTCAGGTGGCGCTCGCTGTCAGCAGGCCGTGGGCCTCGAGCGCGGCGCGCACGACCGCCCGCTGCTCGTCATCGGCCGCCACCATCGGCAGCCGCATCCGGTCCGACGGGATCAGGCCGAGCATCTCGGCCGCGGCCTTGACCGGGATCGGGTTGGTGGTGACGGCGAGCGCCTCGAATATGGGACGAATATCCGCGTCGAGCTGCGCCGCGCGCCCCGGCTCGCCGGCCTTGACCGCGTCGAAGATCGCGCGCATCTCGTTGCCGACCACGTGCGAGGCGACCAGGATGCCGCCGGCGCCGCCGCTCCGCAGGCAGCGCAGGAAGATGTCATCGTTGCCGGCCAGCACCCTGAGCCCCTCGACCCGGTCGATCTCGTCGTTGTTGGCCTGCTTGACGGCGACCACGTTGTCGATCTCGGCGAGCTCGGCGAGCAGCTCCGGCCCGATGTTGACGACCACGCGCGAGGGGATGTTGTAGACGATCACCGGCGTCTGCCCCGCCGCCGCGGCGACCGCCTCGTAGTGGGCCAGGATCCCGGCCCGGTTGGGCTTGTTGTAGTAGGGCGTCACCACCAGCACCGCGTCGGCCCCCGCCTCGACGGCCGCGGCGGTGAGCTGCTCGGAGTGGCGGGTGTCGTTGGTGCCGGTGCCGCAGATCACGGTGACGCCGTAGCCGAGCTCGTCCCGCACCGCCCGCAGCAGCGCCACGTCCTCGCTGTCGCTCAGCGTCGGCGACTCCCCCGTCGTGCCCGCGACGACGACGCCGTGCGAGCCGTTCTCGACCAGGTGGCGGGCGAGCTTGCGCGCCGCTGCCTCGTCCACCGAGCCGTCCTCGGCGAACGGGGTGACCATCGCCGTCAGCACTCCTCCGATCTCAGCCATCGCAGTCAGTATCGCGAAACGGCCGCATATCTAGGCGGCCGCCGCCGGCTGACCCGCCCACAGCGGCGGGTGACGGCCGGCCCAGGGCAGCGCCTGCTCGAGCTGGGAGGCCACCCGGATCAGGACGTCCTCGCGGCCCTGGGGAGCGACGAGCTGGATCCCGGTGGGCAGGCCGTCGTCGGTCTCGTACAGCGGCACCGAGATCGCCGGGTGCCCGGTCGCGTTGAAGAGCGCGTTGAAGATCGCAGTCCTGCGCGCCCGCACGATCGCGTCGAGCGGTTCCGGGCCGGAGTCGTCGAAGCTGCCGAGCGGTGGCGGCGGCTCACCCGTGGTCGGCGTCAGCAGCAGGTCGTGGCCCTGCTCGAACCAGGTGCTGATCAGGCGCGCGAGGCTCTGGTGCACCCCGACCGCGTTCAGGTAGTCGCCGGCGCTCTTGCCACGACCCTGCTCGGCGAGCGCCCAGGTCAGCGGCTCGACGTCGCCTGGACCGAGCTCGCGGCCGAGGATGAAGCTGAACTGGGCCAGCGAGGCGGCCTGTCCGGCCTGCCAGCGGGTCATGAAGGACTCGATCAGGTCGAGCGGGCTGCCGGGCTCGGCCTCGGGAACCTCCGGGCCCCCCTCCTCGACCTCGTGCCCGAGCTCTACCAGCAGCACGGCCGCCCTGCGCGCGGACTCCTGCACCCTCGGGTCCACGTCCTGATCGCCGAAGGCGTCGAGCTTGAGGCCGATCCTGAGCTTGCCCGGGTCGGCGCCCGCCTCCTCGGTGTAGGGCCGCTCGGGCGCCGGCGCGAAATACGGATCGCCGGGGACCGCCCCGTGGACCTCCTCGAGGATCGCGGCGACGTCGCGCACCGAGCGGGCCACCACCAGCTCCTCGGTCAGGCCGGAGAGCGCATCCCCGATCAGCGGCCCCTGGGTCGTTCGCTGGCGGGTCGGCTTCAGCCCGACGAGGCCGTTGTGGCTTGCCGGGATCCGGATCGAGCCGCCGCCGTCGTTGGCGTGGGCGACCGGCACGATCCCCGCCGCGACCGCGGCGCCGGAGCCGCCGCTGGAGCCGCCCGGGGTGTGCCCGAGGTTCCAGGGGTTGCGGGTGGCGCCGTAGGCCTCGGGCTCGGTGGTCGGCAGGATGCCGAGCTCGGGCGTGTTGGTCTTGCCGATCGTGACGAAGCCGGCGTCGCGGAAGCGCGCACCCAGGTAGGTGTCCGTCGGCAGCCGGAAGTCCGCCTGCTTCAGCGCCCGCATGCCCATGTGCATCGGCTGGCCCTCGAGCCCGGCGCCCAGGTCCTTGAACAGGAAGGGGACGCCGCGGAAGGGCCCGTCGGGCAGCTCGCCGGCCGCCTGCTCGCGCGCCTCGTCGTAGAAGCTGTGGATGATCGCGTTGATCTCGGGGTTGATGCGCTCGGCGCGCTCGATCGCGGCCTCGACGAGCTCGCTCGGCGAGGCCTCGCCGCTGCGCACCAGCTCGGCCTGCGCGGTCGCGTCCATCTCGGTCAGATCGTGCTCGCTCATCCATCTCCCTCTCGGTTGCTGACGTTCCTCAAAGCAGGTTCTCCAGCCCGACCACGAAGCGCTCCGGCATGGTCCCGACCTCGCGAACCGCGAGCACGACCCCGGGCATGAAGCTGTGGCGGTCGATCGAGTCGTGGCGGATCGAGAGCGTCTGACCCTCGCCGCCGAAGATCACCTCCTGGTGGGCCACCAAACCCGGTAGTCGCACCGAGTGGATCGGCTCGTGCACGTTGCCTCCGGCCTCGGCGATCAACTCCGCCGTCCGCTTCGCCGTCCCCGAGGGAGCGTCGAGCTTGCGGTCGTGGTGCAGCTCCACGATCTCGCACTCGGGCATGTGCCTGGCGGCCTGCTTCGCGAACTGCATCATCAGCACCGCGCCGATCGCGAAGTTGGGCGCCACGAAGCACTTGGCCCCGCCGCCGGCCCCCTCCACCCTGCTGCGCAGCTCGTCGAGGTCGAACCCCGTCGCGCCGACGACGGCGTGAACGCCCGCCTCGACCGCGGCGATCGCGTTCTCGGCCACCGTCTCCGGCGTCGAGAACTCCACCATCACGTCGCCCGCGGGCAGCGCCTGCTCCAGGGTGGTGCCCAGCGAGGGGTCGGCCTTCGCCGCCACCTCCATCCCGTCGGCGGCCTCGACCGCCTCGCAGACGGTGGCGCCCATGCGCCCTGCGGCGCCGGAGACGACAACGCGAATCGGATCGGCCATGGCGGAAGCCTAGTTGGGCCGTGCCGTCCACCTCACGCTCCCTCTCACCATGAACCGCAACATGGCGGGTTGCGCCGTGCTCGCCACCGCCGGTCAGGGCAATACGCAGTACGCGACGACGGCGAACCAGGCCGGCGCCGGCGGACTCAACGGCATAGAGGTGTTCATCAAGTTCGATACTGGCGCCGCGACCGACGGGGTCTCAGGACAGAATCCTGGGGTCGAGGTCTCCGTCAAACCCAGCCTGGCTCACCCAACCGGCGTCTCGCGCTTTTCGCGACCCTATTCGGCTTGCGGACGGAATAGATCCCCGAAAGTGGGGTGACGCCCCGCCGATTCTCGAGGCGGTCAGCGCTCTCAGGCAGGCGCTGCCGCGAGGGACTCGTTGATCGGCGCCAGCGCCCTGCGGAAACGCTCCTCGGAGGGCGCGATGGCGGCTGCGGCCAGGCCCTCGGGGGCGTAGAGCTCCTCGGCCAGGGCCGAGACGTCGTCGGTCTCGACCGCGTCGACGCGGGCGATCATGTCGTCGAGCGTCAGCAGCTCGGTTCCGAAGAGGACGGCCTTGCCGATCCGAGACATGCGCGCCGCGGTGGACTCGGACGAGAGGACCATGCGGCCCTTCACGTGCTCCTTGGCCCGGACCAGCTCGTCGGCGCTGATGCCGTCGGAGTGGATCGAGCCGAGCTCGCGGCCGATGATCTCGCAGGCCTCCTCGATGTTGTCCTCGCGGGTGCCGACGTAGAGCCCGATCAGTCCGCCGTCCACGAACTGCTGCGTGTATGAGCCGACGGCGTAGGCGAGCCCGCGCTTCTCGCGGATCTCGCGGAACAGGCGGGAGGAGCTCGAGCCTCCGAAGACGGCGTCGAGAATCGCCAGGGCGTAGCGGCTGTCGTCGCCGCGGGACAGCCCGGGGCCGCCCAGCGTGACGTGGTACTGCTCCGTCTCCTTGCGGTGGAAGCCGACCCGCGCCTGGGCCTGGGGGGCCTCCCCGCCGGCTCCATCGGCCGAGGCCCGGGGCGGCTGGACGTGCCGGCCGGCCAGCTCGACCACGGCGTCGTGCTCGAGGTTGCCGGCGGCCGCGACCACGATGTTCGAGGACGTGTAGTGGCTTCGGTGGTAGGCGGCGATGTCGGGGACGGGGATCGACTTGATCACCTCGGCGGCGCCGAGCACGCGCCGGCCGAGCGGGTGCTCGCCGAAGATCGCCTCGTCGAGCACGTCGTGGACGCGGTCCTGGGGCTCGTCCTCGTACATCGCGATCTCCTCCAGCACGACCTCGCGCTCGGAGTCGATCTCGGGATAGGTCGGCCCCAGCAGCATCTCGGCCAGCAGGTCGAAGGCGCGCTCGGTGTGGGTGTCGAGGAAGCGCGCGTAGAGGTGGGTGGACTCCTTGCCGGTGGCGGCGTTGATGGAGGCGCCGAGGCCGTCGAAGATCTCGGCGATCTCGATCGCGGAGTGGCGCTTGGTGCCCTTGAACAGCAGGTGCTCCAGAAAGTGAGAGACCCCGGCCTGCGCCGGGGTCTCGTCACGGGAACCCGTCTTGACCCAGAGCCCGAGGGCGACCGAGCGAACCGAGGGAACGGCCTCGGTGACGACGCGGACGCCTCCCTCGAGCTCGGTGACCGTGGCGCCGGATTCAGTCACGCTTGGGGCTAGCGGCGCTCTCTGCGGCCGCCCCGGTCGCCGCCGCGTCCGCCCCGGTCGCCGCCGCGGCCGCGATTGCCGTCGCGGCGGGGCGGGCCCGGGTCGCCGGTACCGACCTTGGCCAGCTCCTCGGCGCTCTTGCCCTGGACGTCGGGATCCTCGGTCAGGCGCAGGCCGATGCGGCCGCGCTCCTTGTCGATCTCGACCACGGTGACGTCGATCTCGTCGCCGGAGCTGAGCACGTCCTCCACCGCTCCGACGCGCTCGCCGGGCTTCACGTTGGAGATGTGCAGCAGGCCGTCGGTGCCCTTGGTCAACTCGACGAAGGCGCCGAAGTTGGTCGTCTTCACGACCTTGCCCGTCGTGTAGCGGTCGCCGATCTCGGCCTCCTTGGTGATCGACTCGATCTTCGCCACGCACGCCTCGACGAGCTGGCCGGTGGGCGCGTATACGCGGACCGAGCCATCGTCCTCGACGTCGATCTGGGCCTCGAACTCCTCGGAGATCGAGCGGATCGTCTCGCCGCCCTTTCCGATCAGGGCGCCGATCTTCTCGGGGTCGATGTGGATCGTGGTGATCCGCGGCGCGTACTGCGAGAGCTCCCCGCGCGGCCCGTCGATCGACTCGGCCATCCGCTCGAGGATGAACAGGCGGCCCTTGCGAGCCTGCTCGAGGGCGTCCGTGAGGATCTCCATCGTCACGCCGGTGATCTTGATGTCCATCTGCAGCGCGGTGATGCCGTCTGAGGAACCGGCGACCTTGAAGTCCATGTCGCCCAGGTGGTCCTCGACGCCGGCGATGTCGGTGAGCACGACGTAGTCGTCACCCTCCTTGATCAGGCCCATCGCCACTCCGGCGACGGGTGCGGAGACCGGAACGCCGGCCGCCTGCAGCGCCATCGAGGAGGCGCAGACCGAGCCCATCGAGGAGGAGCCGTTGGACTCCAGCGTCTCCGAGACGACCCGCGTCACATAGGGAAACTTGTCGAGATCGGGGATCGTCGGCTGCAGGGCGCGCTCGGCGAGCGCGCCGTGGCCGATGTCGCGGCGCTTGGGGCCGCGCATGAAGCCCGCCTCTCCCACCGAGTACGGCGGGAAGTTGTAGTGGTGCCAGAAGGTCTTGCTCTCCTGGAGGCCGAGGTTGTCGACCTTCATGTCCATCCGCGTCGTGCCGAGCGCGACCACTGAGAAGATCTGCGTCTCCCCGCGGGTGAAGAGCGCCGAGCCGTGAGTCCGGGGCGCGATGTCGACCTCGGTCTCGATCGGCCGGATCTCGTCGCTTGCGCGGCCGTCGGGGCGCTTCTTGTCGACGGCGATGCGCCTGCGGATCGTGTCCTTCTCGAGCTTCCCGAAGGCGGCCTTGACCTCGCTGCGGCGCTCGCGGTCGGCCTCCTGGTCGTCACCGGCGGGCGCGTACTGCTCCAGCGCCTCGTCCTCGACGGCGTCGATCGCGTCCTGGCGCTCGAGCTTGGCCTGTATCTGGGTGGCCTCGTCGAGCTTGGCGCCGTGCGAGCCCTTGATCGAGGACAGCAGCTCCTCGTCGACCTGCGGGGCCTCGACGCTGATCTTCTCCTTGCCGACCTTCTGGGCCAGCTCCTCCATCGCGGCGGTGAGCTTCTTTATCTCGCCGTGCGCGATGTCGAGCGCGTCGAGGATGTCCTGCTCGCTGACACCGGAGGCGCCCGCCTCGACCATCAGGATCGCCTCGTCGGTTCCGGCGACGATCAGGTCCAGGTCCAGCTCCTCGTGGGTCTCCTCCTCGGGGTTGACGACGAAATCGCCGTCGAGCTTCCCGACTCGGACAGAGCCGACGTGCTTGGCCACCGGGATCTCGCTGATCGCGAGGGCCGCGGAGGCGCCGTTCATGGCGAGGATGTCGTAGGGGTGGACGTGGTCCACCGACATCGGTGTGGACACAAGCTGGGTCTCGCGGTGCCATCCCTTGGGGAACAGCGGCCGCAGCGGACGGTCGATCATGCGCGCGGTAAGCGTCGCCTTCTCGCCCGCTCGCGCCTCGCGGCGGAAGAAGCTTCCGGGGATCTTGCCCGCGGCGTAGTGGCGCTCCTCGACGTCAACCGTGAGGGGCAGGAAATCCACGTCGCGGTCGTTGCCGGCTGTGGCTGTGCAGAGGACCATCGTGTCGCCGGCGCGGACGACGACGGATCCGCTCGCCTGCTTGGCGAGTTTCCCGGTCTCGAAGGAGACCTCGTTGCCTCCAACCTCCGCCGAGACGCGGGTGACTTCGAGCATGCTCATCTCTTATGTACTCCTTCAGCCGCCCGGATGGCGGCTCTTTCGCTTAAGAACTCTCGTTCTCTGTCGCGGGCATGGTAGCGGCTGCCGGCGCCGCGACCGCCGGCGCAGCTTGACCACGCGACCGCCGGGCCGTGGGGTTCCTTACGCCACGGTCAACCCGACGGGAACCGTGAGCGACATCAAGGGCATCTCGCAGGCGAACGTCACCCGCCCCGCCACCGGCACCTACTGCACCAACGGACTCTCCCGGGCGTGGGGAACGCCGTGGCAAGCTTGGACTGGGGCGCCCCATTCAAGGCGCAGATCCACGTGATCCTGGAGCCGACCGCCTTCTGCGCCGGCAGTCAGCTCTCGGTTAGGACTTACACCAGTCTCGAAGCCCCCTTCGATATGCCATTCCATCCGGTGGTCACCTCCTAGGCCGGCCCGCTCGAGGCCAGCTGCGCGAGGACCGACTCAAGCTCGCCTTCGAGTAGAGCACCGGCCGCGAAGGCTGCGGGCGTGCCGGTGACGCCGGCGCGGATGCCGCCGCGGAAGTTTCGGGCGATGCGCTCGGAGACCGCCGAGGAGCGCCGGTCGCGCTCGAAGCGGTCGAGATCAAGGCCAAAGCTCTCCACGCGTTCCCACAGGTGCGGGTCGTCGACCCGGCCGCGCTCGCCGAACAGCGAGTCGACCATCTCCCAAAACGCACCTTGGGCGCCCGCGGCCTCGGCCGCGGCGTGGAGAGCCGGCGAGCGGGGGCGCTTCGAGCGCATCGGGAAGTGGCGGAAGCAGAGCCGCAGCGGCAGCGCGCGGATCCGCGGCCATGTGGCCGCGCAGCGCGGGCAGGCGAGGTCGATGTAGAGGATCGCCTCCGGGCCGTCGCCGGCGACGTGGTCGTCGGGCCCGACGGGTGGCACGACCGCGCTCGTCAGCTCACTCAGCTTTGCACCCCCGGCCCGGCGGTCGCGGCCGCCGACTCGGCTCCGGGCGGCCGCGGCATCAGCTCGGCGCGCACGGCGAGCTACTCGGCGAGCGCGTCGAAGATCACGTTGGCGCCCGGGAACTTGAGCGGCGTCGGCGCCTCGTAGACCCACTCGACCACCCCGTCGGCGTCGATCAGGACGAGCGAGCGGTTGCTCGTGCCCCACTTCGGCAGATAGGCGCCGTAGGCGCTCGCGACCTCGCCCTTGGGGTGGAAGTCGGCGAGCAACGGCATCGAGAGCCCGTTCTTCTCGCCGAAGGCCTTGTGGGCGTAGGCGTGGTCGACGCTGATGCCAAGCAGCTTGGTTCCTGTCGCCTCGATCTCGCCCAGCACCTCCTGATAGACGGAGAGCTGATCGGTGCAGACCTCGCTGAAGTCGAGCGGGTAGAAGGCCAGCAGCACCCTGTCGCCGCGCAGGTCCGAGAGCGCCACCTGCTCGCCGTTCTGGTCGGGTAGGGAGAAGTCGGGCGCCCGAGTTCCAGGCTCGATCAAGGCTTGCCTCGGCCTCAGCGGCGCAGGCCGAGCTCGGCGACGAGCGAGCGGTAGCGCTCCAGGTCGCTCTGCTCGAGGTACCGCAGCAGGCGCCGGCGGCGTCCGACCATCTTCAGCAGTCCGACGCGGGAGTGGTGGTCGTTCGTGTGGGTGCGCAGGTGCTCGGTCAGCTCGTTGATCTGCTCGGTGAGCAGCGCGACCTGCACCTCGGCCGAACCGGTGTCGCCGGCATCGCGGCCGTACTTGCCGATCAGCTCGGCCTTCTTGTCCTTGGTCAGCGGCATTTCGCTCGCGACAGGGTAGCGATCACGCCGCCGGCCCACCGCCATAGGCGGCGCATGCCTCGCGGGCGCGCTCCACGTCGTCCTTCATCGCCGCGACCAGCTCGTCGACGCTCTCGAAGCGCTTCTCGCCCCGCAGCCTCTCGACGAAGGCGACGCGCAGGTTCCTGCCGTAGAGGTCGCCGTCGAATTCGAGCATGTGGGACTCGACCAGCAGGCCGCGCCCGGTCTCGAAGGTCGGGCGCACGCCGACGTTGACCGCGGCGGGATGGCCGTTGGCGAAGGCGGCATAGACCCCGTGTCCGGGGACCACCAGCTCGTCGTCGGGGACGATGTTCGCGGTCGGGAAGCCGAGCTCGCGGCCGCGCTGGTCGCCGCTGACGACCGCGCCCTCCAGCATGTAGGGCGCGCCGAGGCAGTGCATGGCCTGCTCCACGTCGCCGGCCGCGACCAGCCCCCGGATCCGGGTCGAGGAGATCGTCTCACCGTCCACCTCGACCAGCGGCACCACGCGCGTCTCGAAGCGGCCGTCGCCGGCCAGCATCCCGGCGTCCCCCCTCGCCTTGTTGCCGAAGCGGAAGTTCTCGCCGACCGAGACCTTGCCGGCGCCGAGCCTCTCGACCAGCACGTGACCGATGAAGTCCTCGGCGCTTCTCTGCGAGAACTCGCGATCGAACGGGATAACCACCAGCTCCTCCACCCCGAGCCCGTCCAGCACGTCCCGCTTCACGTTGAACGGCATTATCAGCTTCGGGGCCACCTCGGGATGGATCACCGTCAGAGGATGAGGCTCGAACGTCAGCACCGTGTCCGCGTCGTCGATCACCGCCTGGTGTCCCAGGTGCACTCCGTCGAAGGTCCCGATCGCGACATGGCGATCCCGCGGCTCGGAGTCTGGAAGTCGGGTGACCTTGATGCTCATGGGATTGCACTCACGCGAGGACTACCTCGGGCCGCAGATTCTCACCATCCGGCCGCCCGATTGCGATCAGCCTGCCCTCGTGCGTCATCCGGAAGCGCTGGTCGGGGTCGCGGGGCTCCCCCGACGAACAGTCCCCCGTGAGGATGGGGGCCCCCGCGTCCCCTCCCACCGCCCGCCCGTGGCTGACCGCACCGGCCTCAGAAGCATCGAGGGCCCGCTCGGGGAGGAAAGCCATGAGGTCCTCCGCCGTGATCTCGCGGCTGGAACCCTGTGGAACACGGTGCGGGCCGATGGCGGTCCGGCGCAGGGACTCGCAATAGGAGTCGCCGAGGGCCTCGATCAGGGTGCGGATGTAGGTCCCGGAAGAGCATTCGATCTCGAAGGTTGCGCGTTCGGAATCGCTGTTCAGCAGCTCGGCGCGGTGGATCGTGACGGTCCGGGTCGGGCGCTCGGGGGCCTCCTCGCCGCGGTGGGCCTTCTTGTAGAGGCGCTCGCCGCCGACCTTGACGGCGGAGGTCATCGGCGCGGTCTGCTCGATCTCGCCTCTGGGCAGCTCGAGGCGCTCGGGGATCGCGCCCGTCTCGGTCAGCTCGCCGTCGGGATCGCCGGTCGTCGATGTCCAGCCCAGCCGCGCGGTCGCCAGATACGTCTTGGGCAGCTCCAGCAGATAGCGCTGGAGGCGGGTGGCCCTGCCGAGCAGCACGATCAGCAGGCCGGAGGCGAACGGATCGAGCGTGCCGGCGTGGCCCACCTTGACGCCTTCGCGCTCGCGACGAACCCGGATGACCACATCGTGCGAAGTCGGTCCGGCGGGCTTGTCCACCAGCAGGGCGCCGCTCACGGCCTGGTCCGGGTCAGAGCTGGGCTGTGACGTGGGCGCGGAGGAACTCCACGACCTCGTCGTAGGAGAGGTCGGTGCCGAAGCCGGCCGCGCGCTGATGGCCGCCTCCGCCCTGCTCCCGGGCGATCGCCGAGACGTCGATGCGGCCGTCGGTCGAGCGCAGGCTGACCTTGCGGCCCGCGCGTCCGCGCTCGGGCTGGTCGCGGACGACGCCCGCGACCAGCGTCCCGTCGATCGTGCGCAGGTGGTCGATGATGCCCTCGGTCAGGGTCTCGCTGGCGCCGGTCACCTCGTAGTCGTGCTCGGAGATGTAGGTGACCGCGAGCGCGCCGTCGTCGTGGAGCTCGATCTTCTCGAGCGCCCGCGCGATCAGCTTCAGCTTCTCGAGCGGCGCGTGCTCGTAGAGGCGGCGGTAGATGTCGTTGACGTTGACGCCGGCCTCGACAAGCGCGGCGGCCATCCGGTGCGTGCGGGCGTCGGTGTTCTCGTACATGAACTTGCCCGTGTCGGTGACCAGGCCGACGTAGAGCGCGGTCGCGATCCCGGGCGTGATCTCGACGCCGAGGCGACCCGCCAGGTCGAAGACGATCTCGGCCGTGCTCGAGGCCTCGACGTCCACCAGGTTTGTCGTGCCGAAGCGCGTGTTGTCGTGGTGATGGTCGACGTTCAGCACCTTCTCGCCGTCGCGGGTGAGGAAGTCGACCGGCATCCGGTCGATGTTGCCGCAGTCGAGGAAGACCACGACCCGGTCGGCCATGTCCGCGGGCGGCTCGTGGAAGACCTCCTCCAGCGGCATGAAGCGGTACTCGACCGGAAGGGGGAACTCCTTGGCGGCCAGGAACATGATCGAGTCCTTGCCGAGCGCCCGCAGGATGCTGTGGGTCGCGAGCAGGGAGCCGAGCGCGTCCCCGTCGGGGTTCTCGTGCGTGGTCAGCAGGAAGCGGTCGCCGTCGCGGATCTCCTCGACGACCCGGTCGAGCTCCGACTTCACGATCTGGGCCGCCTCGGTCATTCGTCCTCTGCGAGCAGCTCGGAGAGCCGCGCCCCTCGCTCGATGCTCTCGTCGTACTGGAAGGTCAAGGTCGGTGTCCGCTTGGTCCTCATCTCCGAGGCGATCCGGGACCGCAGGAAGCCGTGTGAGGAGCGTAGGCCTTCGAGCGCGCTCTCGCGCTCCTGATCGCTTCCGAGCACGCTGACGAACACGCGCGCGGCGCGCAGGTCAGGAGAGGTGTCTACGTCGGTCACGGTCACGAAACCGATCCGCGGGTCTTTCAGGTCCATCGCTATCGCGGCAGCGAGGACCTCGCGAATCGCCTCGTTGACGCGCCGCATTCGAG
Organism: Actinomycetota bacterium; assembly: GCA_016870325.1. Classification (GTDB taxonomy): domain Bacteria; phylum Actinomycetota; class Thermoleophilia; order Solirubrobacterales; family 70-9; genus VGBV01. The sequence continues at coordinate 15,908 of VGBV01000002.1, forward strand.
CGGTTGGCATCCCTTTGTTGACGTTAACAGCATCCCCGCAACCCAGGACCGGTCCCCGTGGCCGCGTGAACCTATGCGCGGATGTCCTCGAGGCTCAGCAGGTCGCGCTCGAACGAGCAGTCCCCGTCGCAGGCGCTCTCGACCAGCCGCTCGAGCTCGTCGGCTCGATCGCCGACCCTCGAGTCCCCCACCAGCGCGCAGACCAGCGTCGCCCGCTGCCACTTGTCGTGACCCTCGGTCTCGGAGACCGCCGCCCCGAAGTTGTGCAGCCGGTCCTTCAGCGACTTCAGCCGCTTGCGCTTCCCCTTCAGGTCGTGCACGTCGCCGAAGTGCAGCTCTGCCTCGACGACGCATACGAAGACGGTCACGGAGCCTGCTCCGCTTCGCGTCCGCCGGCTCCGGTCACTCCAGCGTCTTCTCGACCTGCTTGACCTCGAAGAACTCGAGCACGTCGCCGACCTTGACGTCGGCGAATCCTTCCAGCACGATGCCGCACTCCATTCCGGCCTCGACCTCGGCGACGTCGTCCTTGAAGCGTCGCAGCGAGCCGAGCTTGCCCGACCAGACGATCGTGCCGTCGCGAACGAGCCTGACCTGGGCCGTGCGGGTGACCTTTCCCTCGGTGACCTGACAGCCGGCGATCGTGCCGACGCGCGAGGCCTTGAAGGTCTGCAGGATCTCGGCGCTGCCGAGGGTCTGCTCGACGTCCTCGGGCTCGAGCAATCCCTCCATCGCCGCGCGCAGCTCCTCGGTGACCTTGTAGATCACGGTGTAGGTGCGGATATCGACGCCCTCCCGCTCGGCCGCGCGCCGGGCATCCGCGAGCGGGCGCACGTTGAAGCCGATGATGATCGCGTCGGAGGCGGCGGCGAGCATCACGTCGGACTCGTTTATGCCGCCGGTCTGGGCGTGGATCACGTTGACCGGCACCTGCTCCTGAGGCAGCTTCGCGATCTCGTCCTCGAGCGCCTCGAGCGAGCCGGCGACATCGGCCTTGAGCACGATGTTGAGCTCCTTCAGCTCGCCCCCGCGGGCGCGCTCGAAGACCTCCTCGAGGGTGACCTTGCGGGCCTGGCGCCGCGCGAGCTGCTCGGACTTGAGGCGGGTCTCGCGCTCCTGGGCGAGCTGGCGGGCGCGGCGCTCGTTCTCGACCACGCGCACGTGCTCGCCGGCCTCGCAGACGCCGTCGTAGCCGAGCACCTCCACCGGCATGCCGGGGGTGGCGGCCTCGACCCGCTCGCCGCGGTGGTCGAGCATCGCCCGCACCTTGCCCCAGACCGCGCCGGCGACGACGGCGTCGCCGACCCGGAGCGTGCCGCGCTGGACCAGCACGCCGGTGACGGGGCCGCGGCCCGGATCGAGCTCGGATTCGATCACCGTCCCCGACGCCTCCGCGTCGGGATTGGCGGCGAGCTCCTCCAGGTCGGTGACGAGCACGATCATCTCCAGCAGGTTGTCGAGGCCCTGCTTGGTCTTGGCCGAGACGTCGGCGTAGACGGTATCGCCGCCCCACTCCTCCGGGTTGAGGTCGTGGCCGGCGAGCTCGGTGCGCACCCGGTTGGGGTCGGCGCCCTCCTTGTCGACCTTGTTGACCGCGACCAGGACGGGCACGTCGGCGGCGCGAGCGTGGTCGATCGCCTCGACCGTCTGCGGCATGACGCCGTCGTCGGCGGCGACCACGATCACGGCGACGTCGGTCACCTTGGCGCCGCGGGCGCGCATCGCGGTGAAGGCCTGATGGCCCGGGGTGTCGAGGAAGGTGATGGTGCGGCCGTCGTGGTGCACCTGGTAGGCGCCGATGTGCTGCGTGATGCCTCCGGCCTCTCCCGCCGCGACCTCGGTCTCCCGGATCGCGTCGAGCAGCGAGGTCTTGCCGTGATCGACGTGCCCCATGATCGTGACGACCGGCGGCCTGTCCTCCAGGTCCTCCTCGGCGTCCTCGACCTCGGGCGCCTCGACCTCCTCCTCGGCGGTGGTGACGATCTCGATCTTGCGGTCGAACTTCTTCGCGATCGCCTCGACCGACTCGTCGGTGAGGGTCTGGGTCAGGGTCGCCATCTCGCCCCCCTCCATCAGCGCCTTGATCACCTCGGCGCTGCCGAGGCCGAGGCTCTCCGCGACCTCGCGCACCGAGGCTCCGGAGTTGAGCCTGATCGCGGGCTCCTCCTCGGGCGCCTGCGGCGCCTTCACCTCGGGCTCCTCCAGCAGCGGCCTGCGGCGACGGCCACCGCGGCGGCGCGGGGGGCGCGGCGGCGGCTGGTTCTTGGCGATGTGGTCGCGGCGGGCCGCCTGCGAGTCGATCACGACGCGGCGACGCTTCTTGGCGCCGCCCGTGGCGGCGGCGTCGCCCGACTTCTCGGGAACCGGGCGAACGGGCTTGCCCTCGCCCCGGGGGGCTGCCGGGGCCGCTGCCTTGGCGCCGTCCTGCTTGGGCTCGGCCGGAGCCTTCGCCGCGGGCTTCTGCTTCGCCGCGGGCTTCTGCTTCGCCGCGGGCTTCTGCTTCGCCGCGGGCTTCTGCTTCGCCGCGGGCTTCTGCTTCGCCGCGGCGGGCTTCTTCTTGGGCGCGGCCCCGCCGGCGGACTTGAGCGCCGCCAGCGCCTCCGCCTCCTCGACGTTCGACTGAGCGGCCTTCGCCTCGACGCCGGCGGCCTTCAGTGCGGCCAGCAGCTCCTTGCTGGTCGTGCCCTGAGCCTTTGCGATCTCGTGAACTCGCTTCTTCGCCACTGCCGTCCGCTACCCCTCGCTTCCCTGCTTCTCGGCGGCCTCTTCGGTGATCTCCTCTGCCTCGGCGACCACCTCTTCCTCCTGCTCTTCGGTTTGCTCGTCCTCCTCGGCCTCGGCGGCGGGCTCCTCCTCCGTCTCTTCCTCGGCCGCCTCGGGCTCGCCCTCCTGCTCGGACTCGGCCTCGAGCTCCTCCTCGGCCTCGGCGACGCCCTCGATCGCGGCCTCGGCCTCCGCGGCCTCGGCCTCCGCGGCGGCGGCCTCGGCGGCCTCCGCCTCCTCCGCGGCCCTGCGCTCCGCCTCGGCCTCGTCGAACTCGGCCTCCGCGCGCTTCACGATCGTCGCCACGGCCGAGCTCTCGGCGTCGGGATCGGCGAGCACGGTGACGTCCTCGTCGCTGAGCGGGGTCAGCACCGCCGCCTGGTTGGTCGAGAAGCGCGCCAGCGCCTGATGCTGGGGCAGGCCGCAATAGCGGGAGCCCTCGAGCCCGGCGTTGGGGCAACGGCGGCCGGTGGTGAGCACGGCGGCGCAGCGCCCGTCGGCGACCTCCTCGCCCTCGTACTCCATCTCCTCCTCCTGCTGGGAGAACTCGGTCTCCGAGGTGATGTCCACCTTCCAGCCGGTCAGGCGCGCCGCCAAGCGCGCGTTCTGGCCGTCGCGGCCGATCGCCAGCGAGAGCTGGTCGTCGGGCACGATCACCGTCGCCTCCTTGGTCTCGTCATCGACCAGGACCTCGCGGACCCGGGCGGGCGAAAGCGCCTTGGCGACGAAACGGGCCGGCTCGTCGTTGTAGGGGATGATGTCGATCTTCTCGCCGCGCAGCTCGCTGACGACCATGCGCACGCGCGAGCCGCGAGGGCCGACGCAGGCGCCGACCGGATCGACGCCGTCGGCGTGGGAGATGACCGCGATCTTCGAGCGCCAGCCGGGCTCGCGGGCCACGCCGGTGATCTCCACCAGCTTGTCCGCGATCTCGGGGACCTCGAGCTCGAACAGCTTCTTGATCAGCTCCGGATTGCGGCGCGAGACCACGATGCTCGGCCCCTTGTTCTCGGAGGAGACGTCGGTGATCACGGCCTTGACCCGCATGCCGTGGTCGTAGCGCTCGTTGTAGACCTGCTCGGATCGAGGCAGCAGCGCCTCCACCCGCTCGCGAAGCTGCACCAGGGTGTAGCGGTTGTCGGACTGCTGGATGATCCCGGTCACCAGCTCTCCGACGCGGTCCTTGTACTCCTCGTACATCATCCCGCGCTCGGCCTCGCGGATCCGCTGCAGGATCACCTGCTTGGCGGTCTGGGCGGCGATGCGCCCGAAGTCGTCGGGTGTCACGTCCTTGGTCTTGAGGTCGTCCATGTAGGGCGCCAGGCGCTCCTGCTCGACCTCGGGCTCCTCGGCCTCGCGGCGCTCGCCCGTCTCGGGGTCGACGCTGGGGCCCGTCTGCTGGATCTCGGGCACCGGCTCGCCCGCGGCCTCGGCTGCCTCGGCGGCCTGCAGCTGCTCCTCGAACTGCTCGTCCAGCAGCCTCGTCTCGAGGTCCTCGGGGACCATCAGCTCGAAGACCCGGAAGTCTGCGGTGTCGTGGTCGAGCTCGACCTTCGCGTACTTGGCCGCGCCGGGAGTCTTCTTGTAGGCCGAGAGCAGCGCGTCGGCGAGCGCGTCCATCAGGGTGTCGGCGTCGATCCCCTTCTCCTGCTCGAGCGCCTTGACTGCGTCCACGATCTCCTGGGTCACGAGGTCACCTCGGTGTTGGCGTTGTCGGGGGCGGGCTCGGCGTCGCCGGCGAGCGACTCGCCGGCGTCCACCAGGTTGGCGCGACGCACCTCCGCGAGCGGGATCGCGATCGGGTCGCCGTCGACCTCGACCGTGAGCCCATCGGCACCGGCGGCCTCGAGCGGACCGGTGAAGCTGCGGCGGCCGCCGATCTCGCGCTCGGTCCGGACGCGGACGCGGCTGCCCAGGAAGCGCTCGAAGTGCTCGGGCTTGGTCAGCGGACGCTCGGGGCCGGGCGATGAGACCTCCAGCGCCCAGTCCTCATTCAGGTCCTCGAGCCGGCGTGTGACTCGCTCGCACAGCTCCAGGTCGACGCCCTCGGGCCGGTCGATGACCAGACGCAGCCGCTCGGCCGCGACCTGCTCGAGAGAGATCAGCTCGACCTCGGGCATCGCCTCGGCGAGCCTGCCCTCGACCTGATCCTGGATCCGCTCTAGCTCTTCGGTGCTCATCTGGGGATTGACTGCAGCTCTCCGTCGCTCATCTGACTCCGTCGCGCACCGGGTCCGGGCCCAAAAAAAGGCGGGCGCTCGCCCACCTTCCGTACCACGAATCAGGTGCGAAAAAAGTTCCGAAGGCGAGTATAGCCCCGGCCCACGCTCGCGCCAAGCGTCACAACCCGCCCGGGTCGCCCACTGAACGTCTGACCACACCATGGTGTGGTCAGACGTTCAGGCGCCGGTTTCACGCTTCCAGCATGACCGTGACCGGCCCGTCGTTGATCAGGGCGACGCCCATGCAGGCGCCGAACACGCCCTTCTCGGCCCCGAGCCGCTCGCAGAAGCGGTCATACAGCGGCTCGGCCCGGTCCCCCGGCGCCGCCTGCACGTAGCTCGGCCGGTTGCCCTTGCGGGTGTCGCCGTAGAGGGTGAACTGGCTCACGCAGAGCACCTCGCGCTCGTCCCCGAGCGGCTCGTTCATGCGCCCCTCGGCGTCGTCGAAGATGCGCAGGTTGGCGACCTTGTCGGCGAGCCTGTCCGCGTCTGCCTCGGTGTCGTCAACCGAGACCCCGAGCAGCACCAGCATCCCGGGCCCGATCTGCGCGACGCGGTCGCCCTCGACGTCGACGGCGGCCTGGCTGACCCTCTGAACGAGCGCTCTCATCGCGCGCGGCCCACGGCCTCGCCATCTGGTGGCGCCTGCGAGCGGCCGCCCACCCAAGTCGCTACGGCTGCGCCTCCGCTCCGGAAGAGGGCGGCCTGGCAGCCGCTAGCTGCTCGCGGTAACGGCGGTAATCGCGGCGCTCGGGGCGCAGGTTCGAGGCCAGCGCCAGATGGTGGCGGGCTCGCTTGGTCTCGCCGGTCTTCGACAGCGCACGGCCGAGGCAGAAGTGGGCGTAGTCGTTGACCGGGTGGGTCTCGACGACGGCCTCGAACTCGGCCGCGGCCTCGGCGTAGTGGCGGCTGCGAAAGAGCGCGCGGCCGAGCGCCTCGCGCACGGAGCTCTTCTCCGGCGCCTGCCGCGCGGCCTCGCGCAGCGGGATCGCCGCCTCGGCGAAGTCGCCGTCCTCGAGCAGCTCCATGCCCCTCCGATAGAGGTTGTAAAGCGACTCGCCGCTCTCGATCTGCTCGCTCTGGGCCATGCCGCAAGTGTACGAGGGGGATCCGGCGCTACTCCGAGGCGCGCTCGCCCGAGCGGGCGCGAAGCGCCTCGACGCGGTCGAGGATCGCGTCGGCGACCGAATGCTTGGAGGCGAGCGGCACGGGGTGCTCACCGTCGGCCTCGACGATCACGACCTCGTTCTCGGCCGACTCGAAGCCGATCTCGGGACGCGAGACGTCGTTGAAGACGATCGCGTCCGCCCCCTTGCGCTCGAGCTTCTCGCGAGCCCGCTCCAGCCCGGCCGATCCCCGACGGGCAGCGGAGGAATCGGCGTTGTGTTCCGGCGTCTCGGCGGCGAAGCCGACGATCGTCTGGCCCTCGCGCCTGCGCGCGCCCAGTCCGGCCAGGATGTCCTCGGTCGGCTCCAGGTCGAGCTCGATCGAGCCCTCGCGGGCGATCTTCGAGTCCGCCGAGACGCTGGGCCGGAAGTCGGCGGGGGCGGCCGCCATCAGCAGCACGTCGGTGGAGGCGAACTCCGCCTCCAACGCGGTCGCCAGCTCGGCGGCGGTCTCGACGTCGACGCGGCGCACTCCCGGTGGAGCGGGCAGGGCGACGTTGGCGGCGACCAGGGTGACCTCGGCGCCGCGGGCGACGGCGCGCTCGGCGAGCGCCATGCCCATGCGGCCGCTGGAGCGGTTGCCGATGAAGCGGACCGGGTCGATCGGCTCGCGGGTGCCTCCGGCCGAGATCAGGACGCGCAGGCCGTCCCAGGGCCCGCTCGGTCCTGGGAGCACCGCCTCGATCGCCTCGAGCAGCCGAAGCGGGTCGGGCAGACGCCCGACGCCGTGCTCGCCGCGTGAGGCGAGGGCACCCTGCTCGGGCTCGATCACGGTGATGCCACGCTCCCGCAGCGCCCGCAGGTTGGCCTGCGTCGCCGCATCGCGGTACATGCGGTCGTTCATCGCGGGAGCGACCAGCCGCGGCGCCGAGCAGGCGAGGAAGGAGGTCGTGACCATCGAGTCGGCGTGGCCGGCGGCGAGCTTGGCCAGGGTGTTGGCCGAGGCCGGCGCGACCAGGTAGGCGTCGGCGTTGGCGACGACCTCGAGGTGGCCGATCGGGTCGTGCTCGGGGGCGGGGTCGCCGGGAAAGGCGCCCCGCGAGGGGTCGCGCTCGAACTCGTCGGTCAGCACAGGGGCGCCGACGATGCCCTCGAAGGAGGCCGCGCCGACGAAGCGGTGGGCCGCCTCGGTCATCAGCACGCGGACGGCGTGGGCCTCGCGCGTCGCGAGGCGGGCGAGCTCCAGCGCCTTGTAGGCGGCGATGCCGCCGCTGACCCCCAGCAGGATGCGGGCCATCAGCTCATTCCCAACGCGATCGGGAGCATCGGGCCTCCTAGGGCGGGACGCCCCAGCCGAAGCCGGCTAGGACTTGTACTCGGACTTGATCTTGCCCGCCGCCGTCTCCTCGAGGGCGATGGTGAGGTAGTTGCCGCCGCCGTCGGTCTCGACCATCGGCGGCGTGTACTCACCGTACGCGCCCTCGGAGAGGGAGTGGTAGTAGGCGTTGATCTGACGGGCCCGCTTGGCCGCCACGACGACCGCGGCGTAGTGCGAATCCGTGTGCTCGAGAAGTGTGTCCACTCGGGGCTTGACCATGCTCATGGGGATCAGTGTAGTGAGAGCTCGGAGCGAACGAGCTGCTCGAGCTCGGTCGCCGCCTTCTGCACGTCGTCGTTCACGACCACGTGGGGGAAGTCAACCTGCGCCTCCAGCTCCACCTCGGCTCGGCGCAGCCGCTTCTCGATCTCCTCTTCGGAGTCGGTGTCGCGGCCGACGAGGCGCTCCCGCAGGACCGCGGGATCAGGCGGGGCGATGAAGATCTGGATCGCCTCGGGCATCGACTGGCGCACCTGGCTCGCTCCCTGGACCTCGATCTCGAGCACCACCGAGCGGCCGGAGCGCAGCCGGTCATCTAGGGCCGAGCGAAGCGTCCCGTAGCGGTTGCCGGAGTAGGTCGCGAACTCGAGGAAGTCGTCCTCGCCGACCCGGCGCTGGAACTCCTGCTCGGTCAGGAAGTGGTACTCGCGGCCATCCTCCTCCCCGGGCCGCGGCCCCCGGGTCGTCGCCGAGACCGACAGCTCGAGCTCGGGGACGGCGGCGAGCAGCCGCTTGATCAGCGTCCCCTTCCCGACCCCGGAAGGCCCGGTGATCACGAACACCTTCCCGCGCTCGGACATTGCCGGGATGATGAAACCGCCGACGGCGCGAAAGGCGCGGCGAGCGTGCCGCTACCTGCGCAGCTGGGCGACCAGTTCCGAGCGCTGGCGCTCGCTGAGCCCGCCGATCGTCTTGCTCGGCGAGATCCGGCACTGGTTCAGGATCCGGTTCGTCTTCACCCGGCCGTACTTGGGGACCGCCATCAGCATGTCGATCACCTTCGCGGTGAGGACGTACTCGGGGGGATCGAGGAGCAGGGTCTGGATCTTGACCTTGCCCGCCTTCAGGTCCCGCTTCAGCTGGGCGCGCTTGGAGCGGATGTTGTTGGCCCGCTTCAGCGCTTCCATCCTCTGGTCCGGTGACCTTTCCGGCGCTGCGTTTGCGGGGGAGGATGACTGGACCGAGGCCGACATCGGCCGGGAGTATAAGACCGCATCCGCGACGGCGATGGAGAACAGCGGCTATTGCGAGAAATTTCTTCAGACGCTGGACAACCGGCGTAACTCTCGCTCCAGCTCCGAAGCCACCCGCCGGCCCGCCATTGGGTCGCGGAAGCTCTCCGTTCCGACCGCCACCGCGGTGGCGCCGGCCTCGATCAGGTCGCCGGCGTGGGCCCCGGTGGAGACCCCGCCCATCCCGATCACGGGGACCGTGACGGCCGCGGCGACCTCACGGACCTGGAGCAGGGCGATCGGCCGCACCGCGGCTCCGGAGAGTCCGCCGCGCCCGCCGCCGAGCCAGGGCCGGCCGCCGCCGGGATCCGTCGCCGTAGCCCTCAGGGTGTTGATCAGGGAGACCGCGTCCGCCCCTCCCTCGGCCGCGGCGACGGCCACCGGCGCCGGCGAGACGTTGGGGGTCAGCTTCACGATCAGGGGCTTGGGGGTGAGCGGGCGCACCGCCTCCAGCAGCGAGCAGGTCTCGCCGGGAGACTCGCCGACGATCAGGCCCGACTCGACGTTGGGACAGGAGACGTTCAGCTCGAGCGCCGAGACCTCCTCGCGGGCCGCGACGCCGGTGACGAGCCGGGCGAACTCGGCGTGGCTCGTCCCCATCACCGAGACGATCAGCGGCACGCCCAGCTCGGCGAGCTGGGGCAGGTCGGATTCGAGGAAGCTCTCGAGCCCCCTGTTCGGGAGGCCGATCGAGTTGATCAGGCCCGACGGCGTCTCCCACAGCCGCGGGGGTGGGTTGCCGGCGCGGGGCTCGGGGGTGATCGTCTTCGAGACGAAGGCCGAGAACGGGAACTGCGCGAGCAGCTCGTCGCCGAAGGCGCGCCGCGCCGCGATCGCGTCGAAGGTGCCCGAGCCGTTCAGCACGGGGTGGGCGAGCTCGATCCCGCACAGGCGCACCGACATCAGTGACCGCCCCCACCCGGGACCAGCGCCGTCTCGATCTCCTCGCCCCCGACCACGGGGCCGTCCACGCAGAGGCGCATGTAGCCGCCGCCGGCGAGCGGGACCGCGCAGCCGAAGCAGGCCCCGAAACCGCACGCCATCGGCGCCTCCAGCGCCAGCTCGCAGGCGACCCCGTGCTCGCGACAGAGCAGCCGAACCGCCTCCAGCATCGCCGGCGGGCCGCAGGCGTAGACGGCGGCCGAGCCGGCGTCGTCGCCCTCCAGCATCACCTCGAGCAGGTCGGTGACGTGGCCGTGGTGGCCGCGGTGGCCGTCTTCGCTCGCGAGCTTGATCTCGCTGCAGCGGAACAGGTCCAGCCCTCCCGAGCGCTCGCTGTCCCGGAACCCGAGCAGCACCCGCGAGGGGATTCCGGCGCCGGCCAGCCGGCGCCGCCACAGCGCCAGCGGCGCGATGCCGATGCCGCCTCCGACGAGGATCGCGCCGGCGGTCACCGGCGCCAGCTCGGCGGGCGGGGCGAAGGGCCGGCCGAGCGGGCCGTGCAGCCAGAGCCGCTCGCCCTCGCCGAGCGCGCACAGCCTCCGGGTCGCGGGGCCCACGGCGTGGACGAGGAAGTCGAGCCGCACCCCCTCAGGACCGGGCTCGCAGTCGGCCACCGAGAAGGCCCGGGCGAGGTAGGGCCTGCCCTCCTCGGCGCTCCAGCCCGCCTCGGTGGCGAGCATGTAGAACTGCCCCGCGGCCGGCTCGGGGCCGTCGCGATCGAGCGCCGAGAAGATCCGGTAGCCGCCCGCCTGGACGTTGCGGGTCACCTCGCAGGCGCGCCGGCCGAGCGAGGCCGTGACCCGGGCCCCGAGTCCCGGCGTCGCGGCCGACCTCACCGGGCCCCTTCCCCCCTGGCCTCGGCGCCGCGGCGATCGCCGGCGGCCTCGTGCAGCTCCTGCAGCGCGACGACGTCGGCCTCGCCGGCGCCCTGGGCGAAGATCGCCCTGGCGGCCGCCGAGGCGCCGGTCATCGTCGTCACGCAAGGGATGCCGTGGCGGATCGCCTCGGAGCGGATCTCGTAGCCGTCGGCGCGGGCGCCCGAGCCGGTCGGGGTGTTGATGACCAGGTCCACCTCGCCCGAGCGGATGCAGTCGGTGACGTTGGGCGAGCCCTCGCCGATCTTCTTGATGGTCCGCACCGGAACCCCCATCCGCGAGATCGCCTGCGAGGTGCCCGAGGTCGCGATCACCTCGAAGCCGAGGTCGTGGAAGCGGGTCGCGAGCTGGGTCGCGGCCGGTTTGTCGGAGTCGGTGACGCTGATGAAGATCGTGCCCTCGGCCGGCAGCGAGACGCCGGCCGCCGCCTGGGCCTTGCCGAACGCCGTCGGGAAGTCGGCGGCGATCCCCATCACCTCGCCGGTGCTCCGCATCTCGGGCCCGAGCACGGCGTCGGCCCCGGCGAAGCGAGCGAACGGCAGCACCGCCTCCTTGACGCTGACGTGGCTCGGGTTCTCTCGCGGCAGCTCCTGGCCGGCCAGCGGCTCGCCCAGCATCAGCCGGCAGGCGATCTTCGCCAACGGCGCGCCGATCGCCTTGCTGACGAAGGGGACGGTGCGCGAGGCGCGCGGGTTCGCCTCGATCACGAACAGCTCCCCTTCGGCGACGGCGTACTGGATGTTGATCAGGCCGATCACCCCGAGCTCGAGCGCGATCCGCCGCGAGGTCTCGCGGATCTCCTCCAGCATCTCCTCGCCCAGGCTCATCGGCGGGATCACGCAGGCCGAGTCGCCTGAGTGCACCCCGGCCTCCTCGACGTGCTGCATCACCGCGGCGACGTAGGCGTCGGTGCCGTCGGCCAGGGCGTCGACGTCCACTTCGATCGCGTTCTCGAGGAACCGGTCCAGCAGCAGCGGGTGCTCCTGGTCGGCCTTGACGTTGGCCTCCAGGTAGGTCCCGAGGGCATCGGCCGAATAGCAGATCTCCATCGCGCGGCCGCCGAGCACGTAGGAGGGCCGCACAAGCAGGGGGAATCCGACGTCCCCGGATATGGCGACGGCCTCCTCGGCCGAGAGCGCCGTCCCGTAGGGAGGGTGCTCGATCTCGAGGCGGCGCAGCAGCGCGCCGAAGCGGCCGCGGTCCTCGGCCAGGTCGATGGCGTCGACCGGGGTGCCGAGCAGCCGCAGCCCGGCCTGCTCCAGGCCGCGCGCCAGCTTCAGCGGGGTCTGGCCGCCGAACTGGACGATCACCCCCTCGGGGTTCTCCTGGGCGGCCACCGCGAGCACGTCCTCGATCGTCAGCGGCTCGAAGTAGAGGCGGTCGGAGGTGTCGTAGTCGGTCGAGACCGTCTCGGGGTTGCAGTTGACCATGACCGCGTCGCGGCCGGAGTCGCGCACGGTCATCGCCGCGTGCACGCAGCAGTAGTCGAACTCGATCCCCTGCCCGATCCTGTTGGGACCGGAGCCCAGGATCATCACGCTCGGCTTCTCGCCCCGTTCGACTTCAGGTGAAGGCGGCCCCGGACGCGAAGCCGAGGAGCCGCGGATGGATGCCCGCTCGTGGGCGCTGTAGAAGTACGGCGTGCGGGCCTCGAACTCGGCCGCGCAGGTGTCCACGGCGCGGAAGCCCCGCTCCAGTCCCTCGGTCCCGTCGCCCTCGCGCGCGAGCAGCTGCAGCTCGCGCAGGAACCAGGGATCGATCATCGTCTCCCGCTGCACCTGCTCGAGCTCGACCCCGCGCTCGAACGCTGCGGCGATCAGGTCGAAGCGGTCGTGGGAGGGGCTCGCCAGCCGCTCGAGCAGCTCACCCGTCGAGTCGGGGACATCTGCGTGGTCGTCCAGCTCGCGCGACCGCATCGCCTTGGAGAAGGACTCGCGGAAGGTGCGGCCGATCGCCATCGCCTCGCCGACCGATTTCATGTGTGTCGTCAGCTGGCCCTCGGCCCCGGGGAACTTCTCGAAGGCGAAGCGCGGGATCTTGGTGACGACGTAGTCGATCGTGGGCTCGAAGGAAGCCGGCGTGGCCCGCGTGATGTCGTTGGGGATCTCCTCCAGCGCGTAGCCGACGGCGAGCTTGGCCGCGATCTTGGCGATCGGGAAGCCCGTCGCCTTCGAGGCCAGGGCCGATGAGCGCGAGACGCGCGGGTTCATCTCGATCACGACGATCTCGCCGCTCTCGGGGTTGACGGCGAACTGCACGTTGGAGCCGCCGGTCTCGACGCCGACCGCCCGGATCACCTCGATCGCCTGGTCGCGGAGCCGCTGGTAGAGCGGGTCGGTCAGCGTCTGCGCCGGGGCGACGGTGACCGAGTCCCCGGTGTGGACTCCCATCGGGTCCACGTTCTCGATCGAGCAGATGATCACGACGTTGTCGTTGCGGTCGCGCATCACCTCCAGCTCGAACTCGCCCCAGCCCAGCACCGACTCCTCGACCAGGACCTGGTTGATAGGGCTCGCCGCGAGGCCCTCGCTGACGACCTGGCGCAGTTCCGTCTCGGTGCCGCCGACCCCGCCCCCCTGGCCGCCGAGAGTGAAGGCCGGCCGCACGATCGCCGGCAGCGCGATCTCGCCGGCGCTGAGCGCGCGCTCCAGCTCCTCGATCGAGCTGACGATCATCGACCAGGGCACCCGCAGGCCGGCGCCCTCCATCGTGCTGCGGAAGGCCTCGCGGTCCTCGGCGCGGTGGATCGCCTCGTAGTCGGCCCCGATCAGCTCCACCCCCAGGCGCTCGAGGGTGCCGTCGTCGTGCAGGGCCTTGGCCAGGTTCAGCGCGGTCTGCCCCCCCAGCGTCGGCAGCAGCGCGTCGGGCCGCTCGCGCTCGATCACCTTGGTCACCGGCCCGGGCAGCAGCGGCTCGACGTAGGTGCGGTCGGCGAACTCGGGGTCGGTCATGATCGTCGCCGGATTGGAGTTGACGAGGACGACCTCGAAGCCCTCCTCCAGCAGCACCTTGCAGGCCTGCACCCCCGAGTAGTCGAACTCGGCCGCCTGCCCGATCACGATCGGCCCCGATCCCAGCAGCAGGATCTTGCGGATGTCCTCGCGCTTCGGCATCAGCCCTCGCTCCGGCGCTTGGCTTCGCTGCGAGCCTGATCGTGAGCGAGGAAAGCCCGCCGGTCGCTCATGCGCTCAGCTCGAGGAAGCGGTCGAACAGGTAGCGCGCGTCATGAGGGCCGGGACCGGCCTCGGGGTGGTACTGGACGGTGCAGCCCGGCACGTCCTTGAGCTCGAGGCCCTCCACCGTGCGGTCGTAGAGGTTCAGGTGCGAGAGCTCGGCCTCCCCGAAGTCCGTGCTCCAGCGCACCGGCTCGTCGCCCTCGATCGTCTCCTCCGCGCCCGGCCCGCTGACCGCGAAGCCGTGATTCTGCGAGGTGATGTCTATCTTCCCGGTCGAGAGGTCCTTGACTGGATGGTTGGCGCCCCGGTGCCCGAAGGGGAGCTTGAAGGTCTCCAGCCCGACCGCCCGGCAGAGCAGCTGGTGGCCGAGGCAGATCCCGACCACGGGCTTCTCGCCGACGAGCCCTCGCACCGTCTCGACCACGTAGTCCAGGGCGCCCGGGTCCCCCGGGCCGTTGGCGAGGAAGACCAGGTCGGGATCGCGACCCAGCACCTCAGCGGCGGACGAGCCACAGGGCAGCAGCGTCACCCGGCAGTCGCGCTCGCGCAATTGCCGAATGATGCTGAGCTTGATGCCGGTGTCGAGCGCGACCACGTGCGGGCCCTCGCCCGCGAACTCGACCGGCTCATCCGGGCTCACCTCGCGCGCGAAGTCGGCGCCGTCCATCGGGGGCTCCGCGGCGACGGCCTCGGCGGCCTCGGACTCGGCCAGCCCGGCCCCGAAGACGCCGCCGCGCATCGCTCCCCCGTCGCGGATGTGGCGCACCAGGGCACGGGTGTCGACCCCTGTGATCGCGGGGACGCCGCAGTCGGCCAGCCAGTCGAGCCAGCCGCCCTCCGAGCCGGCGGCGCTGTCGCAGTTCTTGGCGTCGCGCATGATCACGGCGCGGGCGTGGACGCGGTCGGACTCCATCGCCTCGGCCGAGACCCCGTAGTTGCCGATCAGGGGGTAGGTGAAGGTGATGATCTGCCCCGCGTATGAGGGGTCGGTGACCGCCTCCTGGTAGCCGGTCATCGAGGTGTTGAAGACGACCTCCCCCGTCGCAAGCCCGGCCTCGCCGCAGAGCTCGCCGTCGAAGCGGCTGCCGTCCTCCAGCAGCACGTATCCGTCGCTCATCGCGCGTCCCCGGCGTTCGGGGCGTACTCGAGGATCAGCTTCTGCACGGCCTTGAACTCGTCGGTGCCGGCGCGACCGAGCAGCTCGAACAGCGCCATCTCGACGCTCGAGAGCACGGCTCCGGCCCGCTCCATCTTGGCCAGGCCGATCCGCTTCGAGTCGGGGAAGCGCGAGGCGACCGCGTCCTCGACGACGTGGACCTCGCTCCCGGAAGCCAGCAGGTCGAGCGCCGTCTGGTTGACGCATACGTGGGTCTCGATCCCGCAGACGATCGCCTGGTCGCGGCCGGCCAGGTCGAAGCCGTCGGCCTCGGCGGCCGAGAAGACCGTCTTCTCCAGCGGCTCCACCCCCTCGGGAAGCCGCTCGGCGACCTCGGGCGCGGTCCCGCCCAGGCCCTTGGGGTACTGCTCGGTGATCACGACCGGGACGTCCATCGCCTCGGCGCCCCTGACCAGGGCGGCCGCGGCGCGGGCGACCTGGTCGAACTCGGGGACCGCCTTGCGGAACGCCTCCTGGATGTCGACCACGACGAGCGAGGCCCGCTCGCGGTCGAGGCGCCCGACGCTCAACCCGCGACCTCCGCCGCCGCGCTGATCGCAAAGCTGCGCCGGCGGTAGGCGACCTGGCCTGCGGCGACCGTCATCAGCACGCGCCCGGTCAGCGTGCGACCGGCGAAGCAGCTGTTGAAGGCGCGGCTCTCGTAGCCGTCCTCGCCCACCACCCATTCCTTCGCGGGGTCGATCAGCACCAGGTTCGCCGGGGCGCCGGGCTCGATTCGCGGCGCCGGGATCCCGAACGGCTCGCCTCCGAAGGTCATCCGTTCCACCAGCGTCTCCAGCTCGAGCACCCCGGGGAGCACCAACTCGGTGTGCAGCACCGCGAACGCCTTCTCGAGCCCTGTCACCCCCATCGCTGCCTGCTCGAAGGGAACCTCCTTCTCCTCGGGCGCGTGGGGGGCGTGATCGGTCGCGACGCAGTCGATCGTGCCGTCGCGGAGACCCTCGATCAGCGCCTGGCGGTCGTCCTCCGAGCGCAGCGGGGGATTCATCTTGAAGCCGGCGTCGAGGCTGCGAACCGCCTCGTCGGTCAGCGTCAGGTGGTGTGGGCTCGCCTCGCAGGTCACCTCAACCCCGGCGGCCTTGGCGCGCGCCACTTCCTCCACCGAAGCGCGGGCGGAGAGGTGCTGGATGTGGATCCGGGCCCGCTCGTAGAGGGCAAGCGAGCAGTCGCGGGCGATCATCGTCGACTCCGAGACCGCCGGCACTCCCGCCAGGCCGAGCACCGCCGAGACCTCTCCCTCGTGCATGACGCCGTCGCCCGAGAGGTCGGGGTCCTCCTCGTGCAGCGCGATCACGCCGCCGGAGAGCCGCTGATACTGGAGCGCGCGGCGCAGCACGCGGGCGCTGCGGATCGGCAGGCCATCGTCGGAGAAGCCGACCGCGCCGGCCTCGCGCAGCTCGGCCATCTCGGTCAACTCGCCGCCAGCCATGCCCTGGGTGACGTTGGCGACGAAGCCGACCGGCACCGAGGCCTCGAACAGCGCGCGCTCGCGGACCGAGCCCAGCACCGCGGCGGAGTCGATCGGCGGCTCGGTGTTCGCCATCGCGATCACCGCGCAGTAGCCGCCGGCGGCGGCGGCTCGGGTGCCCGTCTCCAGATCCTCCTTGTGCTCCTGGCCCGGGACTCGGAGGTGGACATGGGGATCGACGAACGCCGGCAGCACGAGCAGCCCTACGCCGCCGACCGACTCCGCGCCGGCGGGCGCCTCGGCCGCCCCGGGCTCGGCCAGCTCTGCGATCTCGCCGCCGCGGACGACGATGTCGCGCACGGCGTCGAGGTCAGCCCTGGGATCGAGCACCCGCGCGCCGCGGATCACCATTTCGGCGGCGTCGCCGGGTCGCTGCAGGAGTGCGGGAGACGGCTTCGCCATCATCATGTTCGCGCTCCGGTTCGCGCCATCATCAGATCAGCCATGCTCACCTCCGCGCTCACGCCGGCTGTCCGATCCGCGGCGGCGTCTCGGCCGGCGCCGGCCCGCGATCGGGGCGGGCCCGGTCGCTGCCCGCCAGCAGCTCGTAGAGGATCGCCATCCGCACAACCAGGCCGCTCTCGACCTGGGCGGTGATCAGCGACTGCGGCGAGTCGATCACCTCGGGTGCCAGCTCGACCCCGCGGTTGACGGGGCCGGGGTGCATCAGCAGCTGCCGGGGTCCCAGCCGCCGCTCGTCGATCTGGTAGCGCGCCGCGTACTCGCGCAGGGAGGGCACGAAGCTCTCGCTCATTCGCTCGCGCTGCATCCGCAGCGCGTAGACGACGTCGGCCTCGGCCAGCTCGTCGAGGTCGTACCGCACCGCGACGCCGGTCGCGTCGGCGATCCCGCGCGGGATCAGCGTCGGCGGCCCGCAGAGCGTCACCTCGGCGCCCATCAGCTTGAAGGCGAGCAGGCAGGAGCGCGCCACCCGCGAGTGCGAGACGTCGCCGACGATCCAGATCCTCGTCCCCTCCAGCGAGCCCAGCCGCCCGCGCAGCGTGTACACGTCGAGCAGGGCCTGGCTCGGGTGCTCGTGCTTGCCGTCGCCGGCGTTGATCACCGAGGCGTCGGTCCAGCCGGCGACCAGCTTCGCGGCCCCGGCCTGCGGCGCCCGGATCACGATCGCGGCGGGATCGTAGGCGGACAGGGTCGAGGTCGTGTCCTTGAGGCTCTCCCCCTTGTCCACGGCCGAGCCGACGGCCTTGATCGAGACCAGGTCGGCCGAGAGCCGTTTCGCGGCCAGCTCGAAGGAGCTGCTGGTCCGGGTGCTGGACTCGTAGAAGAGGCTGATGATCGTGCGTCCGCGCAACGTCGGGACCTTCTTGATGTCGCGGCGGCCGACCTCGGCGAAGCTCTCGGCGCGTTCGAGGATGCGCTCGGCCTGCTCGCGGCTCAGATCCTCGACGGCCAGTAGATGTCTCATCGCTGATCCTCCTTGCCGCCCGCGGGGGCGGCGGTCGCAGGCGCGGGCACGATCGCGACCTCGTCGCGGCCGTCGGACTCCTCCAGGCGCACGTTGACCCGCTCGTCCGCCGCCGTCGGCAGGTTCTTGCCGACGTAGTCGGGCCGGATCGGAAGCTCGCGGTGGCCGCGGTCCACGAGCACCGCGAGCTGCACGCGCGCGGGGCGGCCGTAGTCGAACAGGGCGTCGATGCCGGCGCGGACCGTCCGCCCCGTGTAGAGCACGTCGTCGACCAGGATCACGGTGCGGCCCTCGAGGTCGAAGTCGAGGTGGGAGGAGTGGACGACCGGAGCTGTCAGCGGCTCGCGGCGGTCGATGTCGTCGCGGTAGAAGGCGATGTCGATGTCGCCGAGGGGGACGTCGGACCCGCTCAGCTCGCTGACCAGCGTGTGCAGGCGGGCCGAGAGCAGGGCGCCCCTGGTGTGGATCCCGACGAGGGCGATCGCCTCGCTGGAGTTCTTCTCGACGATCTCGTTGGCGATGCGCACCAGCGCCTTGCGCACATCGTCGTGGCTGAGCACGACCTTGTCCTCCATCTTCGCTCCTTCCTGGCCTCTCGGGACCTGGTTAAAGGTGCTGAGCTGAGCCTACCAGCGGCCCTGGCGGCCGCCGCAGGGCGATCGCCCAAATAGCGGGCTCTCGATGACTAGTCGGGTTCGGCGGGGGCGGGCTCGGCTTCCGGTCGCGCGCTTGCGCCGCGCTCCACCAGCCGCGGCTCGCCGCGCTCCGGGAAGGGGACCTCGACCAGATCGAAATCGCGGACCGCGTGGGACTCGGGGAAGGCTTTGCGCGCCTCCTCCAGCACCGTGCTGACGTGGTAGCGGGTGGAGATGTGGACCAGTGCGAGCATGCGGACCCCGGCCTCGGCGGCCAGCTCCGCCGCCTGCCTCGCGGTCGAGTGCCCGGTCTCGGCGGCGCGGACACGGTCCTCGTCGGCGAAGGTCGCGTCGTGCACCAGCAGCTCGGCCTCGTGGGCGGCGATCCGAGTCATCTCACAGGGCTCGGTGTCGCCCGTGAGCACGAGCTTGCGGCCCCGGCGCGCCTCGCCCAGCACCTGCTCGGGCACGACCGTCCCGGCCTCCCCCTCGACGGCCTCGCCGCGCTGCAGACGGCCGTAGTCGCGGGGGTCGGTCACCCCGAGCGCCTTCGCGGCCTTCGCGTCGAAGCGGCCCGGGCGCTCGGCCTCGACGAAGGCGTAGCCGTTGGCCGGCATCCGGTGCGAGACCTCGAAGGCGCGCAGCTCGAAGTCTTGATCGGGATGCTCAAGCGCCTCCCCCGCCCCCAGCTCGACCAGCTCGATCTCGTAGCGGACCTTGCCGAAGATCCGGCGCAGGGCGTCGAACAGCCCTCGCAGCCCGGGGGGCCCGGCGATCCGCAGCGGCGCCTCGCGGTCCTGGAGGTCGTAGGTCTTGAGCAGGCCGGGCAGCCCCAGGTAGTGGTCCGCGTGCAGATGGGTGATCAGGATCTCGTCGACCTGGACGAGGCCCGTGGAGCTCATCATCTGGCGCTGGGCGCCCTCGCCGCAGTCGACCAGCACCCGGCTGCCGCCCGCGCGGATCAGGACGCAGGCGGTGGCGCGACGCGGGGTCGGCACCGAGCCGCCGGTGCCGTAGAAGACGACGGAGAGGTCCATCGGGCAAGCGTAGATCTCCGATCCCCGGTCGGCGGGTACGATCGCCCTGGTTCCGCTGCTCGGGAGAAGGAAGGACAGGCCGCCGCGTGAGCGGCTCGGCCACGAGAAGCCGGGCGCGGTCCTGCGCGGCCCGCCGATCACGCTCAGCTGCGAGTGCGGCGAGAAGGCTGAGGTCGCCTACGGGGAGACGTGGCGCTGCGAGAGCTGCGGGCGCAGCTACGACACCAACAAGATCCCACGCGAGGACTACGAGCGGATCCGCGGCACCCAGCTCCGATTCAGGATCCTGCCCGTCGCCTACGGCATCCTGATCTCGGCGATCGCGGTCTTCTTCATCGCCACGGGCAACGTCTTCAGCGTCTTCTTCCTGTTGCCGGTCGGTCTCACCGCCTGGTTCATGCTGATCAGGCCGGTGCACCGCAGCCGCTACCGGCAGGCGATCGCGAACCTCCCACGCTGGGACCTGAGAGCGGATTGAGGGAGGAGCGGGGACCGGCACACCGGCCCCCGCTCCCGACCCTCCAGATTCAGCCGGCTGTGGCCGCCGTCGCCCGTGCGGCTTCCTCCGGCGTCGCCGGAGTCTCCTCGCGCAGACGCAGCGTGCCGCGATCCTCGACCAAGTGCCTCCAGACATAGAGCAGCAGCGAGATCCCGAGGACCCCGAGCCCGATCCAGGTCTTGTCCACGCCGTACCCGTAGGTGTCGGCCTGGGTGAAGCCGCCGACGATCACGAACACGAGGTTCGCAAGCACCAGCAGGGCCGCGATCGGCAACCAGATGGTCGCGAGCCTGATCGGTCGCGGCCAGTTCGGCCTGTCGCGGCGCAACAGCAGGAACCCGGTGAGCGCGAACACGTGGGCCATCATGTAGCCGAGTTTGCCCGCCGCCAGGATCTCGATCGCGCTGGCGAAGAACGTCAACAGGAATATGTTGAGGATCGCGTCCAGCGTCATCGCTCTCGCCGGCACGTTTCTCCTGTTCAGCACCCCGAGGGCCTTTGTGGTCATCCCGTCCTTCGAGATGCCGTACAGGGCTCTCGAGCCGTCCATCGTCGCCGTGTTCATCGACAGGATCAGCCCCGCGACCAGGCAGAAGATCATCACGTTGCCCAGCGCGTCGCCGACGAGGATGTCGAACGCCTGCGTGTAGAACGAGATCAGCGTGGGGTCGGCCGCCACCGCATCAGTGCCCAGCGTCCCGCCGACACCCAGCGGCAGCAGGGCGTAGACGAGCACCGAGAACGCCGCCGAGGCGCGAAGCGCCCTCGGCGTATCCGTCTCCGGTGAGTGGTATTCGGGCGCGAACGCCGCCACCGTCTCGAATCCGTACGAGGACCAGCCCATGAAGTAGAGCCACGTCAGCGCAAGGGGCAACCCTCCACCCACGCCGATGTTCCACTGCATGTTGTCGCTCGTCCAATCGCCCGTGATGTAGGGAAGGAACATCAGCACGAAGGCGGGGATCACCACGAGCGCCCCGGTCACGTACCCGAACCAGACCGCTGGTCTCATCCCGAAGACGTTCAGGATCCAGACGAGAAGGATCGCCCCGATGCCATCGCGAGGCTGAAGTCGAAGTCGCCCCCGAGGAAGCCGACGCTCTCGGCCCAGGTCGAATCGGAGAACCACTCGGCCTGGATCAGGGTGCCAACCACGAGCCCGTTGATCGCAAGCACGCTCGACCACGCGAACCAGTAGCCGAAGGTCGCGATCGGCCCGATCAGCGTCAGGTACTTGCGCCAGGCCTCGTGCGCGAACAGCGCGATGCCTCCGGGCTTGTTGGGGAACATCGTCGCCAGCTCGGCGTAGATGTTGTTCTGGAGCGCGCCCAGACAGACGGAGATCGTCCACAGCACGAAGGCCCCGGTCGTCCCCAGCGCGCCGATCGAAGCTCCCAGCGCGGCGATCAGGAATCCGGGGTTCGCGAGCGCCACTACGAACCCGTCCCACCACGACATAGCCTTGAGAAGCTGTCGCTCCTCGACCTGGGCGGTTGCCATCAGCCACTCCGCTCCCGCTCCCGCTCCAGGCCTCTGATGAGAAGCCTCGCCGGAGGCGAATCTCTCCTCTGGCGCGGTTGTACCCGTTCGTCCACTCGGAAGTCAAGCCGGGACGTCCGAAGGGGGCCGGTTCGCGCACCTACACTTATGCACATCCAGGTCAAGGACCACAGCCGCTCGACCGGAATCGCCGACCCGGAGATCGGGTCAGGCCGGCCCGTCGTGCTTGGAACGCTGGCCTGTCCGATCGACCCGGCCGCGGAGCGCATGGCGATCGAGTCTGCCATCGACGCCGCCTCGCCGCTGCTCGTCACCAACGTCGTCCACCTGCGCAACTACCCGACGACCCTGATGCTCGCCGGTCCCGGCGCCGCCACCCTGCCGCACGAGGAGTCGCTCGAAGAGGTTCGGGGCACCGCGCAGCGGGCGGCCGCGCTGGGGATCAAGGTCGAGCACCTGCGGGTGAGCAGCAAGCGACCGGTGAAGGCGCTGCTCGAGGTAGCGCGCGACGCCGCCGCCGGGCTGATCGTGTTCGGGCCCGATCCCGCGCAGATCGGCGAGCGGGCGTTCCGGCGCGCGGCGAAGCGGATTCGAGCCGATGCGGGCTGCCTGGTCTGGATCACCCCGGACGGACAGGGCCTGATCTAGGGTCTCCCCGGCTTGCGATCGCCGCCCCGGTGCGGCAGAATCGTTTCTTGTACAGATTCGTCCAATCGAGGAGAGAGGCCGCATGACCGAGAAGATGTGGGGATCGGAGCCGTTCTGGGGGCTGGACTACGACTGGGACCCCGACTGGGTCCTGACCGACCGGCAGAAGGAGCTCCGCGAGACGCTGATCGGTCTCTGCGAGCAGGAGATGCGCGCGAACGCGAAGCGCTTCGACGACGAGCTGCTCTACCCGAGGCGGAACTTCGAGATCCTTGCCGAGAACGGCTTCCTCGGCCTCACCGTCCCCGAGGAGTACGGGGGCCTGGGCCAGAACCACGTCGGCTTCGCGATGGTCTGCGAGACGCTCGCCCGCTACGGCTGCGCTTCGACCGCGATGTGCTACGTGATGCACATCGGCGCCGTCGCGACGATCATGCTGCGCCCGACCGAGGCGCTGATCGACAAGTACATCCGGCCGCTGGACGAGAAGGTCCGGATCGGGACGCTCTCCTACTCGGACCCCGAGACCGGCTCGCACTTCTGGTACCCGGTCAGCTCGAACGCGCAGAAGTCGAACGGCGGCTACAAGGTCAACAAGAAGTCAAGCTGGACGACCTCGGGCGGCTTCGCCGATTTCTACGTGGTGCAGACCACGAGCCCCGACTTCACGGGCTACGACGACCTCTCGGTCTTCGTCATCGACGGCGACGACGTCAAGGCCCAGCCGTCGCTCTGGGACGCGCTCGGGCTGCGCGGCAACCAGTCCGGCCCGATCCAGGTCGAGGACATCGAGATCCCCGGCGAGCAGGTCGTCGGTCCGCTCGGCGACGGCGCCAACTCGAACGACGAGGCCGTCGACCCCTGGTTCCTCGTCGGCTCCTCGTCGGTCTGGAACGGGATCACGCTGGGAGCGATCGACATCGCCAAGCGTCACACCACGCGCAAGAAGCACGTCGATGTCGGCATGCGGGTCGCGGACTACCCGACGATCCAGGACTACGTCGGCGAGGCCGTGATGGACACCAACGCCTGCCGCTCGTTCGTGTTCTCGGTCGCCCAGGCGATGGACCGAGCCACCGACGACAACACAAAGGTGCTGAAGCCCAGCGAGACGGCCCGCGCCGACTACCTGCACTGGGCATGGCAGATCAAGTTCGAGGCGGCCAAGAACACCGCGCAGCACGTGGACAAGATGCTGCATGCCTGCGGCGGGTCCGGCTACAAGAAGGACATGGAGCTGGAGCGCTACCTGCGCGACGCCAAGGCCGGCTGGGTTATGGGCCCGACCAACGAGGTGCTGCGCCAGTTCGTCGGCAAGGCGGTGCTCAACGGCTTCGACTCGCTCGACTACTGGAACCAGACCTACAACAGGCGCGTGGTCGAGAACGAGGTGAAGAAGCTCGACTCCAAGGGCAAGCGCGAGCTCGCCGAGCAGCTGATGGAAGAGGCCGACAAGGCCGAGAAGACCGAGCCGGCGAAGGCCTGACCGCAGCATGGCCTCGGCCACCGGCCCGGTACTCCTCGACGCCGGCCTGAAGCCGGTAGACCGCTCCTTCGAGTCGCACTGGGTGCGGCCGGGGGCGGCGACGGCGGTGCGGTTGCATCCCGACGACGTCGTCAGGGTCGTCAACCGCGACGGTGGCCAGGTCGCCGAGCTGACCGTCCTGGACGCCGACGGCGGCGAGGACCTCGCCGCGATCGGCGCCCGCGCCGACTCCGAGGCCGGCGTGCTGCGCGGCCTGCTTGGGAATGGCGCGGCGGCAGGGTTCCTGGGCACGCTCGGGGCCGAGGGTCTGGTCCCCGAGGACGCCCGAGCCCTGCGGTTGTTCGACGCCAAGACGCCGCGCGGTGCGTCCGAGTCCTTCACCGTCGAGCGCGATGCGACCGCGATCGTGGCGGCGCCCGGCGGCCGGGTCGTCGACGGGGACTGGCCGTCCTCGCCCCTGCTGGTCGAGGTGCAGCGGGCGGCGCCGAGGCCGTTCGAGGAGGTGGAGCTTCCGCCCCCCCTTGCCGAGCCCCGCCTCGACTTCCGCGTCAGCGCGGCGACGGCCGAGGGCTATGAGGTGAAGCGCGGCGAGTACATCCAGATCATCGACGTGCGCGGCAAGCAGTGCTCGGACTTCCTCGCCTTCAACTGGCAGAAGCTCCAGGACGGGGTCGAGCGGGGGCTCGACGCGACCACCACCAGGACGCTGATGGGGATGAAGTACCCGGCGCCCGGACTGCACCGCAAGACCTTCGACAAGGACATGGACCCGCTGACCGAGCTGATCCAGGACACCGTCGGCCGTCACGACAGCTTCGCCCTCGCCTGCACGGCCAAGTACTACGAGGAGCTGGGCTATCCCGGGCACATCAACTGCTCGACCAACTTCAACGGCGAGGTGACGCCCTACGGGGTCGAGGAGCGCCGCGGCTGGGAGGCCCTGAACTTCTTTTACAACACCGACTTCGACGACGACCACAACTTCATCCTGGACGAGCCTTGGTCACGGCCCGGCGACTACGTGCTGCTCCGCGCCGCCAACGACCTACTCTGCGCATCGTCGTCGTGTCCCGACGACGTTGACCCGGCCAACGGCTGGGAGATCAGCGACATCCACGTCCGCGTCTACTCGCCCGAGAACACCTTCTCGCAGGCGATCGCCCATCGCGTCACACCGGAGGCCGAGCCCGTAATGACCAAGGAGACCGCTTTCCACCGCCGTACCTCCGCCCTCACGGGCGACATGGTCGAGTACCGCGGCTACTGGCTGCCGGACTGCTTCCCCGGAGAGGGCTCGATCGGCGAGTACTGGGCCTGCCGCGAGCGGGCCGCGATCATGGACCTCTCGGCCCTGCGCAAGTGGGAGGTGCTGGGCCCCGACGCCGAGATGCTGATCCAGCGCGCGATCACCCGCGACGCGCGCAAGCTCTCGGTCGGCCAGGTCACCTACACCGCGGTCTGCAACGAGACCGGCGGCATGCTCGACGACGCGACCGTGTACCGGCTCGCCGACGACAACTTCCGCTTCGTCGCCGGCGACGAGTACACCGGCGTTCACCTGAACAAGCTCGCCGACGCCGAGGACATGCGGGTCTTCGTCAAGCCCTCGACCGACCAGCTCCACAACGTCGCTGTCCAGGGCCCCGAGAGCCGCGAGATCCTGAAGAAGATCGTCTGGACCAACCCCCAGCAGCCTGCGTTCGACGAGCTCAAGTGGTTCCGTCTGCTGATCGGCCGCATCGGCGACTACGACGGGATCCCGATCGTCGTCTCGCGCACCGGCTACACGGGCGAGCTGGGCTACGAGGTCTGGTGCCACCCCGACGACGGGGAGGCCGTCTGGGACGCGATCACCGAGGCCGGTGAGGGTCACGGCCTGCAGCCGCTCGGCTTCTCGGCGCTCGACATGCTGCGAATCGAGTCGGGCCTGATCTTCGCCGGCTACGAGTTCGACGACCAGGTCGACCCCTTCGAGGCCGGCATCGGCTTCGCCGTCGCTCTGGACTCCGAGGACGACTTCGTCGGCAAACAGGCCCTGGTCGAGCGCTCCGAGCATCCCCAGCGCAAGCTCGTCGGCCTCGAGTTGGAGGGCTCCGAAACGGCCGGCCATGGTGATTGCGTCCACGTCCCCGCCGAGCGCGCCAGCGTCGGCGTCGTCACCAGCGGCACCCGCAGCCCGGTGCTGCGCAAGAACATCGCCCTCTGCCGCCTCGCCGTGCAGCACACCGAGCCCGGAACCGAGATCGAGGTCGGCAAGCTCGACGGCGCCCAGAAGCGGATCCCCGCCAAGGTCGTCCCGATCCCCTTCTATGACCCGAAGAAGGAGCGCCCGCGGAGCTAGTGGCCCTCCTCAAAACGTCTCACCGGAAATGACTGGTCCGGATCACCACCATGCTGCGTCCTCGGTCGTCCGAATAGCGCTGCTATTCGGACTCCCTGCCTCCTTGCCTGGCGGCGCCTGGCCTGCGTCATTTCCTGGCGAACGTTCCGAGAAAGGCCACTAGGCGAGCTCGGCGCCCGAGGCCAGGTCGCCGTACTGGCCTCCGTGGAAGAGGAGGGGGCGGGCGTTCTCGTCGTAGCAGGCGTATTCGACCCTGCCTAGGAAGAGGGAGTGGTCGCCGCCCCAGTAGGACTTGGCGACCTTGGCGACGAACTGGGCGGCCGAGCCGTCGACCACGGGGGTCTCGTGGACCAGGTCGAACGCGGGCGCGGCCCCGCCGTCGGCGACCCGGCCGGCGAACCGGTCGGAGAGCTCGCGCTGGTCGGTTGCCAGCACCGAGACGCCGTAGCGCCGGCCCTCGTACAGGAGCGAGCACATCTTCGTGCGGCGGTCGACCGAGATCAACACCAGCGGAGGCTCGAGACTGACCGACATGAACGCGTTCGCGGTCATCCCGTGGACCTCGTCCCCTACCTTGGTCGTGATCACGGTGACGCCGGTGGCGAACATGCCGAGCGTCTGGCGCAGCGCGCGCGCGGGGTCGTCGCCCTCGATCTCCAGCAGCTCCTCCTCGGCCGCGTCGGGGACGCCCTGCCCGATTCCGTCCGGCCCCGTACCGACCCAGGCGGCGACCTCGGCCAGCTTCAGGTCGAACTCGGGTGGCTTGCCGGGCGACTCGGGCACGCCCGCATTATCCCGGTAACTCGCCCCGCGAGCGTGAAATGGACCAGCCTGAGCGTCGGATCGAACACATGTTCTTCTTCACGCTGCGAGTAACCTGACTGCTCCCCGCGCCCGTAGCTCAGCTGGATAGAGCGCCGCCCTCCGGAGGCGGAGGCCGCAGGTTCGAATCCTGCCGGGCGCGCTCGGGGGCAGCGCCGCCCCCGCGCGTCAGGAAAGCCCGGCGGCCTGGCGGGCCTCGTCGTGGCTGGTGAACGCGTCGAGCCGCACGATCTTGCCGTCGGCGAAGGTGTAGACGACGCCGGTGTCGAACTCGAGCGGTTCCTGCTCGCGCTCGATCCGGCTCACACCCAGGCCGAGCACCCGGTCTTCGGCCACCTCGGAGAACTCGGTGATGTCGGCGGCGAAGCGCTCCCCGTGCTCCTCGCCGAGCTTCTCGACGTCCCTGATGAACTCACGAACGCCTGCCTGGCCGCTGTAGCGGACCCTGCCGGTCAGCATCGCCGACACGTACCACTCGGTGTCCTCGCTGAAGCAGTCGACGTACGCGTCCATGTCGCCTCGCGAGAACGCCTCGTACGACCGCTTGGCCAGCTCGACGTTCGACCTCACCCCCGGTGAGTATCACACTCGGAGCGGCGGGCAGGGCGGGTCAGGGACGAACGTCGGGGTGCTCGCGGTACCACGCGAGGGTCCGCTCGATGCCCTCCCGCAGCTCGACTCGAGGCTCCCAGCCGGTCAGCTCGCGAAGCTTGGAGAAGTCCAGGTACTGGCGGTCGATCTCGCCCTCCGGGTTGCCGCTGCCGCGGAAGTCGGGCTCGACGCCGGACCCCGACAGCTCGCAGACAAGCTCGACCACCTCGCGCACGGAGTTGGGGCGGCCCCAGCCGGCGTTGAAGGCCTCCCCCGCGCCGCGCTCCTCGGTCAGCGCGTCGGCCACGGCGAGGTAGGCGGAGGCGACGTCCTCGACGTAGAGGAAATCCCGCTCTGGGCTGCCGTCCGATCGGATCACCGGGCGGCGCCCGTCCAGCGCAGCGCTCACCGCCTCGGGGATCAGCCGCGAGAAGTTGAGGTCGCCGCCGCCGTAGATGTTGGCGAACCGCGTCACCGCCACCGGCAGCCTGTAGCTGTGCCAGTAGGAGCGCGCGATCAGGTCGGCGGCGGCCTTGGAGACGTCGTAGGGGAAGGTGGGCTGCAGGGCCGCGTCCTCGGTGTAGGGCAGGTCCCGACGGGCCCCGTAGGCCTTGTCGGAGGAGGCGACGACGACGCGGGCGCCGCCGGCCTCCCTGACGGCCTCGAGCAGGTTCCAGGTGCCTTCGACGTTGGCGCGGAAGGTGGGCACCGGCGAGGCGAGGGCGTCGCCGACGATCGCCTGGGCGGCGAGGTGGAAGACTGTGTCGGGGGTGTGGGCGGCGACCGCCGAGCGGATCGACCCCGGGTCGAGCAGGTCGGCGACGTGCTCTTCGACCTCGCCCTCGATCCCCAGCAGCGCCAGGCCCGAGGCCCGCTCGGTGGCGCGGTCGAGGCCGACCACCGCGTCGCCGCGCTCGAGCAGCGCCCGCGCGAGCCAGGAGCCGCCGAAGCCGCGGGCGCCGGTGACGAGCGCCTTCACGCCTCCCTCCTCATCCGCTCTCCTCCTCGGACCAGATCCGCCACGGCGCCCGCCCCGACTCCCAGAGGTCGTTCAGCAGCACCGCGTCCTTGTAGGTGTCCATGCAGTCCCAGAAGCCCTCGTGCCGGTAGGCGGCGAGCTCGCCGTCCGCGGCGAGCCGCTCCAGCGGCTCGCGCTCGAGCACGCTGTCGGGCGCCAGGTAGTCGAGCGCGCCCGGCTCGAAGCAGAAGAAGCCCCCGTTGATCCAGCGATCGAGGCTCGGCTTCTCCTCGAAGCGCAGCACCCGGTCGTCCTCGCCCAGCTCGGCGACCCCGAACTGGAGGGTCGGGCGGACGACCGTGACGGTGGCCTGCGCGCCGGCCAGCTCGTGCGCCTCCAGCAGCGCGCCGAGGTGGATGTCGGCGACCCCGTCCGCGTAGGTGGCGCAGAACGCACCCCCGTCCAGCCGGTCCTCCAGCAGCTTGATCCGCCCGCCGGTGGGCGTGTCCGTCCCCGTCTCGATGCACTCGACCTCCAGCCCGGCGGGCCAGTCGCTGTCCGCGACCCAGTCCTCGATCTGCTCGCCCTTGTACCCGGTCGCGAGCAGGAAGCGCTCGAAGCCCTGGGCAGCGTAGATCGAGATCACGTGCCAGAGGATCGGCCGGCCGCCGATCTCCACCAGCGCCTTCGGGATCGACTCGGTGCGCTCGCGCAGGCGCGTGCCGCGGCCGCCGCAGAGGATGACGACGGGGCGCTTCAGCCGCCCGCGACGGCGGGCAGGATCGTGACCTCGTCGCCGTCGTTGACGGCGGTCTCGAGGCCGTCCTGGAAGCGGATGTCCTCGCCCTCCACGTAGACGTTGACGAAGCGACGCAGATCGCCGTCGGAGGTGATTCGCTCGCGCAACCCGTCGTGCTGGTCGAAGACGGCGTCGAGCGCCTCGCCGACGGTGCCGCCCTCGACCTCGACCTCGCCCTCGCCCCCGGTGGCGGCGCGGAGCTGGGCCGGGATCTTGACGGTGATGCTCATGCCGACGGCATCCTAGTCAAGCCGTCAGGCGACCTGCGCCGGAGCGAACTCGCGCTCGAAGGACTCGAGGGTGGGATCGATCTCGTGCATCTGGAAGGAGTCGCGCACGGCGTCGAGCGTCTTCAGGCCCTCGCCGGTGATGTAGACGACGACGCGCTCGCCCGGGTCGATCGCTCCCTGCTCGGCGAGCTTCGCGAGCACCCCGACGGTGACCCCGCCGGCCGTCTCGGTGAAGATGCCCGTCGTCTCGGCGAGCAGCCGGATCCCGGCCCGGATCTCGTCGTCGTCGACCGACTCGATCGCGCCGGCGGTGCTGCGCGCGAGGTCGAGCGCGTAGGGCCCGTCCGCCGGATCCCCGATCGCGAGGCTCTTGGCGATCGTGTCGGGCTTCTGGGGCTTGCAGACGTCGGATCCGTCGGCGAACGCGGTCGCGACCGGCGAGCAGCCCTCGGCCTGGGCGCCGCAGAAGATCGGCAGCTCGCCCTCGACCAGCCCGATCTCGAGCCACTCGCTGATCCCGCGGCCGAGCTTGGTGAACATCGAGCCCGAGGCGATAGGGCCGACGATCCGGTCGGGCAGGGTCCAGCCGAGCTGCTCGATCGTCTCGTAGGCCAGGGTCTTCGAGCCCTCGGCGTAGTAGGCGCGCAGGTTGACGTTGACGAAGGCCCAGGGGCGCTCGGCGGCGAGTTCGGTGCAGAGACGGTTGACGTCGTCGTAGTTGCCCCGGATGCCGACGAGCTTGGTGCCATAGACACCGGTCGCGAGCAGCTTCTGCTCCTCCAGGTCGGAGGGCACGAACACGTACGAGTCGAGGCCGGCGGCGGCCGCGTGCGCGGCGACGGCGTTGGCCAGGTTCCCGGTCGAAGCGCAGGCGACGGTCTCGAAGCCCAGCTCCTTGGCCTTGGCGACCGCGACCGCGACCACCCGGTCCTTGAACGAGTGCGTGGGGTTTGCGGCGTCGTTCTTGACCCAGACCTCGCCGAGGCCGAGCCGCTCGGCCAGCCGGTCGGCCTTGACCAGCGGCGTCATGCCGGGCTCGAGCGGGTCGCCCGGGCGCTCGCCCTCGGCGAACGGCAGGAAGTCCGCATAGCGCCAGATCCCGCGAGATCCCGCCTGGATCTTGCGCTTCAGCTCCACGGCGTCGAGGCCGGAGTGGTCATATCGGACCTCGAGCGGCCCGAAGCAGCTCTCGCAGAAGAAGGCGGCGCCGAGCTCATAGGACGCTCCGCACTCCTTGCAGTTCAGTGATTCGACCGCCAACGAAAAAACCTCCGCCTGGCTGTGGGCGGAGGTTCCGGGGGGAATCTCTTCCCACATCTTCCAGGCCTCTCGAATTGCTTGCCTGATGGATTTGGCACCTTCCTCGAATCGCGACGATCCGAGGGGGTTGCCGGGGTTTCAACGGGCCATTCCCTCCACCCCTCTTGATGTGGTGCAGCTATGTGCGGGTGACTATAGCGCGGGCATCGGCTTGCGGTCCCGGATGCGGCCGTTGCGTAGAGTGCCATTCGCCATGGAACAGCTGACCGCACACGAGGAGCCGGCCGATGCCGAACCTCCCTCGCCCCAGGCTGCGCAGGACCGCGCGCGCCGGCCGAGCCGCGGTCGCTCCCGAGCAGGCTGAGCCCCGCGCTCCCAACATCGAGGAGGTAGCGGCCGAGGGCCTGCGCTGGATCAACGTCGAGCACCCGACCGCGATCGAGCAGACCTGGCTCGAGGAGAACTTCGAGTTCCACCCGCTCGACTACGAGGACGTGCTCTCGCGCAACCAGCGCCCGAAGATCGACAAGTACGACGACTACCTGTTCATCGTCCTCAACTTCCCTGTCTTCGACAGCTCCGCGGGCCGGCTGGGAACGGGCGAGCTCGACATCTTCGTCGGCCCCGGCGTGCTGATCACGATCCCGAACCAGCCGCTGCAGCCCGTCGAGTACCTGTTCGAGCGCTGCCACCAGAAGGAGGAGCTCCGCGACCAGATCTTCTCGCGCGGCTCCGGCTACCTGCTCTACCGGATCGTCGACGACGGCTTCGACTACTGCTTCCCGATGCTGCGCAAGATCGGCAACAAGCTGGACGCGCTGGAGCAGGAGATATTCGAGGGCCGCTCGGAGGAGATCGTGCGCGACATCTCCAACGTCAAGCAGGAGATCATCAACTTCCGCAAGGTGATCCGCCCCCAGCGCCCGGTGCTGCGCGACCTCGAGCGCGTCAAGGACCGCTACCTGGCGCCGGAGATGGACCTGGAGATCTACTTCGACGACATCGTCGACGCCCACGAGCGCATCTGGGACATGCTCGAGAACTACAAGGAGGTCGTGGTCGCGCTCGAGGAGACGAACGAGTCGGTGCTCTACCACCGCGTCAACGACATCCTGCGCGTGCTGACCGCGATCTCGGTGATCGTGCTGCCGCTGACGATGATCGCGAGCATCTTCGGCATGAACGTGGGCCTCCCCGGCGGCGGCGACCCCAGTGGTGGGACCACCGTCAGCTTCTGGGTGATCGTCGGCGTCATGGTCGCCGTGCTGCTCGGCATGGTCGGCTACTTCCGCCGCCGCGGCTGGCTGTAGCGGCGGTCAGGCCGCCCTGCTTCTGAGCGGCGCGCAGCGCCGCGACTGATGCGGGCGGCCGCTCGTGGCCGCGACCTGATGGCGGAGCCGACGGCAACTGAACGGTTTGCCCCCTATAGGGGGGTCAAGCGTTCATTCGGTTGGCTATTGGCCTCAAGCCGCCGCGGCGGAGAACTCCTCGAAGCGGACCTCGAGCCGTTCCGGTTCCGGGCGATCGGCTGCCCGACGCGGCTGCAGGATCGCTGCGCCGTGAAATTGCTGCAGCCCGTTGCCGAGCATCGGACCGTCGATCTCGCGCAAGAGACGCTCGCTGATGTGAACTTCCCCTCGGGGATCGATCCCGAGCAGGTTCCGGTCGTAGGCCCGATGATGAATCGCGCAGAGGGAGAGCCCGTTGATCACCGACGCGATGCCGTCCGGCGCCCCATCTCGAATGATGTGGGAAGCCTCGAGCAGGTCGGGTTCTCTGAGCGAACAGACCGCGCACTTCTGTCGATAGGCGGCCAAGACTTCCTCGCGAAACCTCCGCTGATGAGTTCGGGCGGCGACCAATGTCAGCGCGTAGCGACGTGTGTCTGGTGAAGAGACCAGGCCGTTCCCCTGCGTGTCAGCGTGCGGTAACCCAACCTCGAGTACGACCGCGGAACGATCCGGAAGATCTGCGACCACGAACACGGGCGCCACGACCTGGTACTGGCTTGGAGCAATCCCGCGAAAGTAGATCATCGGGGCTTGTAGCTCGAGCGCCGCCCTGAGGACGCGGTTGTCGAACTGCTCGGATGATCCTGCTCGATACCGGTACTCGATCACCCCGGAGTCCTCGTCGATGCGATCCTCATAGGGCGGGGGTCTTCCTGGCTTCGGGGCCGTGGTGAGAATGGTCAGCGCGGCCGGGCCTTGTTGCTGGCGCGCTCGGTGGATGCCCTTCTTGAAGGATCCGAAGCTGATCTGCTCACCCTCATGAACGAATCCCTCCTGCAGAACCCTGAGCGGGACGATCTCATCGAACAGCTTCTGGAGCTCGCGCGCTTTGGCGATCGCGGCCTGGCGCAAGCCGATGTCCGGGTCGGGCGGCGGCACCCGATGATCCTCGCCGACAGCGGGCTCGCCCGCAACGTACGATGGCCCTGTGGTCAACGACCGGATCTGGGCGCCCTGGCGGCTGGACTACGTGAAGGACGCGAGCAAGGACATC
This sequence comes from Actinomycetota bacterium, assembly GCA_016870325.1. Taxonomy (GTDB): domain Bacteria; phylum Actinomycetota; class Thermoleophilia; order Solirubrobacterales; family 70-9; genus VGBV01. The sequence goes on from VGBV01000002.1 coordinate 48,984, forward strand.
GAGGAGGACTGCATCTTCTGCGCCAAGCCCGCGGAGGATGACGACGAGGGGAACCTGATAGTCCATCGCGGCGCCAGCTGCTTCGTGATCCTGAACAAGTACCCGTACACGAACGGGCACCTGATGGTCTCCCCCTACGAGCACGTCGCCTCGCTGCCCGCGATCGAGGCCGCCGCGATCGCCGAGATGATGTCCCTGGCCCAGGAGGCGATGACGATCCTCGAGCGCACCTACTCCCCCCACGGCTACAACGTCGGCTTCAACCAGGGCCGCGTCGCCGGCGCCGGCGTCGAGCACCACATTCACATGCACGTGGTTCCTCGCTGGGGCGGGGACACCAACTTCATGCCGGTGCTGGCCGACACCAGGGTGATGCCACAGACCCTCGAGCAGAGCTACTCGGCGCTCGCGGGCGCCTTCGGGCGCCCGGCCTGAGGCGCGGTCCGGTGCGCCCGGCCTGAGGCGCGGTCCACCGGGGCCCCGGCGGGCCGTAACCTGCGCCGACCGATGGCCGCTCCCTCCCCACCGCCCCCGCAGATCTTCAAGGCCTACGACGTCCGCGGCCTCTCTGGCGAGGAGCTGGACGGCGACACCGCCTTCCTGATCGGGCGCGGCTTCGCCCGGGTGCTCGCCGAGCTGCGAGAGAAGCCGGCGGGCGATCTCGTCGTCGGGCTCGGCCACGACATGCGCGAGAGCTCGCCGGAGATGGCCGAGCGGGCCTGCGAGGGCATGGTCGCCGAGGGCGTGCGCGTGCTGGACGCGGGGCGGGTGGCCACCGAGCAGCTCTACTTCCTCGTCGGCTCGCGCGAGCTCGACGGGGGCGCCATGGTCACCGCCTCCCACAACCCGCGGGCCTACACCGGGATGAAGCTGCTGCGAGAGCGCGCGCTGGCCCTCTCCGGCGACGCCGGCATCCAGGAGGTGCGCGCCCAGATCGAGGCCGGCCTGCCCGACCCCCCGGGCGGCGGCTCCGCCGAGCCGGTCGAGGTCGGCGAGGCGTTCCACCGGTACGTGATGGGGTTCGTCGACCCGAAGGCGATCGGCCCCCTGCGGGTGCTGGCCTACGGCAGCGACGGCATGGCCGGCCCGATGGTCGGCCCCGTGCTCGAGCAGCTCGGCGTCGAGCTGCGCACCGCGGCCTGGGAGCCCAGCTCGGACTTCCCCGAGCGCGGGCCCAACCCGATGCTCGAGGAGAACCGCGAGCTGATCGCGGAGCGCATCCGCGAGGACCGCGTCGACCTGGCGATCGCCTGGGACGGTGACGCCGACCGCTGCTTCTTCTTCGACGAGGAGGCCAACTTCTGCGACGGCGACTTCGTCTGCGCCCTGCTTGCCGAGGCGCTGCTGCGCAAGGAGCCGGGAGCGATGGTCCTCTGCGACCCGCGCTCGAGCCGCGCCGTTCCCGACAGGGTCGCCGAGCTGGGCGGGCGCACCGGCCTCAGCCGCGTCGGCCACGCCTTCTTCAAGCGCCGCATGCGCGACGAGGGCGCCGTCTTCGGCGGCGAGGTCTCGGGCCACTACTACTTCCGCGACTTCTACTGCGCCGATTCCGGCGCGATCCCGGCGCTGTTGATGCTGGAGCTGGTCTCCTCGCGCGGGAGCTCGCTGGGCGAGCTGATGGCCGGATTCCGCTCTCGCTACTTCATCTCGGGTGAGATCAACTCCGAGGTCCCGGACCAGGACGCGAAGATGGCCGAGATCGAGCGGCGCTGGTCCGACGGGGACGTCTCCCACCTCGACGGCATCTCGATCGACTACCCGGACTGGCACTTCAACGTGCGCCCGTCCAACACCGAGCCGCTGCTCCGGCTCAACCTCGAGTCGCTGGTCTCCCGTGAGCACATGGCCGACAAGCGGGACGAGGTGCTGGGGCTGATCCGGTCATGAGCCACGGCGAGCGGGGCGAGGAGGCCGCCGTCCCCAACGAGGTCTGGCAGCGGATCACCGACGCCGGCATCCGCATGCTCCGCATCCCCACCCCTTTCCGGGTCGGGCGGGTCAACTGCTATTTGCTCGAGGACGAGCCTCTGACCCTGATAGACGCAGGCCCCAACTCCGGCAAGGCGCTGAACGAGCTCGAGCACCAACTCGACGCGCTCGGGCACCGGATCGAGGACCTCGAGCTGGTGATCATCACCCACCAGCACATCGACCACCTGGGACTGGTCCAGAACGTCGCCGAGCGCTCCGGCGCCAGGGTCTCGGCGATCGACGCGGTCGTCCCCTTCGTCGAGAACTTCGGCGAGGACGCCGAGCGAGAGGATCGGGAAGCGGCCGAGCTGATGCTGCGCCACGGGATCTCCGACGAGGTCGTGACCGCGCTGCGGCGGGTGACCGGGAGCTTCCGCGCCCTGGGCGCGAAGACCAGAGTCACCGACCCCATCCGAGACGGGGAGCGCCTGCGCTTCCGCGACCGTGAGCTGGAAGTCCAGCTCCGTCCCGGGCACAGCCCCTCGGACACCCTCTTCTGGAACGAGGAGCGGAAGATCCTGATCGCGGCCGACCACCTGATCGCACACATCTCCTCGAACCCGCTGATCTCGCGCCCGCTCGACGGCTCGAGCGATCGCCGTCAGGCCCTGGTCGAGTACCTGCAGTCGCTGCAGCGGACCAGGGAGCTGCCCGCCGAGGTCGTGCTCTCGGGCCACGGTGAGCCGATCACCAACCACCGCGAGTTGATCGAGAAGCGCCTGGCGATGCACCAGCGCCGCGCCGAGAAGCTCCACGGGCTGATCGCGGAGCGGTCGCGCACCGGGCACGAGCTGGCGCAGGCGATCTGGGGAGACGTCGCCGTGGCCCAGGCCTTCCTGACCCTCTCGGAGGTGATCGGGCACGTCGACCTGCTGATCAACGCCGGGCACGTGGGCGAGGTCAGCGAGGACGGCGTGATCCGCTACGAGGCGGCGGCCGAGGCCGGCTCGGCCGAGCTCGGTGACCTGATCGGGCGCCTCGAGCCCGAGCGGGGCTAGGGTTCGGTGCCCGTGTCGCCGACAGCCTCCCCCAGCCGCGAGCGCGACCCCGCTCCGGCCCAGCCGCTCACGCCCGACTCCGAGAAGAAGCGGATGCTGATCATCGTCAACCCGTACGCGACCACGGTCTCGGACCGTCTCAAGAACCTGGTCGTCTACGCGCTCCAGGCCCGCTACGAGGTCGAGGCCATCGACACCGAGGCATCCGAGCACGCGATCGAGATCGGGCGCGACGCGGGCCACGGCGAGTACGACGTCGTCGTCGCCTTCGGCGGCGACGGCACCCTGAACGAGGTCGCCAACGGCCTCGCCGGCACCGGCGTGCCCGTCTCGGTGCTGCCGGGCGGATCGACCAACGTCGTCGCCCGCACGCTCGGGATCCCCAACGACGTGGTCGACGCGACCGAGCACCTGATCGGCATCGCCGACGACTTCCGCCCCCGCAAGATCGACCTGGGGCGCATCAACGGCCGCCACTTCGTCTTCGCCTGCGGTATGGGGCTGGACGCGAGCGTCGTCAAGCGCGTGGACGCCCACCCGAGGACGAAGGCGCGCGCCGGCCAGTGGTACTTCACCTGGGCGGCGATCTCGGGCTTCTACAGGGAGTACCTGCGCAGCCCGGTGCGGATGTCGGTCGAGCTCGAGGGCAACCGCTTCGAGGGGGTGACGGCGATCATCCAGAACTCCGACCCCTTCACCTACTTCGGCGACCGCCCCGTGCGCGTCTGCGACGGGGCCGCATTGGACAACGGCACCCTCTCCCTGGCGGTGCTGCGGCGCTCGGCCCAGCGCGACATGCCGACGATCGCGGGCCGGGTGCTGGCCTCGGGCAAGGGCATGCGCCCCGCGTCCCACCGCCAGATCGACCACGCCGAGGGCGTCACCGAGGCGCTCGTGCAATCGCTCTCGGACGACTCCGAGGGCGCCCGCCGCCGCTTCCCGGTCCAGGTCGACGGCGATTACATCGGCGACTTCAGCGAGGTCGAGGTCGGGGTCGCCCCGCGGGCCCTGACCGTCGTCTCGTAGCTACCGGCAGTAGGAGTCCGTGATCAGGGTGATCGAGGTGGTGGCGCTGGCGGCGCTCGCGGAGCTCGACCAGGTGGCGCCGCCGAACCTCGAAAATCTGGCGCGCCGGCTCTCATAGACGATGGCGGCGTTCGTGAGCCCGCCGGTCGGGGTGCTGGTGGCGAAGCCGCCGCCCCGCGAAGTGGACTTCTTCGGGCACTTGGGCGTGGTCGCCGTGAACAGCGAGCCCTGGGGGCCGACGACGGCGGCATCCTCGAACAGCTTGGTGATCTTGCCGACCTCCGCGCAGTAGACCTGCGCGGTCAGGTTGCGCCCGCCGGGAACGGCGCCGACGTTCGTCGCGTCGACGACCCAGCGGGTGCCGCCCGCGCGGATCGAGCGCGAGACCATGGCCAGGTCGGTGGGCGTGCCCGGCTCGCTGACGAAGCCGCCCGAGAGGGCCTTGGTCCCCTCCGGACAGGAGGCCTGGACGACGCTGCCGCTGCCCGGGATCGGCGGCATCACGGCGGTGTTTGAGCGCGCCTTGATCTTGGGGGTCGTCGCGTCGCAGTAGGCGTAGGCGGTCAGCTTGTCCGAGCCCGCGTAGATCTCGACCCCCGAGACGCGCCAGGCCCGGGCGCTGATGCGCTGGGACTCGTGCACGTTCAGCCAATGCGAGCCGAGCGCCGGAGTGGAGGTGGCGAAGCCGCCCGAGACCACCTTCGTCCCCTTGGGGCAGGTGGCGACGGCGGCGACGGGGTCCTGGGCGCCCAGGGCGACCTCGCTGGCGGTAGCGACGCGGAGCTTCGCGCTCTTCTTCTTGGCGGCCGAAGGGGGCGCCGCCGCGAGCGACACGGCAAGGGCGGACGCGATCGCGGCGAGCGCGAGTCGGCGCAGCTGGTGTGTGGTCCCTGTCACGCCATCTCCTCCACGGCGAAGTCTAGGCTGGGACGGTGGCCGATGACGGCGGCGATTGCCTTTTCTGCAGGATCGCGGCGGGGCACGAGCCCGCCGAGGTCGTCTACTCGGACGAGCTCACGCTCGCGTTCCTGGACACCCGGCCCCTCTTCCACGGACACAGCCTGCTGATCCCGCGGGCCCACCACGAGACCCTGGCCGACCTGCCCGACGAGCTCGTGGCGGCCGTCTTCGCCAACGCCAGGCTGCTCTCGGCCGCGATCCCCGAGGCGATGGAGAGGCCGGGGTCGTTCGTCGCGCTCAACAACGTCGTCAGCCAGAGCGTCCCCCACCTTCACGTCCACGTGGTCCCGCGCCGCAAGAAGGACGGGCTGCGCGGGTTCTTCTGGCCGCGGACCCAGTACGAATCGGCCGCGGAGCTGGAGGCGACGGGCGAGCGGGTCCGCTCGGCGATCGCGGCGCGAGCCGGCTGAGCCGCCCTACTTCAGGTTCGCCTTGGCGGTGTCGGAGGCGCCGAAGCGGACGTCGCCGATCACCTTCACGGTGGCCTTCGACTTCTTGCGGAGCTGCTTCTTGCCGGCCTTGGTCAGCTTCACCGAGAGCTTGCGCTGCTGGCCGGCGGCGAGGTTGAACTCCGGCTGGGAGCCGATCTTCGACATGCCGAGCTTCAGCGTCAGGGTGATCTTGTCGCTGTCGGTCAGCGCCCTGACGGTGACGGGCAGCTTGCCCTTCTTCGCGACCTTCGCGACCTTGCCCTTGGCGGCTGTGACGTCGATGCTGGGGCGCCGGACGGGGGTCCCGGCCGAGGAGACCTGGAGGGCCGCCTGCATCGAGAGGGGGTGGATCGTGCAGAGGAAGGCGTAGCTCCCGACCGTCAGGTACTGGGCCCCCTCGGCCGGGGTAGTGACGCCGTTTCCGACCGTCGCGCTCTCGAACAGGACCATGCCGTCGGGCCCGTTCAGCTTGGCGGTGGCGTTGTGCAGGTTGACGCCGTTGTTTAAGAGGGTGGGCTTGTCGCCCTGGTCCATCGTGTAGGTCGCGGCGCTGAAGAAGTCGTCATCGGCCTGGATCTGCGGCGCGACGGCGAGGGCGCCGCCCGCGAGGATCCCGGAGACGAGCCCCGCGGATGCGAGCGCGGCTACGAAGACCCTGCCTGCTGTCCCTGGCCTCAGCATGCGGGCACGACTATAGCGACAGCGGTGAGCGGGTGGCCAATTCGGTGGCCGCAGGTCGCTGCCGCACGTCGCTGCCCGCACCTCAGGCGCCCGGGGTGACGCGGTAGGCGTCGAAGACCGCATCGAGGTTGCGAAGCCGGCTGATGCACTGCTTGAGCTGGTCGGTGTCCCCGACCTCGACCACGAAGCGGTTCTTGACCATCGGGTGCTTGGTCGCGCAGCGGGCCTCGAGGATGTTGATGCCGGCCTCGGCGAAGGTGCGCGAGAGGTCCTCGAGCAGGCGGGTGCGATCCCAGGCGTCCACCTGCAGCTCGACCCGGTATCCGGCCTCGTTGTCTCCGCCCCAGCTGACCTCGGTGAAGCGCTCGGGCGCCTTCTTCAGCGCCTCGACGTTGCGGCAGTCGGCGCGGTGCACGGTGATCCCGCGGCCGAGCGAGACGTAGCCGACGATCTCGTCGCCGGGGACCGGCCGGCAGCACTTGGCGAGGCGGACGGCGACTTCGTCGACGCCCTTGACCTCGATCCCGAAGCTGGTCGCCTCCTTGACCCGGCGCTGGCGCTCGTCGGTTCCCTTGATCAGACCCTCGGCGGGCTGCTCCTCCTCCACCGCCTCGCCGCGCTTGAGGCGCTGCATCACCTTGTTGGCGACGACCTTGGTCGAGATCTTGGACTCGCCGATCGCGATGTAGAAGTCCTCGGCCCTGCGGAAGCCCATCTCGCGGATCACATCGACGAGCAGCGGCGAGCCGGCGACCTTTGAGTGCGGCAGCCCGCGCTTCTTCAGCGCCTCGGCGAGCGCCTCGCGGCCCCTGCGCTCGGCGTCGTCGCGGCCCTCGCGCTGGAACCAGGCGCGGATCTTGTTGCGCGCGCGCGAGGTGCGCACCAACTTCAACCAATCGCGCGAAGGGCCGCGGCCCTGCTTCGCTGCCATCACCTCGACGATGTCGCCGCTGCGCAGCGTGTAGTGCAGGGGGACGATCTTGCCGTTGACCTTGGCGCCGACGCAGCGGTGGCCGACGTCGGTGTGGATCGAGTAGGCGAAGTCGAGCGGCGTCGAGCCGGCTGAGAGGTTCTTGACCTCCCCCTTCGGTGTGAACACGAAGACCTCGTCCTCGAACAGATCCACCTTGAGGGCCTCGAGGAAGCGCTTCGGGTCCGCCTCCTTCTCGTTCTCCAGCAGCTGGCGCAGCCAGGTCATCTTCTCGCGGCCCGGCACGCCCTCGACCGAGCCCTCCTTGTAGATCACGTGCGCCGCGATCCCGTACTCCGCCAGGTCGTGCATCTCCTGGGTGCGGATCTGGATCTCGAGCGGCCTGCCCTCGGGCCCGATCACCGTCGTGTGCAGGGCCTGGTACATGTTCGCCTTGGGCATCGCGATGAAGTCCTTGAAGCGGCCCGGCAGGGGCTTCCAGAGCGAATGGATGATCCCGATCGCCCCGTAGCAGTCCTTGACCGAGCCGACCAGGACCCGCATCGCGGTCAGGTCGAAGATCTCATTGAACTCCCGCCCCTTGCGGGTCATCTTCGTGTAGATCGAGTAGAAGTGCTTGGCGCGGCCCGAGATCTCGGCCTCGATGCCGACCTCGCCCAGCTCCTCGGCCAGGAACCTGCCCGCGTCGTCGACGTAGGTCTCGCGCTCGACGCGCTGCTGGGCGACCAGATCCTTGATCTCCTCGTACTTGCGGGGGTGCAGCGTCGCGAAGGCAAGGTCCTCGAGCTCCCACTTGATCGCGTGGATCCCCAGCCGGTGCGCGAGCGGCGCGAAGATCTCGATCGTCTCGCGCGCCTTCTCCTGCTGCTTCTGCTTCGGCAGGGCGCCGAGCGTGCGCATGTTGTGGAGGCGATCGGCCAGCTTGATCAGGATCACCCTGACGTCGGTGGCCATCGCCACCATCATCTTCCGGTAGTTCTCCGCCTGGCGCTCGTCGCGGCTCTTGAAGGTGATCTCGGTCAGCTTGGTGACGCCGTCCACGAGCTGGGCGACCTCGTCGCCGAACTGCTCGCGCACCTGCTCGAGACTGGCGCTCGTGTCCTCGACCGTGTCGTGCAGGAGCGCGGAGCAGAGCGTGGCGGTGTCGAGCCGCAGGCCGGCGCAGATCCGGGCCACGCCGAGCGGATGGGTGATGAAGTCCTCGCCGGACTTGCGCTCCTGCCCCTCGTGGCTCTCGCAGGCGAAGGCGAAGGCGCGCTCGATCTCGTCGCGCTCGTCGGGCTCCGTCGGATCGATCGCGTGCTCCTGCATGACGGCGAAGAGGTCGCCCAGCAGGGCGCGCTGCTCGGCCGTCAGGTCGCGCGTGATCGCGTCGGCGCGCGGCGGACTGCCGGCCTCCGGAGTCTCGCCGACGCGCAGGTGCCCCCCGCGGTCGTCGTCCCTCAGCTGCTGGGTGCCTTGCTTTGCAGGAATCGCTTGCCCTCCTCGTGCCTGGCGACGCAGGCAGCGTATGCCCGCGACCGCTCCAGCTGGGTCCGCTCCGAGGATACGACCCGCAGGCCGCGTTCGGCGCCATCGCCCCCCCACTCGCAGAGGCCGAGCTCGCTCAGCACGGCGACGGCGCGGGCCGAGGTCTCCGGGGTGCGGGGATGCTCGCCCGCGCCGGCGAGCAGGCCGGCCAGATCCGCACCCGCGGCCTCGCCCCCGCCCTTGATCAGCAGCCGCCAGACCTGGCCGGCCGGGCCGCGGGGCTCCCACTCGAGCGCCAGGCAGTTCGCCGCGAGCGCGGCCTCGGCGGGGCCCCAGGCCAAGTGCAGGTATCCCGGGCCCTCCGCGCCCTCGCCGGCCTCGGCGAGCGCCGCCATCGCCTCAAGCTCGGCGAACGGCGGCGGGTCGACGAGCACCACGTGCCGAAAGCGGGCGGCGGCGGCGGGGCGGCGCGCGAGCGCGCCCCAGTC
>VGBV01000003.1 GCA_016870325.1 Actinomycetota bacterium
ACCGGGAAGCGCGCTCGCCCGCGTCGTGGGGGCCCCTGGGGGCGGGCTCGGCGGCGCTCACGGAGCCTGGCGCTCGAGCCGGCGCGCGAACGCCCGCTGGCGCCGGCGCGCGGCCTTCATCACCAGCGGCACCATCAGGGTCGCCAGCCGGGGAAAGGCGTCGAAGGCCCGGACGAAGGCGCCGCGCCAACGAGGGATCGTGACCACGGGGCTCGGGTAATCGAGCACCCGCCCGACCCGCTCGGCCACCTGCTGGGGGGTCAGCATCGAGCCCGAGAAGGAGGCGGCGGCGTCGGGGTCGTCGAGCTTGTCCTCCAGCATCGGGCTCCAGATCCCGTCGGGGCAGACTGCCGAGACGTCGATCCCGCGCACGCCGCTGCGGCGCAGGTCCGCCAGGGTGCCGATCGAGTAGGCGATCGCGGCGTGCTTGCTGGCCGCGTATGCGACCTCGCCGGGAGCCGCGACCAGGCCGGCGAGCGAGATCACGTTGACCACGTGGCCGCGGCCCGCCGCGAGCATCACCTCCAGCGCCGCGCGGGTGCCGTTGAAGGTGCCGACGGCGTTGACCTCGAGCATCGCGCGCTGGGCGGCGGGGTCCTGCTGGTAGGCGACGCCCGTGATCAGCACCCCGGCGTTGTTGACCCAGACGTCGAGGGGCCCGTCCCGCTCGGCGACCTCGCGGGCTGCGGCCGCGCAGTCGGCCGCGTCGGTGACGTCGAGGCGGCGGCCCCGGGCCCCCGAGCCGATCGCCTCGGCGGCGCCCTCCGCACCCTCGCCGTCGAGGTCGGTGACCGTGACCGCGTGGCCGCGCTCGGCGAGCATGCGGGCGATCGCGAGGCCGAGGCCTCCGGCGGCGCCGGTGACGAGTGCGGCGGGCACGCGCTGAGCATATGGGGAGACCGTACGTGCCCGGCCCAAAAGCGGGAACCCCGTCGTCCCCTGTGCTAGGGTCCTGCGGACTTCAGCCGAGTCTTCGCACCACATATGCGGAGATCGGGGGACCCAGTAATGGGGCGAATCGCGGCGACCGCCGCGCAGCGCGATCTTTCAGCGCGAGCCCGTCAGCTAACCCCGTAGGCGACGAAAGAGAAGAAGGTTGATGCCGAAGCACCGCAAGAAGGGCCTGCTTTTCATGGTTTGCGCACTCGCCCTGGCGAGCAGCGTCCCGATCGCGCATGCCGCCTCGGGCGGCACCGTCGCCCCGCCCAACGGCGGCGGGGGCAGCGACGCGACCAAGCCCGCCGCAAGCGCGAACAGCTGGACCGTCTACAAGAAGGCCACCTGGTACGGCCCCAGCCTCTGGGGCAACCAGACCGCCTGCGGGATGAAGCTTCGTCCGAGCACGATCGGGACGGCCCACAAGAAGCTCCCCTGCGGCACCCATGTCACCTTCACCTACGAGGGCCGCAGCGTCGCCACCACGGTGATCGACCGGGGTCCCTACACCAAAGGCTTCGCCTGGGACCTGACCAAGAAAGCGGCGAAGCGGATCGGCTTCCTCAGCGTCGGCGCGGACAAGGTCAAGGCCACGGTCACGCCGGCTTCCTAGGCTGCGCGAAGAACGGCCGGGTCCGAGCTCTCGAGCGGCAGCTCCGCCGCCGCCGCGAACAGGCTCTGGAACTGGGCCAGCGCCACCTCGGCGACCGCCTCGATGATCTGCGAGTCCGACCAGCCGGCCTCGCGCGCCTCCTCGACCAGGTGCTGGGGAACGGGCTCGTCGTAGGCCAGCGTCGACCTCAGCAGCGTCAGCAGCGCCTGCTCTTTCTCATCCGAGGACTCGAACTCGCGGGCGCGCGCGACCTCGTCGAGGCCGAGGCCGGCGGCGCGGGCCGTGCGCGCGTACTGGTTCAGGGTGTAGGCGTCGTCGCGGCGCTCGGCGACCGCCAGGCCGATGCGCTCGCGGGTCGCCTGGGGCAGCTCTCCCCTGTGCAGCTCGGAGCGCATGCGCGTGTAGGCGCGAAGCGTCGCGGGTGACTCGGCGATCACGCCGAGGAACTTGGAGACGGCGCCCCCTGCGGTCTGGATCCCCTTGATCAGCTTGGCGGAGTCGTCGGGAGCGGTGAGCTCGTCGTGGATGTGGAAGCGGCTGACCTCGGTCTTGATCGTCATCGGCGGCCTCGTTCTGTCTCTTGGGCGACTGTACTTCACTTTTAGCCTGTTACTTACGCGACGTAAGTATAGGCCGAGTCGGGTTGACTCTGCTCTTAGATACGCAGACGGCGCGTTTCGGTTCACTCGGCCAGGTACCCGTGGCAGAGCCGCGCTACCTTTGCGCGACCGTGGCCGACCCGCCGAGCAGCGCGAAGGACGTCCTCGCCTACTGCGAGGCCGAGGACGTGCGCTTCGTCCGCTTCTGGTTCACCGACCTGCTCGGCCAGCTGAAGAGCTTCTCGATCAACTCCTCCGAGCTCGAGGACGCGTTCGAGGGCGGGATGGGTTTCGACGGCTCCTCGATCACCGGCTTCAACCCGATCGAGGAATCGGACATGATCGCGATGCCGGATCCCGCCACCTTCCGGCTGATCCCGTGGCGCCCCGAGGAGCAAAACAAGGTGGCGCGCATGTTCTGCGACATCAAGGTCCCCGGCGGCGAGCCCTACGAGGGCGACCCGCGCTGGATCATGAGGCGCGCCCTCGACCGCGCCAGGGAGATGGGGTTCGACGCCTACAACATCGGCCCCGAGCTGGAGTTCTTCTACTTCAAGTCGGCCAGGCCCAGCGACGGAGTGCCCGAGATCCTCGACGAGGGCGGCTACTTCGACCTCACCACCCTCGACGCCGGCTCGGACGTGAGGCGCGAGACGATCCTGGCGCTGGAGCAGCTCGGCATCCACGTCGAGTACGCCCACCACGAGGTCGGTCCCTCCCAGCACGAGGTGGACATGCGCTACAAGGACGCGCTCGCGATGTCCGACGACTGCATGACCTACCGGATCACGGTCAAGGAGTACGCGATGAAGTACGGCTGGCACGCGACCTTCATGCCGAAGCCGCTGCAGGGCGAGAACGGGTCCGGCATGCACGTTCACCAGTCGCTCAGCCGGGACGGCAGGAACTCCTTCTACGACGCCGACGACCAGTTCTACCTCTCCGACACCGCCAAGGCCTTCATCGCGGGGCAGCTCAAGCACGCGCGCGAGATCGCGCCGCTGTTCGCCCAGTGGGTCAACTCCTACAAGCGCCTGGTGCCGGGCTACGAGGCGCCGGTCTACCTGGCGTGGTCACGGCGCAACCGCTCGGCGCTGATCCGGGTGCCGCTCTACCACCCCGGCAAGGAGGGCGCGACCCGGGCCGAGCTGCGCTGCCCGGACCCCGCCTGCAATCCCTACCTCTGCTTCGCGGGCATGCTCCACGCCGGCCTCGAGGGGATCGAGCAGGGCTACGAGCTGCCCGAGCCGATGGAGCAGAACCTCTACCACCTGACCCCGGAGGAACGCAGCCGCCGCGGCATCGAGCAGCTGCCGGAGACGCTCGGCGAGGCGATCGAGATCGCGGCCCACTCGGAGCTGCTGCTGCGCGTCCTCGGCGAGCACGCCTTCACCCGCTTCGTCGAGATCAAGCGCAAGGAGTGGGAGGACTACCGGGTCCAGGTGACCCCGTTCGAGGTCCAGCAGTTCCTGCCGGTTCTCTAGGAGCGCCGCAGCCGGCGTGCCACGCGCGTCTTCAGGTTGAAGGCCGCGTTCATCGCGCGCTCGCCGCGGGAGCCGCGCTCGGGCATCGCACCCAGTTGCCGGGCGAGCTGGATGCTGTTGGAGTAGGCGTCGAGGGCGATGATCTGCCCCTCGCTGACCTCGAGCAGGTCCACCCCGACCAGCTCGACGCTGTCGCCGGTTGGGTCGAAGCCCTCGAACTGCGCGCTGCCGTCGAAGGTGCCGGTGGCCCGCCACCTGACGGCCGCGCGCCGCTCATCCGCGACCACGGCCTCGACCTCGAAGCGCCAGTCGGGAAAGGCGGCGAACAGGTTGACGAACCAGGCGCGATAGCTGTCCGGCGCCGTCAACTCGGCGATCCCGTGGATCGTGCCCTTGCCGCCGGGGCGCCAGAACTCCATCATCCCGTCGGGGTCGCGCGCCCCGACGCGCTCGAAGTAGGCGCGGGCCAGCGTCTCTACGGACTCCGTGGTCTGGGGCTCGGCCGCCACCCGGGCAGCCTATCGCTGCTCAGGCAAGCGCCGACTCGAGCTGCGCGGGCTCGGTCACCGGGGCCCGGCAGCTGAAGCTCTCGCAGACGTACGCGGCGGGCGCCCCCTCGACGGAGGTGCGCTCGCGCAGCAGCTCCGGGGTCTCCGAGCCCTCCCGCCCTCCCGCGAGCACGGCGTGGGGGCGAAGCCTCGACCAGACCACGTCGCCGAGCGGGGCCAACTCCGCTCGCAGCCCGTCCTCGCCCTGCTTGGCGGGCGGGGCGACGAGCGCGACCTCGCGGGTGGGGGAGAGGTGGAAGTCGAGCGCCAGCAGCGTGTGGCCGAAGGAGTTCGGATGGCCGATGGCCGCTCGCGAGAGCATCCTCAGCACGCCGACGCCGCGGTCCTCGTAGGAGCGCTCGCCGGTCAGGGCCGCCAGTCGCAGCAGTCCGAGCGCGGCCGAGGAGTTGCCGGAGGGGATCGGGTGGTCGTCGAGGTCCTTGCGGCGGGCGATCAGCTGCTCGTGGTCGTGCGAGGTCGTGAAGAATCCACCCCGCTCGGGATCGGCGAAGCGCTCGATCATCGCGTCGGCGGTGCTGCGGGCGGCCTCGAACCAGCGCTGCTCGAACGTCGCCTCATACAGCCCCAGCAGCCCCTCGAGCAGGAAGGCGTGGTCCTCGAGGTAGGCGTTGAGCCGCCCTCGCCCGTCCTTCCAGGTGCGCAGCAGCCGCCCCTCCGCGTCGTGCATCTCCTCGGCGATGAAGCGCGCGCAGGCGCGGGCCGCGTCCAGGTACTCCTCCCGCCTCAGCGCGGCGCCGGCGTCGGCGAGCGCGCCAAGCATCAGCGCGTTCCACGAGCACAGCCGCTTGTCGTCCAGTCCGGGCATCACCCGCTGCTCTCGCCGCGCCAGCAGCGCCCGGCGCGCTTCGGCCAGACAGGGCGGGGGCTTTGCCGCCGCCCCGGCCGGGATGTGGAGCACGTTCCGCCCCTCGAAGTTCCCCGCGGGGCTGATGCCCCAGTACCCGAGCAGACGCTCGGCCTGGTCGGTGGGAATCCCGGCGTCGGCCGTGACCGCCCGCATCTCGGCCTCCTCCCAGACATAGAAGCGCCCCTCCTCGCCCTCGGAGTCGGCGTCGAGCGCCGAGTAGAACCCCCCCTCGGGTCCGCGCATCTCGCGCAGCGCCCAGTCCAGGGTCTCGCGGCAGACGCGCCCGTAGCGCTCGGCGCCGGTCGCCTGCCAGCCGTGCAGGTAGCTGCGCGCCAGCAGCGCGTTGTCGTAGAGCATCTTCTCGAAGTGGGGCACGAGCCAGACGGCGTCGACGGAGTAGCGCGCAAAGCCGCCTCCGAGCTGGTCGTAGATGCCGCCCTGCATCATCGAGTCGAGCGTCTTCGTCACGTGCTCGGTGCTGCCCCGGGCGAGCAGGAACTCGAGCGCCGAGGCCGGCGGGAACTTCGGCGCTCCGCCGAAGCCGCCGTGAGCCCGGTCGGCGCCGGCGAGCAGCGTCGCCTGCGCGCGCTCGAGCATGTCGGGCGTCAGCGGCTCATCGGACTGCTCGATCCGGCCCGCCGCCCCGAGCCCCTCACGGACCCGGTCCGCGGCCGCCTCGAGCTCGTCGCGGCGGTCCCTGTAGGCGTCCGCGGTCGCCTCCAGCACCTGGCGGAAGCTGGGCAGGCCGTGGCGCGGCTCGGGCGGGAAGTAGGTGCCGCCGTAGAAGGGGACGCCGTCGGGGTCGAGGAAGGCCGACAGCGGCCAGCCCCCCTGCCCGGTCATCCCCTGCACGGCCTCCATGTAGAGGTCGTCGACGTCCGGGCGCTCCTCGCGGTCGACCTTGATCGCCACGAAGCGCTCGTTCAGCAGCGCCGCCGTCTCTGCGTCCTCGAACGACTCGCGCTCCATCACGTGGCACCAGTGGCAGGCCGAGTAGCCGATCGAGAGGAAGATCGGCTTGTCCTCGTCCCTCGCCCGCTGCAGCGCCTCGGGCCCCCACGGCAGCCAGTCCACGGGATTGTCCTTGTGCTGCAGCAGGTAGGGGCTGGTCTCCTCGGCGAGGGAATTGGGCATTGGCCCAGGCTACCCGCGGGCCCGAGCGCGAATCCGAATCAGCCGCCGCGCGCGTCCTGCTCGAGCTCGCCCAGGGCGCCCACCGTCGTCGCCATGTCGGCGCCCGTCTCCTTCATGTAGAGCTTGGCCGCCTTCCTGGCCTCCCCCTTCGCGATCAGGCTCTGGACCTCGGCGGAGACCTCGGGGGCGTCGCGGCCAAGCTCCTCGATGTCGATCGCGCCTGTGTTGGTTAACAACGGGTCCACCCGTCGCTCCAGCTCGCCGACGCGGGCCCGAAGCTCCTCGACCTCGGGATCCGTCACGGGCTCCTAGGAGCCGGTCACGTCCGAGGCGAACGCCTCGAAGGCGGCGACGTAGCGGTCCAGGTGCTCCTGCTCGTGGGCGATCGAGAGGGTCCACTCCTCCTCGACCCCCGGCGTCATGAAGATGCCGTGGTTCATGTGGTAGAGCCAGGCGAGGGTGGCGAGCTCGGCGTCCACCTTGGTCAGGTAGTCGCGGTATCCGTGGATGCGCTCGGGGGCGAAGATGACGCAGCCCTTGGCGCCGAGGCCCTCGGTGTAGGCGGGCAGGTCGTACTTGTCGATGATCTCCTGGCAGCGCGCCTTCAGCGCCTCGTTGGTGGACTCGAGCTTCTCGTAGGCGTCGGGGGTGAGGACCTCGGTCAGGGTCGCCTCGGAGGCGGCCATCACCAGCGGGTTGCCGTTGAAGGTCCCGATCTGGTGGACCTTGTCCGAGTAGACGACCTCGCCCAGCTCCTCGGTCATGCCGATCGCGCCGCCGGGGTAGCCGCCCGCGATCGCCTTCGCGAGGCAGACCATGTCGGGCTGCACGCCGAAGCGCTGGGTGGCGCCGCCGTAGGAGATCGTGGCGCCCGTCTTCACCTCGTCGAAGATCAGGTAGGCGCCGTGCTCGGTGCAGAGCTCGCGCACGCGCTCGAGGTAGCCGTCCTTGGGCGGGATGATGTTGATGTTCATCATCGCCGGCTCGATGATCATGCCGGCGATCTTGCCCTCGAACTCCTTGAAGATCCCCTCGAGGATCTCGGGCTCGTTGAAGGGCACGGGCCGGGTCAGCTCGACCAGCGCCTGGGGATACCCGGAGCCGAAGGCGATCGGGTTCGGCCGCTCCAGCGGGCCGACCTCCTCGAGCGTCGGGTAGGAGGAGACCATGACCGCGTCGTGGTGGCCGTCGTAGGAGCCCTCGACCTTGATGATGTAATCGCGGTCGGTGGCGCCGCGGGCCAGGTGGATCGCCGACATCGTCGACTCGGTGCCGGAGTTGGTGAAGCGCCACTGCGGCAGGTTGAAGCGCTCTCTGAGATTCTCGGCGACGACGATCGAGCCGTTCGTGGGGGCGGCGAAGTGGGTGCCGAGGTCGTGGCGGGCCTTGACGGCCTCGCCGACGATCGGGTTGGCGTGCCCGATGCACATGACGCCGAAGCCGTTGTGGAAGTCCACGTACTCGCTGTCGTCCACGTCCCAGACCAGGGCGCCCTCGCCGCGGTCGATGTAGACGGGCCAGGGGTCGTTGAGCTGGAAGGAGGAGGGGACGCCGCCCGGCATCACCTGCTTGGCGCGGCTGAAGTACTCGGCCGAGGCGGGCGTGTGCTCGCGAAAGCGCGCCATCTGCTCCTCGGTCAGCTTGTTGATCTGCTTGCGGTCTATCGGCGACTCGCCGGTCGCAGCCTGCGTTGCCTTCTGCGCCATGTCTTCTCCCGGCCGTGGGTTTCCTGAATGACCGCGCAGGTTATAGGGGAGAACAGTCAGGCGGCCCCGGGCTCGGACTCCGGATCCCCGATGAACCTGGTCGAGAGCGCGGCGCAGGCGAGCGCGCAGGCGCAGGCGACGTAGAAGGCGGCGCTGTAGCCGCCGATCGCGGCGGCGGCGCCCACCGCGGGCGACCCGACCAGCATCCCCAAGTCGAAGCTCGCCGTGAACGTCCCCATCGCCGCCCCCCGGCGCTCCGGCGCCACGCGGTTGACGGCGATCAGCGACAGCGCGGGGAAGAGGATCGAGAAGGCCGCGCCCATCCCCATCGCCCCCAGGATCGCGACGGGCAGGCTCTGGGCCGCTCCGAGCAGGAACAGTCCTGCGGCCTCGATCAGGGCGGCTCCCACCGCGCAGCGCCCGGCGCCGATCTGGTCCGGCAGATGGCCGCCGACGATCCGCGTCGCCACAACGGTTCCGGCGAAGACGCTGAAGACGAGGGCTCCGTGGTGGATGTCGCGGTCATCGAGACTGAGCACGATGAAGGCGGAGACCGCGGCGAAGCCGACCACGCCCAGCGAGAAGGTGCCGCCCGGCCCTGCGGCCTCACGGGAGATCAGCGGGCCCCGGGATTCGGCAGCGCCCGGATCGACGCTCTCGGGCAGGCGCGAGGCGATCAGCGCCGCCATCACTGGCGCCGCCGTCGCGAAGGCCCAGACGAGGTTGTAGCCGCCGAGGTGAAGCAGTACCTCGCCCACGGGCGGGCCCAGCGTCAGCCCCGTCCAGATCGCGAGGCCGTAGAGGCCGATCATGCGGCCGCGGCATTCGGGAGGGGCCATGTCCACGTTCCAAGCCGAGCCCGCCGTGAACACCGTGCCCTCGCCGGCGCCGAGGAACAGCCGCGAGACGATCAGCCAGGCGATGCTCGCCGGCAGGAACAGCAGCGCCCCCGCGACAACCGCCAGCGAGGAGCCGGCGATCACGGTCTTGCGCCGGCCGACTCGGTCGGCGGCGTTGCCCGCCAGCGGGCGCACGAAGAAGCCGGTGAAGGCGAAGGCGCCGGTGACGATCCCCACCTCGAGGTCGGAGCCGTTCAGCTCCTCTGTGATGAAGCGAGGGAGGACGGGCAGGGTGGCGCCGAGCGCGAGCAGGCCGAGGTTGGTGACGATGAAGATGCCCGCGAAAGAGGCCCAGCTGGGGCCGAAGTATCCCTCGAGCGCGCGCTCCGCCCGCCCGGTCGCCCAGCGGACCATCAGCCGCCCCGCAGCTCCGAACGCTTGATCTTGCCGCTCGGGGTCTTGGGCAGCTCGGGCGCGAACTCGACGATGCGGGGGTACTTGTAGGGTGCCGTGACGGACTTGACGTGATCCTGGAGCTCGCTCGCCAGCCGCTCCGAGGGCTCCCCTTCACGCAGCACGACGATCGCGCGGATCACGGAGCCGCGCTCGGGGTCGGGTGCGGCGACCGCCGCCGCCTCGGCGACCGCGGGGTGGGAGACGAGCGCCGACTCGACCTCGAAGGGGCCGACGCGGTAGCCGGCGGTGACGATGATGTCGTCGTCGCGACCCTCGAACCAGAGGTATCCGTCCTCGTCGACGCGCACGCGGTCGCCGGTCCGCCACCACTCGCCGTCGAAGGGCTCCTCGCCCAGATAGCGGCTGAAGAAGGTCGGGTCCGTCGCCGGCCGCACCTGCAGCTCGCCGGTGCCGTCCGCCGACTCGGTGTCCCCGTCCTCGCCGGCGACGACGCGGGTCTCGACCCCGGGCAGCGGCCGGCCCATGGAGCCGTCCTTGGCCGGATCGGAGTCGCCCGGCCTCATGCCGGTGATCGCGCCCGTCTCGGTCTGGCCGTAGCCGTCGTGGATCGGGATCCCGACGCGCTCGCGGAAGAGGCGGATCACCTCCGGGTTGAGCGGCTCGCCGGCCGAGACCATGCGGCGCAGCGCGGGCGCCGGGCCGAGCTCGGCGCGCTTGGCGAGCATGCGGTATTCGGTCGGCGCCTGGCAGAGGACGCTGACGCCCTCGCGCTCGACCAGCCGCCAGCGTTCCTCGGGATCGAAACGGCCGTCGTGGATCACGGCCGCTGCGCCACGCAGCCAAGGGGCGATGAAGGCGTTGCGCGTGGACTTCGACCAGCCGGGGGCGGCGGTACACCAAGCGAGGTCGCCCTGCTGGGCCCCGAACCAGTGCTCGGCCTGAAGCCGCTGCCCGGCCAGGTAGCGCTGGGCGTAGACGGCGCCCCGCGGCTCCCCGGTCGTGCCCGAGGTGAAGATGATCACCGCGGGCTCGTCCTCGCCCAGCTCGACGGCCTCGGCCGGAGGCTCCTGACGATGGTCCTCGTCGAGGATCCGATCCAGCTCCTCGAGGCCCAGGCAGGCGACGCCGTCGGACATCTCGCCCAGCAGGTCCTCGTCGCCGATGCAGATGCGGGGCTCGGTGGCATCCACCCTCAGCTTCAGGTCGCCCCGCCGCAGCTGCGGGTTGCAGGGCAGCGCCACGGCGCCCATGCGCCAGCAGGCGAGCATCGCCAGCACCCATTCGACCCGGCTCCCCATCAGGGTCATGACGACGTCCCCCCGCCCGACCCCTCGCGCGGCGAGCGCACCGGAGAGGCCGGCGCTCATCGCGAACAGCTCGCCGAAGTGCCAGACCCGCCGCTCGCCCTCGGCGTCGATCGCCAGCAGCGCGGGGCGCGCGGAGGGAAAACGCTCGACAACGTCGGTGATGAAGTTCACGGGCGGCAGTGTGCCGCAGCGGGATGGTCGGGCGTGGTTTCGCCCTTAGCGCCGGAGCTCGGTCCCGTCGTAGAGCTTCTTGATGACGACGGCGCCGTCGGGCGCCGCGTCGAGGCAGAGCTCGCAGAGCACGCACTCGTCGACGTTGCCGGCGACGACCTCGACGCCCGAGTCCGTGGCCTCGAAGATGTCCACTGGGCAGACCTCCTCGAGCTTTCGGGCCAGCTCGGCGTCGCCGGCCACGGAGTCCTCGACGACGACCTCGATGAAGGTGCCCGCCGCGGAGCTCACCCGAGCTGCTCCTTGACCCGCTCGGGGATCTCGTCGATCCGCTCAACGACCGGGATTCCCGCCTCCTGGAGCCGTGCGATCTTCTGGGTGGCGGAGTCCTCCTCGCCCTCGACGATCGTGCCCGCGTGGCCGAAGCTCATCCCCTGCATCTCCTCGTCGTCCATGAACTTGCCGGCCATGAAGGCGACGATCGGCAGCTTCGACTTGGTCTCGCGCTGCCAGTCCACCAGCTCGGCCTCCATGCGCCCGCCCGGCTCGGTGTAGATAACGATCGCCTCGGTCTCGGGGTCCTGCTCGAACATGGGCATGAGCTCGGCGTAGGTGGAGCCGATGATCGCGTCGCCGCCGATCGAGACCGCGGTCGAGACGCCCAGGCCGGCGGCGGTGAGCGTCGATGAGATCTCGGTGGTCATCCCTCCCGAGCGGGACATGACGCCGATCTTGCCCGGGTTGTAGGCCTTGGCCGCGTCCTTGGCCGGGCCGCCGATGCCGCCCATCTTGCAGACGCCGGGGACGATCAGGCCGAGGCAGTTGGGGCCGATGATGCGGGCGCCGCGCTCGCCGGCGAGCTCGACGGCCTCGGCGACGTCGCGGCGGGGGATGCGCTCGGTGACGACGACGATCAGCTCGATCCCGTTCTCGATCGCCTCGAAGATCGCGTCCTTGGTGAAGGCGGGGGGGACCGTGATCACTGAGCCGTCGATCGGGCCGCCGTGGTGCTCGACGGCCTGCTGGACGGTGTCGAAGACGGGGACGCCGTGGACCTCGCGGCCCCTGCGGCCGGGGGTGACGCCGCCGACGATCCGGGATCCGTAGTCCAGGCACTCCCTGGTCAGGTTCACGGCCTCGCGCCCGGTGATCCCCTGGACGATGAAGGTGGAGTCCTCCGACAGCAGAATCGACATCAGCCGCCTCCCTGGACCTTCTCGACGGCTTCGCCGGCCGCCTCCCACATCGAGGTGCCGCGGTCGCGGAACTCGATCCCGTACTTGCCCAGGATCTTCGCGCCCTCCTCCTCCCAGGCGCCCGGGATGCGGAAGACGGCGATCGTCTCCGCCGGGTCCTTGCCGAGCTCGAGGCAGGCCGCGATCACGCCGCGGGCGACGATGTCCACCCGTGTGTTGGAGACGATCGACATCATCACCGCGATCTTCTCGACCCCGTCCTTCTTCAGCACCTCCATCGCCAGGCCCTTGGACTTGGCGACCGACGGGTTGCCGCCGATCTCGGCGTAGTTGGCGGGACGCCCGCCCTGGCTGCGGATCGCGTCGGTCAGGGTCAGCGATCCGCCTCCGGCCCCGATCACGAGCCCGAGGTCGCCGTCGAAGCCGTGGTCCTTGCCCTGGATCACGCCGCGGTGATCGGCCTCGTCTATCGCCTTGACGTTGCGCTCGAACTCCGATGGCTCGTAGGTCTCGCGGGGCTCCTCGAGCTCGACGCCGATCTCGGACAGCATGTTCTTGTGGCGGCCGACCGCCTCGTCCTCCATCTCCATGTGGGCGTCCAGCGCGACGAAGGAGCCGTCGGCGAGGCGGGCGACGGGGTTGATCTCGGCCAGGGTCATGTCGTAGTCGCGCTGCAGCTGGGCGAGGCGGGCGAGGATCGGGGTGGCGCGGGTCAGCTCCCGGCCGGTGAGGCCACCGGCCGCCGCGACGACCTCCTTCGCCCGGAAGTCGGGGATCGGCTGCAGGTTCGAGAGGTGGCCGCGGCCGACGTGGTCGGGGTGCTGCTCGGCGACCTCCTCGATGTCGATGCCTCCCATGTCGCTGAAGAGCATCATCGGCCGCTTCGCTCGCCCGTCCCAGAGCACAGCGGCGTAGTACTCCTGCTCGACCTCGGCCTTGGGGTCCACCAGCACTCCGGCGGGCATGTGCCCGCCGATCTCCAGCTTCAGGATCTCCTCGGCGTGCTGGGCCGCCTCGTCCGGGGTGTCGGCGAACTTGACCCCGCCCGCCTTCATGCGGCCGCCGGTCAGCACCTGGGACTTGATCACGGTCGGGCCGCCGATCCGCCCGGCCGCCGCCCGCGCCTCGTCGGCGGTCTCGGCGAAGCCGTAGTCGGTGACGGGGATCCCGGCCCGCTCGACGATCCGGCGGCTCTCGTACTCGTAGAAGCGCATCGGCGGCGGAAGGCTAGCGGGCGCCAGGTCGCACGGCATCTACGCTCTCGGGCGCGATGACGTCCGGGCTCCTGTTCCAAGAGATCGCCGCCGGCTAGGAGCCGGACGAGCGCGGCGAGGACGCGGTCAAGCTCGCCGAGCTGCTCGCGGTGACCAGCGGCGGGGTCGCGCGCAGCGAGCGCACCGAGGGGGAGCCGGCGGGGCGTGGGCTGCAGCGGCTGGCGGAGCGGGGCGAGGCAGACCTGATAGTGCTCGGGTCAACCCACGCGCCGCGATCGGCTCGGTGGCCCCGGGCAGCGTCGCCGAGCACCTGCTCTCGGGCGGCCCCTGCCCGATCGCGATCGCGCCCCGCGGCTACGCGAGGGCGCGCGCGGTTCTCGCGGCCGAGGGCGCGGGCCAGGACGCCTACGACGTCCCGGCGGGCTCCCCCTGCCGCTGGTGAGGGAGGCGATGCGGGTGGTCGCCATCGGCTTCAACGACACTCCAGAGTCCCAGGCCGCTCTGGATCTGGGGACGCCCATCGCCGCCAGGGCGAGGGCGAGGTCTGGGTGATCGGGGTCTCCGAGGTCGTTCCGGGCGTGCCGGGTGCGGCAGGGGCCTCGGCACCGCCGCCGGGGCCGACACAGGGGCAACACGCCACCCGCCGCCGGGGCCGACACCGGGGCAACACGCCACCCGCCGCCGGGGCCGACACCGGGGCAACACGCCACCCGCCGCCTCGAAGACGCCGTGCACGAGGCCGCCGCCATGCCCGCGGAGATGCGGGCGCTGCCGCTGCACGAGCGCGGAGAGCCCGTCGAGCGCCTGCTGGAGCGGGCGGGCCAGGGGGTGGACCTGCTGCTGCTCGGCTCCCGCGGCTTCGGGCCGCTGATGCGGGTGCTGCTTGGGAACGTCGCGGCGCGGGTGATCAGCCGCACCGCCTGCCCGGTGATGGTCGTGCCTCGCCCCGGCGCCGGGTCCTGAGCGCCCGGCCGCCCATCGCTGCTACCAGCCGCGGCGCTCGCGGTCGGTGTTGTCGAAGCTGTGGGGCGGGTGGCGGAGAATCTGTCGGCGCAGGCGAACCTCGTGGACCGCAAACAGAGCCAGCAGCACCAGGCAGCCGATAGGCCAGCCAGCCTACCTGCCGCGGCGTGTGCCAACATCCGGGCCCCGGGCGGGACGATCGGGAAGGCGGTTTCGCCTGCCTCCCGGCCGTCCGAGGCGCATTCCCCGGACGCTCGGTCGAACAGCGTCCCCGAACAAGGAGTCCGATCTTCCGTGAGTGACAGCGCCGCCGCCACCGAGGCACCGACCAAGCACGCCGAGATGATCGCATGGGTGGATCGGATCGCCGAGCTGACCGGGCCCGACGATGTCCACTGGTGTGACGGCAGCGCCGAAGAGTACGACCGCCTAGCCCAGGGGCTGGTGGACGCCGGCACGTTCGAGAAGCTCTCGCAGGCCAAGCGGCCGAACTCCTACCTGGCTCGCTCCTCGCCCTCCGACGTCGCCCGGGTCGAGGACCGGACGTTCATCTGCACGGAGTCCGAGCGCGACGCCGGGCCGACCAACAACTGGCGCGACCCGGCCGAGATGCGCGGCGAGCTCGAGGGACTGTTCAGGGGCTCGATGAAGGGCCGCACGATGTACGTCGTCCCCTTCTCGATGGGGCCGATCGGCTCCGAGATCGCCCAGGCAGGCGTGCAGCTCACCGATTCGGCCTACGCCGCGGTCTCGATGCGGATCATGACCCGGATGGGCGCCAAGGCCCTCGAGGCGCTCGGCACCGACGGGGCCTTCGTGCCCTGCGTGCACTCGGTCGGGATGCCGCTCGCCGACGGCGCCGAGGACGTGCCCTGGCCGTGCAACGAGACCAAATACATCGTCCACTACCCCGAGACGCGCGAGATCTGGTCCTTCGGCTCGGGCTACGGCGGCAACGCGCTGCTCGGCAAGAAGTGCTTCGCGCTGCGGATCGCCTCGGCGATGGCGCGCGACGAGGGCTGGATGGCCGAGCACATGCTGATCCTGAAGCTGACCTCACCCGAGGGGAATGTCAAGTACGCGACCGGAGCCTTCCCGTCGGCCTGCGGCAAGACCAACCTGGCGATGCTGATTCCGACGCTGCCCGACTGGAAGGTCGAGACGATCGGCGATGACATCGCCTGGATGAAGTTCGGCGAGGACGGCACGCTCTACGCCGTCAACCCCGAGGCCGGCTTCTTCGGCGTCGCGCCGAACACCTCCTACAAGACCAACCCGAACGCGATGGCGATGATCGAGCGCAACACGATCTTCACCAACTGCGCCGAGACCGATGGCGACGTCTGGTGGGAGGGGATGACCGGCGAGCCGCCGGACAGCGCCGTGGACTGGAAGGGCAGCGAGTGGACGCCGGACTCCGACGACCCGGCCGCGCACCCGAACGCCCGCTTCACGACGCCCGCCGCGCAGTGCCCCTCGATCGCGCCGGAGTGGGAGGACCCCGCCGGCGTCCCGATCGACGCCTTCCTCTTCGGCGGCCGCCGCTCGACGACCGTGCCTCTTGTGTTCGAGTGCCGCGACTGGGAGCACGCGGTCTTCACCGGGGCGGTCATGTCCTCGGAGACGACCGCGGCCCAGGCCGGCGAGGTCGGCAAGCTGCGCTTCGACCCGATGGCGATGCTGCCCTTCTGCGGCTACAACATGGCCGACTACTTCGGCCATTGGCTGGCGCTCGGCGGGCGAGAGGGCGCGCAGCTGCCCAAGGTCTTCCACGTCAACTGGTTCCGCAAGAACGAGGACGGCAAGTTCCTCTGGCCCGGCTTCGGCGAGAACAGCCGCGTGCTCGAGTGGGTCTTCCGCCGCTGCGACGGCGAGGGCGAGGTGGCCGACTCGGCGCTCGGCCTGCTGCCCGCCGAGGGCGACCTCAACACCGAGGGCCTGGAGATCTCCTCGGAGACGCTGACGGAGCTGCTCAGCGTGGACGACGGGGCCCTGCGCGCCCAGCTCCCGCAGGTCGAGGAGCATCTGGCGCAGTTCGGCGACGACCTTCCGGGGGAGATCAGCGCCCAGCTCGAGGGACTGAAACAGCGCCTGGGCCCGGCCTGAGCAGCAGCCGCCCGCTTGGTGATCGCGTAGCGTTCATTCGATTGAACGCAGGTTCGCTCAGTCAAGCGGTACACAGCCGGCGCTAGGTGAGCGAGACCCTCCAGGCACCCAACCGACGGTGCGCCATCGCTTTCTGGGGAAGGCGCCGGGAAACTGTCTTGCCCCACCGCTCTCGGCCGGCAATCCGGTCGACGGTGACGAGGACCCGGAGGCGCCGGATCCGCCGGCCAACGTCAGCATCCCCGTCGACGGCGGCCAGGGGAGCATCGACGTCACCTACAAGGCCGACAAGTCGCTGGACTTCACGGCCTCGGCCGGATATGTGGTCGTGGACGTGTTCGTCAAGGGCGGCACGGGCACCAACTGGTACGCCTACAACCCCGGCGTCTCGAGCGACACCGGTCTGTTCGCACCGCTGAACAACGGGGGACAGCGAGCCGGAGTCAGCCACGCCGTGTTCTGCTGGCTGCCCGCGGTGCAGGTCTCCGAGTGGTGCTCGCCAGGGTTCTGGAAGAACAACGCCGACAAGCACGGCGCAAGCGCCTGGCCGGTGCCGACCAACACGAAGTACGAGAGCGTGATCGGCACCCCGGCCCCCGCGGGCGGCATCCTGGGTCCGAATCCGATCAACGGTCATGACCCGACGCTGCTGCAGGTCCTCAAGTCCCCGAAGACATGCTTCGGGGCGACCAACCAGGGCGCCGCGTTCAACGCGGTGGGGACCTACCTCAGCATCGAGGCTGGCTTGACGAACGTTGTCGAAGGCACCGACAACTGCCCGATCAACCAGCACGGCGAGAGGGTCTGGCGGCACCGGTTCAACGCCGTACGAAGGCCGCGGCGGCCGGAGGATCCAGTAGGTCCTACGGCCGCCCGGCGTTCGAGGCGAGCCACCCGAAGTCGGCTCCGTCGGGAGCTCAGGGACCGACACGACCGGAGGACTTTCAATGACGGCAGGATTTCTCAAGCCTCGCTACGCGCTCGCCGCCCTCGTCGTCGCCGCGGGCGTCTGCGCGGCTCTATTGACGGGCGGCCCCCCGGCCAAGGCCTCGCCGGCGACCGCCGCCTCGGTTTCGGTTGCCGGCACGCCGCCGAGCACGGCCACGGCCAACCCCTACGCCCGCTACAAGCGCTGCAAGAACATCAGGTTCAGGAAGCGCCACTACCGCGTGGTGAAGCTGAGGATGCGCTGCAAGCCGGCCCGCCGCAATACGCGCTACGTGCTCAGGAAGCGCAAGCCGCCACGAGGCTGGACCTGCTCGATGCCGAACCTCCCGGTCAACGGGGTCTGCTCGCAGAAGCGCCAGCGGTTCGCTTTCCGCCTCGTCTAGGTCCTGCCCGGAGAAGACGGCAGCACAGACTTGCGGTGGCCCTCGGGTGCGCATAGGATCGAGCCGATGGTCGAGACGACCAAGTTCCTACTAGGCGAGGACGAGATCCCCACGCGGTGGGTGAACCTGCTGGCCGACCTGCCCGGCGATCCGCCTCCGCCGCCGCTCAGCCCGCAGACCGGGGAGCCCGCCGGGCCGGACGACCTCAGCCCGATCTTCGCGATGGGCCTGATCACCCAGGAGGTCTCGGCCGAGCCCGAGATCGAGATCCCCGAGGAGGTCCGCGACATCTACCGGCTCTGGCGCCCGACGCCGCTGCTGCGCGCGCGCCGCCTCGAGCGCGAGCTCGACACCCCCGCCCACATCTACTTCAAGTACGAGGGGGTCTCGCCGGCCGGGTCCCACAAGCCGAACTCGGCCGTGCCGCAGGCCTACTTCAACAAGCAGGAGGGCGTGCGCAAGCTCGTCACCGAGACCGGCGCCGGCCAGTGGGGCTCGGCGCTGGCGCTCGCCTGCCGCCTGTTCGACCTCGAGTGCGAGGTGTTCATGGTCGGCGTCAGCTACGACCAGAAGCCCTATCGCCGGGCGATGATGGAGACATGGGCCGCGACCGTGCACCGCAGCCCCTCGGAGCTGACCGAGGCGGGGCGCTCCCAGGCGGCGCACGAGTCGGGCAGCCTCGGGATCGCCATATCGGAGGCGGTCGAGGTCGCCGCGGGCGCCGAGGACACCAACTACACGCTGGGGTCGGTGCTGAACCACGTCTGCCTGCACCAGACGGTCGTCGGCCAGGAGGCGATCCGGCAGATGGAGATGGCCGGCGAGGCCCCCGACGTGGTCGTCGGCTGCGTCGGCGGCGGCTCCAACTTCGCCGGCATCGCCTACCCGTTCCTGCGCGACAAGCTCCGCGGTGGGTCCGGCCCCCGCTTCCTCGCCGCCGAGCCCGCCGCGTGCCCGACGCTGACCCGCGGCCGCTACGCCTACGACTACGGGGACACCGTCGGCATGACCCCGCTGATGCCGATGTACACCCTGGGGCACGACTTCGTGCCACCGCCCGTCCACGCCGGCGGCCTGCGCTATCACGGCGACGCGCCCAGCCTCTGCGCCCTCGTCAAGGAGGGTCTGGTGGAGGCGGTCGCCGTCAAGCAGACCGCCGCCTTCGAGGCGGCGGTCCGCTTCGCGCGCTGCGAGGGGATCATCCCCGCGCCCGAGCCGGCGCACGCGCTGCGAGCCGCCTTCGACGAGGCCGAGGCGGCCAGACAGGCGGGCGAGGAGCGGGTGATCCTGGTCAACGTCTGCGGCCACGGCCACTTCGACATGGCGGCCTACGACGCCCACCTGCGCGGGGAGCTGGAGGATCTCGACATGCCCGAATCCGAGCTCGAGGCGTCGCTCGAACGACTGCCCGAGGCGCCTGCCCTGGGCTAGCCCGAAGCTTGGGAAGCTCCACCGCACCCGAGGGCAGGGCCGGAGCCCGGGTCGCGATCGTGGACGAGAACGCGCTCTTCCGGCGCGGCGTGCGCGAGTAGCTGGAGGCGTCAGGGATCGAGGTCGTGGGCGAGGCGGCTGACGCCGACGGCGCCATCTCGCTCGCACGGCAGGAGCGCCCGGACATCTGCCTGATGGATGTCGCCGTGCCGGGGGCCTCGGGCATCGACGCGGCCATCCGCGTGCGCGCGGCGGCGTCTGGAACGCGCGTGGTCATGCTCGCCGCAAGGCTGGATGAGAAGCTGGTCGTCGCCGCCCTCGACGCGGGCGCCTGCGGTTACCTGCTCAAGGACTCGAGCGGCGACCAGATCGTGGACGCGATCCACGCCGTGGCCGGGGGGTAGGCGGTGCTGTCGCCGAGGGCCGCATCGGTGCTTGTCATGGACCCGGCTCGCATCGGCCGGGCCCTTCGTGGCGTTCTGGACGGCGAGGCCGCGATCCCGCGGACCCTCGTCGCGCAGCTCGTGGTGGACCTGCAGGCCCAGGGCAGGCGGAGGGTGATCGCCGGCAAGAGGGGCCGAGCTGGGCTGACTGGTCGGCAGTGGGAGGTGCGTCCGCCTCAGGCCGGAGAGGCAGCGTAGGCCGCCAGGCCGTCGCGCACGCGCTCGGGGATCGGGGCGGTGCCCTCGCCCTTGGCGGGGACGAAGACGTGGCGGAGCTCGCCCTCGGTGGTGGCCTCGCCGTCTCGCTCCAGCCGGAAGTTCGTGGTCATCGAGGTCGTGCCCAGGCGGGTGAGGGCGAGCACGACGTCGAACTCGTCGTCGAAGCGGAGCGGGGCCAGGTAGCGGATCCGGGCCTCGGCGACGACCATGTCGGTGCCGGCCGAGATCATCTCATCGTAGCCGCCCACCTCGCGCCACAGCTCGGTCATGCCGACGTCCACGTAGGCCATGTAGTTGGCGTTGAAGACGACGCCCTGCGGGTCGCACTCGTGGTAGCGGACGCGCTGGGTGTACCTGAACTCCCTGGCCAAGGCAGGGCTACGCCTTCATCCCGTAGGCCTCGGCCAGCTCCGGATCCTTGCGCGCGAGCATCTCGGCCAGGTCCACCATCACCTTGCACTGCTTCCAGGTGGCGTCGTCCTGCATCTTGCCGTCGATCATGTGGACGCCCTTGCCGTCCGGGATCGCCTCCAGCACCTTCTTCGCGAACAGGACCTCGTCCGGCGGCGGGCTGAACACCCTCTTGGCGATCTCGATCTGCACGGGGTGCAGCGACCAGGCCCCGACGCAGCCGAGCAGGAAGGCGGCCCGGAACTGGGTCTCGCAGCCCTCCGTGTCCTTGATGTCGCCGAAGGGGCCGTAGAAGGGGAGGATGCCGGCGCCCGC
The DNA here is from genome assembly GCA_016870325.1 of Actinomycetota bacterium. Classification (GTDB taxonomy): domain Bacteria; phylum Actinomycetota; class Thermoleophilia; order Solirubrobacterales; family 70-9; genus VGBV01. The sequence goes on from VGBV01000003.1 coordinate 20,252, forward strand.
ACAAGCGTCAACCATGCGGGCGATCGAGTAGTGCCACGGGTCCTGCTGGTAGCTCGCGCGCTCGGCGTCCGGGTTGTCCGGGTCCGGGTCCTCGATCGAGCGGTATCCGGGATGGCCGCCGCCCACGCGCGTCGTCTTCATGCGCCGGGACGCCGCCAGGTCGGCCGGGCCGAAGCTCATGCCCTGCATGCGCGGGCTGGCCGTGGCGATGTCCTCCAGATTGGTCACCCCCTGCGCGGTCTCCAGGATCGCGTGCAGCAGCAGCGGCCGCTCGAGGCCGGCCTTGGCCTCGAGCTGGGCCAGCAGCTGGTCCATGTAGTGGATGTCCCAGGGGCCCTCGACCTTGGGGACCATGATCACCTCCAGCTTGTCGCCGACCTCGGTCACGAGCCGGGTAACGTCGTCCAGCACCCAGGGGCTCTCGAGCGAGTTGACCCGCGTCCACAGCGCGGTCTCGCCGAAGTCGGTCGCCTTCGCGGCCTCGATCAGGCCCTCGCGAGCGGCCTCCTTGTTGTCCACGGTGACGGCGTCCTCGAGGTTGCCCAGCAGCACGTCCGCCTGCTTGGACATGTCGGGGACCTTCGCCGCCATCTTCTCGTTGGAGGCGTCGAAGAAATGGATCATTCGCGACGGCTTGACGGGGATCTCGCGCAGGGGCTCGGGCGCGCCGATCGCCTTCGGCTTCAGGAAGTCTCGGGGGCTTCTCATCGGTCTCCTGGTTGCAGTTCCGGTCGACGGAACGCTAGCGTGCGGCACGTGTCCACGGTCCGCCCGGCGCTGCCAGAGGAGGTCGAGCGCGTGCTCGGCATGTACGAGTGGCTGTTCGCGCCTCCCGGCTCGCTGCCGCCCGGCTGGGACACGAGACACGCCCGCGAGGCGATCGCCGCGACCATCGCCGGTGAGGGCTCGACCCTGCTGGTCGCCGAGCGCCGCGGCGAGCTGCTCGGCTTCTGCAGCGCCTACCTCGACCTCGACTCGGTCCGCTACGGCCTGCGCTGCTGGGTCGAGGACCTCGCCGTCAGCCCGGCGCACCGCTCCCAGGGAGTCGGCGAGGCGCTGCTCGACGCGGCCAGGGAGTGGGGCGGCGAGCGCGGCGCGACGCACCTGGAGCTGGACAGCGGGGTCGCGCGCGCCGACGCCCACCGCTTCTATCAGCGAGAGGGCCCCGACTGGGAGTCGAAGCAGTACTCCTGGCTGCTCTGAGTTGCGGGCGCAGCCAGGCGGCTCCCCTATCCTGCGGATCCCGTGCCCGAGGGCGCCCAGCATCGCCCAATCGAGATCGAGAAGGAGCCATGGCCGTAGCCACCGCGAGCACCGAGAGCAACCCCGCCGGCGTCGACGGGCTGACCGACGACCAGAAGGCGATCGTCGAGATGGTCCATCAGTTCGTCGACGAGCAGATCATCCCGAATGCCGAGGAGTACGACGCCGAGGACAAGTTCCCCGAGCCGATCGTCGAGCAGATGAAGGAGCTAGGGCTGTTCGGGGTCACGATCCCCGAGGAGTACGGGGGCATGGGCCTCGACCTCGCGACCTACGCGCTGATCGTCGAGGAGCTGAGCCGCGGCTGGATCTCGATCTCGGGCGTCGTCAACACGCACTTCATCGGCTCCTACCTGCTGATGAAGTTCGGGACCGACGAGCAGCGCCGGCATTTCCTGCCGAAGATGGCGACCGGCGAGATCCGCGCCGCCTTCTCGCTCTCGGAGCCCGAGGTCGGCTCCGACGTGCAGGGCATCAAGTCCACCGCCAAGCAGGACGGCGATCACTGGGTCCTCGACGGGCAGAAGATGTGGGTCACCAACGGCCTTGGCTCCGGGGTCGTGTTCGTGCTCATGAAGAGCGACCCGAATGCCGACCCGCCCCACAGGGGCATGACCTGCTTCATCACCGAGAAGGAGCCCTGGGCCGAGAAGAACAGCGGCGACTTCGCGGGTCTCGAGATCCCGCCCAAGATCAAGAAGATGGGCTACAAGGGCGTCGAGTCGACCGAGCTGGTCTACGACGGCTACCGCTGTCCCGAGAGCCGCATCCTGGGCGGCCCCGACGGAGTCGGCAAGGGCTTCAGCCAGATGATGGACGCGCTCGAGGTCGGCCGGGTCAACGTCGCCGCTCGCGGCGTCGGAATCGCCCAGCGCGCCCTGGAGCTGGCGCTCCGCTACAGCCAGGAGCGCAAGACCTTCGGCAAGCCGATCGCCCAGCACCAGGCGATCCTGTTCAAGCTCGCCGACATGGCGACCAAGATCGAGGCCGCCCGCCTGGTCACCCGCAAGGCGGCGCGCATGAAGGACGCCGGCGAGCGCTCGGACCTCGAAGCCGGGATGGCGAAGCTCCTAGCTTCCGAGACTGGCGTGGAGTGCGTCGAGGACTCCTTCCGCATCCACGGCGGCTACGGCTACTCGAAGGAGTACGAGATCGAGCGGCTCTATCGCGATGCGCCGCTGCTGCTGATCGGCGAGGGAACCTCGGAGATCCAGCGCATGGTGATCGGCAAGAAGCTGCTGGAGCGGAACAAGATTTGACTCACAAATCGCTACGGGAAAGGGAGTGGGCAGAGCATGATTGCAAGCAAGTTGAACTACGCGAACGTGATGGCGACCATCGCCGTCTTCTTGGCCCTCGGCGGGGGCGCGTTCGCCGCTGTGAAGCTGGGCAAGAACTCCGTCAAGACGAAGAACATCGCGGGTAAGGCCGTGACCGCGAACAAGCTGGCCAACAACGCTGTCACCGAGGCCAAGATCGCCGGTGGCGCCGTGACCGAGGCCAAGATCGCCGGTGGCGCCGTGACCGAGGCGAAGGTCAAGAAGCTGACCTACACGGCCGTCAGCGGCTTCACCAACGGCTGGAGCGCCGCCGGCGGCATTCCCGCGCCGGAGTACGGCAAGGACGCGCTCGGGATCGTCCACCTGCGTGGCAACATGGCCAGCGGGACCGACAACCTGCCGGCCTTCACGCTGCCGACCGGGGTTCGGCCCGCCAAGGACATCTCGACCGCGACGACCTCCGGTTTCTCAACCGAGTGCACGATCGGGGTCGAGGCGAACGGCGAGGTCACCTCGACGGGCTGCAACAACCTGTTCGTGTCCCTGGACACGATCACGTTCTCGGCGGCCCCCTAGCCCGAACCGGCGGGTGAATTCGTGAGATCAGCCCGCCTCGCGGTCGTGGCGCTGGCGGTGGCCGTCTCGGTCACCGCCGGCGCCGCTTCGGGCTGCAGCGAGACCGACGACCTCTCCGACAGGCTGACCAAGGCCCAGTACGTGCTGGAGATGAAGGCGCTCGTCGCCAGGGTCCAGCGCGAGAGCAGGCTCGCGGCCGAGCTGCTGAGCGTGGACTCGCTGGCCGAGGCCGCGCCGGTGATCGGCGAGGTCGTAGAGCAGTTCGACGAGATCGTCGCCCGCCTCGAGGAGATCGAGCCGCCCGAGGAGGTCGCGACGGTCCACAACGCGCTCGCCTCGGCGATGTCGAGCGCCAGCGACCTGCTCACCGACGCCAAGGGGGCCGTGGAGTCCGACGACATCGCCTCGCTGCTGCTGCTGCTGGCACCACAGCTCGCCGACTTCCGCGAGCAGTTCCGCGGCATCGTCTCCGGCTACGAGGCGCAGGGCTACGAGCTCGGCGCCGAGCCCCAAGCTCCCTGAGCGCCGCTGAGATAGCGTGTTTCTCGTGGCCTCCACCCAGGAGCTGATCGCGACCGCGGTCGAGCGCTTCCAGGCCGACGTGCCGGCGCTCGCCAACCTGAAGCTCGTCTTCCAGCTCGACCTGCGCGGTCGCGGCGACGTGCAGATGTTCAGGGTCGCAGTGCCGGGCCCGGAGATCTCGAAGGGCCTGGCCGACGACGCTCGCGTCACCGTCGAGATGCCGCGCTCCCACTTCAACGAGCTCGCCGCCGACGGCAAGGCCAAGCACTACCGCGAGGCCTACGAGGCCGGCCAGATCAAGGTCAGCGGCGACCCGGGGATCCAGAAGCTGATCGCCCAGGTGCTCGCCAAGCACGAGCAACGCGAGCACACCCGCAAGGTGCACTGAGGGCGACCAGCCGCGCCGGATGTCGCGGCCGCCAGGGAGCCCGCCTGACGGCGAAGCCGTCCCCTAGCATCGCGCCAGCGGAGGGGTTCCCGAAACCGGCCAAGGAGACTGACCCAAGCATGAGCGACGAGAAGCACGAACTGAGCACCGACCAGGCCGAGCGCGAGGCCTCCGGAGCGCACGAGTACGGGCGCTACCTGGAGGAGTTCGAGGTCGGCGCCGTCTACAAGCACTGGCCGGCCAAGACCGTGACCGAGGCCGATGACCACCTGTTCTGCCTGGTCACGATGAACCACCACCCGCTGCACCTGAACGACGTCTACGCCTCGCAGAGCCAGCAGGGCCAGAACGTCGTCGTCGGGCCGTTGGTCTACTCGCTGGCGCTGGGCATGTCGGTCAGCGACGTCTCGGGCAAGGCGATCGCGAACCTGGCGACAGAGGAGCTGAGCCACCCGGCGCCCGTGTTCCACGGGGACACGCTCTTCTGCGAGTCCGAGGTGCTCGAGGTCAGACCGTCGTCCTCGAAGCCCGATCGAGGGGTAGTCCGCGTTCATACTCGTGTTTACAAGCAGGACGGGACGCTCGTCGCCGAGTTCAAGCGCGCGGTGCTCGTCCCCAGAAAGAACCCAGGAGAGGAGAGCTGATGGTCAACTTCAAGAAGCTCACCGACAAGGCCAAGGAACATGTCGACAAGCGCGGCGGGACCGACGCGCTCAAGGGCGACCTGGACGAGCTCAAGGACATCGCAAAGGGCAAGGGCAGCGTCAAGGACAAGGCCAAGGCGGCCGGTCAGGCGATCAAGGAGCCGGGCGCCAAGGACGAGGGCTCCGACGCGAACACGCCCCAGCAGTAGGTGCAGCGCCTCGCCCTTGCGCTGATCCTGGCGGGCGCGAGCCTCTCCGCCGCGGCGCCCGCAGGGGCCGCCACGTTCACGGTAGGCAGCAGCGACGACGAGGCCGACCTCGCGCTGGACGGGACATGTGACATCGCGCCCGGCGCGGCCGTCGAGTGCACCCTGCGCGCCGCGCTGCAGGAGGCGAACGACACCGGCGCGGCGGACCTGATCGAGCTGCCGCGCCTGGACGACCCCTACGAGCTCAGCCTCGGCGGGCCCGGCGAGGACGACGCCGCGGGAAGAGACCTCGAGTGGTGGCGCCGCTGACCCTGCAGGGGTCCAGCCAGCCCGTGATCGACGGCCTCGGCGCCGACAGGGTGCTGCACATCGGGCCCAGCGGCGACCCCACGGTGACGGTCGCGGGCGTCGAGCTGCGCAACGGCGGCGGCGTCTCTGCCGGCGCGGGGATCATGGTCGAGGACGGCCTGCTCTCGCTGCAGTCCTCCACCGTCGCGGACAGCACCGCCGCGGCGGGCGGCGACGCCGAGGGCGGCGGAATCTGGATCGGGGCCCCCGGGTCTCACGCGATCGGCTCCTCGACGATCTCCGGCAACTCGGCCCAGGGCGGCTCGACCGCCTTCGGTGGCGGCCTCGCGCTCGATTCGCCGGCGGCCTCGGCGACGCTGACGAACACGACGGTCGGCGGCTTGGACCGGATCTGCGCCGGCAAGGGAGCGGACCGCGTCTACGGCGGCGCCGGCAACGATCGCATTGCGGGCGAGGACGGCAAGGACAGGCTCTTCGGCCAGGCCGGGGTGGACCTGCTGTTCGGGAACACCGCCCGCGACGTGCTCAGCGGCGGCAAGGGGCGCGACACGATGAACGGCGGCGGCTCACGCGACCGCTGCAAGGGCGGCGGGAAGGACCGGATCAAGCGTTGTCAGTGCGCCTCGTCCTGCGCGTGAGCCGGGGGGCGTGACTCCTCGGCCAGCGAGGTCAGCTCGAGCACGCCTCGCGAGGCCGACTCCAGCACCTCGGTGGCCTCCTCGGTCGAGCGCGCGTAGAGCTCGACAAGCATGTGCACGATGATCCGCTCCTCGTCGTGCTTGTGGAAGCGGACGTGTGTGAAGAACTCGCGCACGCCCTGCTCGCCGAAGGCGCCGTAGGTGAGCGATTCGGTGGCGCCGTCCCCCGAGCAGGTCTCGACCTGGTCCTGGTCGACGGTGACCGTGCAGGAGGCGACCCACGGCGTGCCGGCCACCATCCGCTCCCAGCGGTCCTCCACCGGCACGACCCTGTCCTCCTGCACGGTCAGGTGGGGCTGATCGTGGAGGCAGCGCAGGCACTGCACTACGGCGTCGGAGACCTCGTCCAGGCGGTCGGAGGGCTCGCCCGTCTCGGGGTCGACCTTGAGGATCGCGTCGTAGTGGAGCTGGACCTCGAGGTCGCGCGCCCAGCAGCGGTAGCAGCGAAGCCACGCGGCCCTGTCGCCGTTCAGCTCCTCGTTCATCGCCCTCAGGCTAGCGGCAGGGCGCGTCAGAGCTGAGAGAGATCCATCGTCCGGGTCGGGGCGGGGCCGGGGGCCGCCTACCTCGCTGATTCGCCGATCGGCCGCAGCTGCCGTCCGAGGGCCGCAGTCCGGCTGCATACGCTCGCACGGCGGCCCCCGGCCCCGCCACGATCCGCCGGGTGCAGCTCTCAAGGTCGCCACGTCCCTGAAGCTCGCGTGGACCGGTGCCGAGCGCGCGACGGCATCCTGGCGCGCAAGTCCCTCGGGCTCGGGCGTTGCTGCGCGGGCGGGGGCCGCGGGAGGGTGCGTATGCAGCCGCCCGGTTGGACGGCGGACGGGCGCTGTGGCCGATCGGCGAATCAGCACCCGACGCGGCCCCCGCCTGCGCCCGCAACCTGGGAGCCCTAGGCGCTCGCCCCCGACGCCGGCGTCTTAGCGCGCTCGGCGACCAGGTCGGCGATCTCGGACATGATCCTGTTCAGCTCGAAGTCCTTCGGCGTGTAGACGGCGGCGACGCCGGCGTCCCTCATCGCGACCTCGTCGGCGGGCGGGATGATGCCGCCGACGACGACGGGGATCTCGACGCCCTCGGCGCGGAGCAGCTCGACCACGCGCGGCACCAGCTCGCGGTGGGATCCGGAGAGGATCGAGAGCCCGACGACGTCCACGTCCTCCTCGATCGCCGAGCCGGCGATCTCCTCGGGGGTGAGGCGGATCCCCTGGTAGACGACCTCCATGCCGACGTCGCGCGCCCGCACCGCGATCTGCTCGGCCCCGTTCGAGTGCCCGTCGAGGCCCGGCTTGCCGACCAGGATCCTGATCGGGTGGCCGATCTCCGTGCTGGCCGCCTCGACCCGCGCCCGCGCCGCGTCCAGCAGCTCGCCGTTGACTCCCGCGCCGCCTGCCGCGCCGCCGACCCCGGTCGGGGCGCGGTAGTCCCCGAAGGCCTCGCGCAGCGCGCCCGCCCACTCACCGGTGGTGGCGCCGGCCCTGGCGGCGGCGATCGTCGCGGGCATGATGTTCGCCGACTCGTCCGCCGCGGCGCTGGCCAGCTCGGCCAGGGCCGCGTCGACGGCGGCCTGATCGCGACCGGCCCGCCACCGCTCCAGGGCGGCGATGCGCTCGCGCTCGACCTCGGGGTCTGGGGTGAGGATGCCCCCGCCCTCGCCCGTGGTCAGCGGCGAGTCCTCGGACTCGGTGAACTCGTTCTGGCCGACGACGGTGATCTCGCCGCGCTCGATCCTGGCGACGCGCTCGCGGTTCGACTCGACGAGCTGGGCCTTCATGTAGGGCACCGCCTCGACGGCGCCGCCGTGCTCGGCGACGGTCTCCATCTCGGCCCTGGTGCCCTCGATCAGCTCCTCTACGAGCCCGTCCATGACCACCGAGCCCTCGAAGATGTCCGGGTACTCGAGCAGGTCGGTCTCCATCGCCAGGATCTGCTGGATTCGCAGGCTCCACTGCTGGTCCCAGGGCCGGGGCAGGCCGAGGGCCTCGTTCCAGGCGGGCAGCTGGATCGCGCGGGCGCGGGCGTCGCGGCCGAGCGTCACGGCCAGGGCCTCGAGCACGATCCGCGGCACGTTGTTCTCGGGCTGGGCCTCGGTCAGGCCGAGGGAGTTGACCTGGACCCCGTAGCGCAGCCGCAGCAGCTTCTCCTCGGTGACGCCGTAGCGCTCGCGGCCGATCTGCTTCCAGATCCGAGACATCGCGCGCAGCTTCGCGTGCTCCTCGATGAAGCGCACGCCTGCGTTGACGAAGAAGGAGATGCGCCCGAACACCTTCGGGAAGTCCGAGTCGGAGACCTGGCCCCGGGCCCTGACGGCGTCGAGCACCGCGATCGCGGTCGAGAGCGCGTAGGCGGCCTCCTGCACGGGGGTCGCCCCCGCCTCCTGCAGGTGGTAGGAGCAGACGTTGATCGGGTTCCACTTCGGGATCTCGTTGACCGTGAAGGCGACCGTGTCGGCGATCAGCCGCATCGAGGGGCCGGGCGGGAAGGCGTATGTGCCGCGCGCCAGGAACTCCTTGATGATGTCGTTCTGGGTCGTCCCCGCCAGGGCGGAGCGCTCGACCCCGCTCTCCTCGGCGACGGTCACATAAAGGCCGAGCAGCCAGGCGGCGGTGGCGTTGATCGTCATCGAGGTGTTCATCTCCCCGAGCGGGATCCCCTCGAGTAGCTGCTGCATGTCGCCCTTGTTGACGACCGAGACGCCCACCTTTCCGACCTCGCCTCGGGCGAGCTCGTGGTCGGGGTCATGTCCGGTCTGGGTGGGCAGGTCGAAGGCGACCGAGAGGCCGGTCTGGCCCTTCGCCAGGTTGCGCCTGTAGAGCTCGTTCGAGCGCCGGGCGTCCGAGTGCCCGGCGTAGGTGCGCATCATCCACGGGCGGTCCCGCTCGGCTAGGCGGTGCTCGCTCATGGCGCCAATGGTAAGCGGCGTCGGCCGCGCCGGGGTGTGACGCACCGCAACGATCGCCCCTGAGGGGTGTTGTTGCAATCCCGTGGGGTGGCCCGGCTACCCTCAGGCCGGATCGCCCTGCATCCATGCGCAAGCAGCCGACAGCCCTGATCGCCCTCGGCGCGACCCTCGCGCTCGCCGCCGCTCCCGCGCAGGCGGGCCCGGTCACGGTCGCCTTCTACGCCTTCTCCAGCCAGGCCGACGTGCTCGCCTTCCAGAAGGTCCTGGGCGCCAAGTGCGAGCGCACATGGCGCCAGCGCAAGTCGATGCAGGTCAAGGTCGGCGCCGGCACCAACCACTGCGCCTACCGCAGCTCGGTCGTGGCCGACTCCAGCGACGTCCGCGCCGACACCGAGATCCTGGCTCGGGGGATGCTCGCGGGATCGACCCCTGGCAAGCAGCGCAAGAAGGCCTTCGTCGGCGTCTCGGTCCGCTCCAGCGAGAACTCGGGCTACGAGCTGCGGGTGCGGCCCTTCGCCGGCAACTGGCAGCTGTTCCGCGACCCGCGCGGCTCGGCGTCGGGCCCGGAGCTGTTCCGCTCGGGCAAGGGCAAGTTCATCCGCCGGGGCCTGAAGCACAACGACCTGGCGCTGCGCGCCTTCGACTTCGGCAAGGAGGAGACGAGCCTGTCGGCCCGCATCAACGGCAAGCTCGTCGTCTCGGTGACCGACACGGGCAACAGCCAGCCCGACGGCCGCCGCAGCGTCGTCACCGCGGGCGTCAAGGGCGCGGGCTCGGGCAGCGGTGTCGCCGGCGTCTTCGACAACGTCTCGATCCGGGTTCCCAACCCCTTCTGAGCGGCTGTCGGGCCGCTACAGCCGCGGCCTGATGACGAAGCCATGCCGGCGAAGGCCGCAAGGCACGTTTCGGGCGCTCACGCGATCCACTGTACTTTGGACTCGATGGGTGGCACGACGACGGTCGAGAGGCCGCGCTCAGCCGGCCCCGAGTCTGGCCTCGGCGGCAACTGGATGGTGATCGTCTTGAACGACGACCACAACACCTTCGATCACGTCGCCCAGACGCTGGCGCGCGTGATCCCGGGCGTCAACATCGAGCAGGGCTACTCGATCGCCGACCGCATCCACAACTCGGGCCGCGCCGCCGTCTGGACCGGCCCCAGGGAGACCGCCGAGCTCTACTGGGAGCAGCTCTCCGACGCCGGTCTGACGATGGCCCCGCTGGAGCAGCACTGAGGGACGCAAGGCCGCTCTCTCCGGAGCAGCCGCGCAGCGGCTGCGACTGACTGAGGCGGCCGCCAGCGTCCCGACTGATGGGGACGCAAGGCCGCTCTCTCCGGAGCAGCCGCGCAGCGGCTGCGACTGACTGAGGCGGCCGCCAGCGTCCCGACTGATGGGGAACCCGGGTGAGCAAGGGCCTCACTCCGGATCCTGGACCTCCTTGTCGCGGCCGGAGCCGCCCTTGAGGATGTCCATGCCCGCGCCACCGAAAAGGAGGTCGCGTCCGGCGCCACCGCGCAGCCGGTCCATGCCCGTGCCGCCGCCCAGCAGGTCGTCGCCGCCGTCTCCGCCCAGCCGGTCCTCGCCGGCGTTGCCGGCGAGGATGTCCGCGCCGGCGCCGCCCGAAGCGCGGTCGTCCCCGGCGTTGCCGCGGATCGTGTCGCGGCCGGCGCGGCCGGAGAGCACGTCGTCGCCGCGGCCGCCGCTGATCACGTCGCGGGCGCCGCCTCCTTTGATCTCGTCGGCGCCGGCCTCGCCCTCGACGAGGTTGAAGGCGACGGAGCTCGGGATGTAGCGATCGTCGCCGTCGCCGAGCACCCCGGCGACCCCGGTGCCGACGCCGAAGCCCCCGAACTTCGCCCGCCCGAACTGCGAGCGCACCGCCGAGAAGTCGACCACGTCGTCGCCGCCTCCCATCGAGGCGTTCACCTCGGCCACCTGGGTGCAGGCCACCGGCCCGCCCGCGGGGCTCCTGCCGTTGACGCGGACGTTCTCATCGGCGCCGCAGCGGACCTCGACTCGCTCACGGGAGTCGCCGCCCTGCACGGTCAGCACCCCCTTCGCGTAGCCGATCGAGACCTTCGCCTCGGCGGCGGGGGCGAGAGCCGCGAGCGCGGCCAGCGCCAGGACGGCGGCGAGCGTCGGTCTTGCGCGGGTCATGGGCACACCATGAACACGCCGCGGGCGCCGAAGTCGCACAGGCGCGGCGCCGCGGGACCCGCGGCCCCCGGGGGGGCCGCGTTCACTCGCCGGCGACGAGCGAGTGCCAGCTCGGCAGCAGCGGCTTGTTGTAGTAGTTGAGCGCCTGCTCGCGGATCGCGGAGACCTCGTCCGAGTACCAGTAGCGGTCGAAGTCGGAGCGGTCGTCCCAGGCCGAGGCCTGCCTGAACAGCAGCGGGTCGTCGGTCGAGCGCGTCAGCGACCACGACTTGGCGCCGAAGGCCATCGCGCGCGCCGCGCCCGGCTCCCAGGCCTCGAACCAGCGCTCGGCCCGGAAGGGGTGGACGTGCCAGTCGATGTAGCAGACCTCCATGATCAGTCGCGCCTCCTCCGGCTCCGCCGTCCGGGGGCGCTCACGCCCATCTCCCTGCAGGGCAATGCGCGGTCACCGTCATGCCCCCACCTCCGCGCGGATCGCTCCCGGTCCGTCCTCCCGCCTGCCCTCGCCCTCGGAGGCGGCGCCGACGAGGATCGAGATCTTGCCCAGGTGCTTGTTCTCGTGCAGGAGCTGGTGCGCCTCGGCGACGCCGTCGAAGCCCATCACCTGCCACAGCACGGGCTGGATCTTGCCCTCGGCCATGAGCTGGTTGGCCCGCATGCACTCATAGGCGTTGGCGAAGTGCGAGCCGATGATCTGCTTCTGCTTCATCCACAGGTAGCGCACGTCGAAATCGAGCGTGTACCCCGAGGTGGCGCCGCAGATCACGACCTTGCCGAACGGCTTCACGCAGAAGACCGAGGTCGGGAAGGTCGCCTGGCCGACATGCTCGAAGACGATGTCGGGGGCGTCGCCGAGAATCCCCTTCACCGACTTGGCGAAGTCGCGGCTGACCTTGAAGCGCGCCTTCTCCTCGTCGGGAGTCTCGCCTCCCTTGCGCATCATCCCCGCGAACTCGTTGCGGTCGATGTAGTCGACGGCGCCGAGCTGCTTCACCAGCTCGCCCTTCTCGGCCGAGCTGACGACGCCCACGGCGTTGGCGCCCGCGGCCTTGCAGAGCTGGACGGCGAACACCCCGAGGCCGCCGGCCGCGCCCCAGATCAGCACGTTGTGGCCCGCCTGCAGCCTGCACTGGTCCATCAGCATCCGGTAGGCGGTGAAGTAGGTGAGCCCGTATGCGCTCGACTCGGCCCAGGAGAGGTTCGCGGGCTTCGGCAGCAGCTGCTGGGCCTGGACCTTCGTGAACTGGGCGAACGATCCCCAGGTGGTCTCGTAGCCCCAGATCTCCTGCGACGGGGCGGCCATCGGGTCAAGGCCGTGGACCTCGACGTCCTCGTAGGAGGCCTGGTTGCAGTGGACCACGACCTCGTCGCCGGGCTTCCACCTGGTCACGCCCTCGCCGACCTTCCAAACGACGCCGGAGGCGTCGGAGCCGGGGATGTGGTGCCCGTGCTCGGGGTGGTCGCCGTAGCTGAAGACCGAGACCGGCTTGCCGAGGGAGGCCCAGACGTTGTTGAAGTTGACCCCCGCCGCCATCACCCGGACGATCACCTCGAAGGCGCCTGGCTGCGGCACGTCGATCTCCTCGACCTGCATGGCGTCCTTGGGCTCCCCCTCTCGTTCCTGCCTGATCACCCAGGCCGCCATCTTCTCGGGCAGCTCCCCGGGTTGCACGTCCAGCTTGGATACGTCTGCGATCTCTACTGCCAAGTCAATCCCTCCGAAGGTCAGTTGCGGGCGAGCGCATCGTACTGCGAGCGCGTCGCAGGGGGCCGCCCGCGACGTTTCGCCCAACCTCGGGCCGAGCTTTCAAGCCGCGGGGCGCTGCGCACGATCACTACCCGGAGCGACGGTGGAATCCCCCGAGCAGACACGACATCCGGCGGCGCAGGCGCCGCCCCTCCACAGCGTCGTCTCCAAGCGGCCCTCGCTCGAGGGCTCGGGCTTTCACCGGCTGAGCCTGATGGTGCACACCATCTTCGGACTGCTGGTCGCCGTCGACGCCCCCGGCGCCGCGCAGTCACGTCCGCGCGGGACGGGGCGCCCGGCCGCCTGACGTCAGCTTTCCGTCTCGGCCTGCGACTACCTTCGCAGGTCCGATGGAAGCCTCCGAGAAACCACAGCTCCCGCTCGAGCCCGACGCCGCAGGGGACGCATCCGTGCGTCTCGTAGAGGACCGGATCGTGATCGAGCGGCTGGAGATCGCCGATTCGGGCACCGCGCGGGTGGTGCGCGAGCGCGCCGAGGCCGGGGAGGAGCCCGGGGCCACGGTCGGGCGGGCGATCGAGATCGGCGCCCGCGTGCTCGACCGCGAGGACAGCGCGGTCGAGGTGGACTACGTGCGCCGTGAGTTCGAGCAACTGACCAACGCCCACCGGGAGTCGATGGAGCGCAAGAACGAGGAGGCGGTGCAGCGCATCGAGGAGAACCTGCAGCGCGCGCTCGGCAGCGAGGAGGCCCCCGGCGCCCTCGGCTCGGCCCTGGACGCCCACAGCGGGGAACTGGCCGAGCAGATCGCGGCCGTCTTCGGAGAGGACCGCGAGGGCGCCGTTCACGCCCAGATCAAGCGGATGCTGGAGGAGCGCGACGAGGAGTTCATGCGCAGGCTGGCGGCCGAGGACGATCGCAACCCGCTGGCGCCGATGCTGGCGACGCTCCGCAACTGGGCGCGCGAGCGCAAGGACGACCAGGACGCGCGCGACCAGAAGCTGGAGGAGAAGCTCGACAGGCTGCTCTCCCAGGCCGCGGAGCTGACGGGGCTGGAGCAGGGGCGCGAGGCGCTGGAGGCGGCCGAGCACGCGGGCACCCGCAAGGGGCGGTCCTTCGAGGAGCGCGTGGACGGCGCCCTGGAGCGGATCGCGGCGACGCGCGGGGATTCCTCCTCGCATACGGGCGCCGAGGGCGCCGAGGGCGGCGGCAAGAAGGGCGACACGCTGGTCGAGCTCGGTGCCGCCTCGGGACCGGCGTCGGGGCGCATCGTCTTCGAGGCCAAGGACAATAAGCTGTCCAAGAACGACGCCTGGCGCGAGCTGAACGAGGCGATGGCGGCGCGCGCCGCATCATTCGGGGTGCTGGTGGTCGCGGGCGAGGAGCGCGTCCCCTCGGGCCGCGAGACGCTGACGGAGTACGAGGGCAACAAGCTGATCGTCGCCGTGGACCGCGACGAGCCCGAGGGTCTCGCCCTCGAGGTCGCCTATCGCCTCGCGGCGGCGCGTGTCGCGATGGTCCGCGATCGCGACCTCACCGTCGACCCCGTGGCGGTGCGCGACGCCGCCGAGGAGGCCGTCTTCTGCCTCAAGCAGGCGCAGGCGATCCGCTCGACGCTGACCGGCATCAAGACCAGCTCCGACAAGGCCCGGGCGACGCTGGACGAGATGGTCGAGGGAGTCCGCGCCCGCCTCGAGCGGGTCGAGTCGCTGGTGGAGTCCGCCGAGCCGGAGTAATCCGGCGCGGCGGCTCAGCCGACGCGCTCGGGGGCGGCCGCCGCGGGGACACCGTCGTCCGCGGGCGCGGCGCCGTTCCCGTTGACGGTTTTCGTCGCCTGGCGGTGAGCCGCGGCGTCCCCGCCGTCCACCAGGCGGGCGGCCTGGCGCTCGGGGGCGATGCGGACGACGTTGCGTGCCAGCCCGACCCGCTCCAGCCCCGAGATCACCCAGGCCGAGGGGTCCAGCTCCCAGCGGCCGAGGCCGTGGACGGCCGAGCGGGGGAAGGCGTGGTGGTTGTGGTGCCAGGCCTCGCCCAGCGAGGGCAGCGCCAGCCAGAAGACGTTGGTGGACTCGTCGTCGGTCTCGAAGCGGCGCCTGCCGGTGAAGTGGCAGACGGAGTTGATCGACCAGGTCACGTGGTGGACGAAGAAGATGCGGACGAGGCCGCCCCAGATGAACCCGGTCAGCGCCCCCATCGCCGTCCCGGTCAGCAGGTAGCCGATCAGCGCCGGCAGCCCGAAGGTGAGCAGCACGAAGGGCACGTAGACGCGGCTCATCGCGACGTAGCCCCGGTCCTCGCAGAGCTCGGGGGCGTACTTGCGCCAGTCGGCGCGACCCCAGTCGTCCCAGAGCCAGCCGACGTGCGCGTAGTAGAGCCCGCGCAGGACGCCGGCGACGCCGTCACCGTGGCCGGTGTGGGGGCTGTGGGGGTCGCCCTCCTGATCTGAGTGCGCATGGTGCTTGCGGTGGTCGGCGACCCAGGCGATCACCGGCCCCTGCACCGCCATCGAGCCCAAGGTCGCGAAGCCGTACTCGAGCCACTTTGGTGTGCTGAAGGAGCGGTGGGTCAGCAGCCGGTGGAAGCCGATGGTGATGCCGCCTGCGGTGATCACGTACATCACGGCCATGATCGCGAGGTCGCGCCAGCTCACGAACTGGTCCCAGAGCATGACCACGGCGGCGATCACCCCGAGGAAGGGGATGATCACGCCCGCCAGGTTGAAGGACTTCTCGGCCCTGGTCATTTCGAGCTCATGTCCCACCGGCGGTCAATCTACGCGTGCGGGGTGAGAATGATTTAGCGTACAGGCCAAGTATTTTCGGCAGTTTTTATTAATCAAGTGACAAAAGAGCGAGTAGACGCCGCCCCGATCGACAGCGATCCCTGGCGCCAGGTGCCCCTACGGCTCGCCGACGCGATCGAGCCGGAGCTGCCGGCGATCAGCGCCGAGATAGTGGCCACGGTCGGGCGCGAGGTCCCCGAGTACGAGCGGCCGCTCGAGGGGGCCTTCGGCCGCGGGCTGCGGGTCGGCGTGGGTGAGGCCTTGCGCCAGTTCCTGGAGCTGATCCGCAACCCCGACGCCGGCCGCGAGGCCGGCCGCGACGTCTACCTGCAGCTGGGGCGCGGCGAGCTGAACCAGGGCCGCACGCTCGATTCGCTGCTCTCGGCCTACCGGATCGGGGCGCGCGTCGCCTGGCGGCGGGTCGCCGCCGCCGCCCAGGCCGCGGGGGCTGGGCCGGCCGAGCTGAGCGTGCTGGCCGAGTCGATCTTCGCCTACATAGACGAGCTCTCGGCCGACTCCGTCGAGGGCTACGACGAGGCGCGAACCCGGCGCGAGAGTGCCCGCCAGCGCCGCCGCCGCGAGCTGGCGCTGCTGATCCTGCGCGACCCCCCCGCGGAGGAGCCCGACATCCGCGCCAGCGCCAGGCTCGCAGACTGGTCCCCGCCGCGGAGCCTCGCCGCGCTGGCCTGTCCTCAGCACGAGCTGCAGGCCCTCGCCTCCCGCCTTCCCGCCGACGTGCTGACGGCGCCGTTCGAGGGCGCGGGCTGCGCGTTGGTGCCCGACCCCGAGGGACCAGGGCGGCCCGCCGAGCTGCAGCGCGCGCTGGTCCGGGTTCCCGGGGCGATCGGCCCCGGTGGGCCACCCGCCGAGGCTCGAAGCTCGTGGGCGATGGCGCTGGTGGCCCTGCGCGCGCTGGAGTCGGGCCAGCTCCCGGCCGAGGGACTGGTCCGGGCCGAGGCGCACCTCGGTGAGCTGGTGCTGATGCAGGCGCGGCCGCTCGTCTCCCAGATCGAGGGGCGCCGGCTGGCCTCTTTCGCCGCTCTCACCCCGAAGGCGCGCGAGCGGCTGGAGCGGACCGCGCTGGCCTACCTGTCCGAGCGCGGAAACGCCGCGGCCATGGCCCGGGCGCTGCACGTCCACCCCCAGACCGCCCGCTACCGCCTGGCCCAGCTGCGCGAGCTGCTCGGGGACCAGCTCGACGATCCGGATGCCCGCTTCGAGCTGGAGCTGGCGCTGCGCTCGCGCGCTCGGACCGGCGGAAGCTAGGGCAGCAGCAGGTCGTTGCTGGCCGACTCGCCCGCCGGGCCGACCTCGAAGGCGAAGGGCTCGTCGATGTCGAGCGCGATCGCCTCGTAGTCGCCGGGCTCCATTTCCATCTTCAGCACGCCGCTCGTCCCCGGCGCGATCTCCGGCGTCTCGCCGGCGGTGGGGCCGTCCACCTCGACGCTCGTCGGGGCGGCGCCGAGGTTGACGACGGTGAAGTTGGCGATCCCGGCGCCGAACTCGGCCGGGGAGACTGTGAGGTCGTCGTTCGAGACCTGGATGCTGACCTCGAGCGTGATCGGGGGCCTGGGCTCGTTCTCGAAGTCTTCGCCGCCGCAGGCGGTCAGGCCCACCGCCGCGAGGGTGACCGAGACCGCAATCAGCGCTCTGCCCCTCCTCATAGCCGGGGGAATCTAACCCAAGGGGCGGCCGACCGCTGGAGGGGGCGGTCGCCGAGAGGGTTGATGGGGTTCAGCGGCGTGCGCGGGGGCGCCTGGGAGCGAGGCCGACGCGCACGGCGGGCGAAGCCCGTACCGGTCAGTACGGGCGAGCCCGCCGGGTGTGTCAGGCGAAGCTATCCAGGCGTCATCCGCGGGCGTCGGGAACACCCATCAGCCCTCTATGCGTCTGGCTGCCCGCGAAAGGGCAGCTCGACGACCTCGGCCTCGCCGCCGCCGGCGACCGAGACCGTGTCGCCGGGCTCCGCCTCGCGGCGCACGATCGCGAGCGCGATCGGGCCGAGCGCGGGGGATATGCAGGCGCTGCCGACCTCGCCCAGCCGCTTCTCGGCGGAGCTGATCGCGGCGCCGGGCTCGGCGGGCCCGGCCAGCCGCAGTCCGCGCAGCGTGCGATTGGGTCGCCCCCTGTAGTGCAGCCTGGCAACCGGCTCCTGGCCGATGTAGCAGCCCTTCTCGAAGTCGATGGCGCGCTCGACGATGCCGGCCTCGGCGGGCATCGTCGCGGGGCCGAGCTCGCGGCCGAAGCGCGGGCGGCCCATCTCGATGCGCAGGATCTCGGCGGCGTCGGCGCCGGCCAGCTCCGCGCCCGCCGCGAGCAGCGCTCGCTGCAGCTCGGATACGAGGCCGGGCTCGAGCAGCAGGTCGACGCCGAGGTCGGTCGCGACCGCGCGCGCCGGCACCGCGCCGGGCGAGACCTCGCGGTGGGCGTGCTCGGGGCCGAGGCCTTCGGCGCCCGCCAGCTGGGCCGAGCGGGGGCCGAGCAGCGAGACCGCGCTGAGCTCGCCGCCGCGGTCGGCGATCTCGACCTCGCGCCCCACCTTGTAGGTGCCCAGGCGGCCCACCAGGCCGGGCGCGGCCTCGGCCTCGGTCAGCAGCAGCAACTCGCCGGAGCCGGTGCGAAGGACCCGCATGTCGGCCTGCACGTGCCCCTTGCGGTCGAGCAGCGCCGCGTAGCAGCCGCCGCCGGTCTCGAGGGCCTCGACGTCGTTGGTCAGTTGCCCCTGCAGGAACTCGGCCGCGTCCGGGCCGCTGACGGCGATCGCGGCGATCTGCGGACGCTCGACCAGGCCCGCCTCCTCGCGCATCGCGCGGTACTGGGCGTCTAGCTCGACTGCGGGCGCCGGGTCGGCCATCGACACCGATTCTAGGAGCATGCGCAGAAGTTTGCTACTGTCAAAATTCATCTTGTGGATTAAGTGAACTCGGATTCAGGCCCTGGCGAGAAGGGTGGGGAGCTTGGCTTCAACGAGGAGAAGGAACAAGCAGGCGAAGGCGGAGTTGACGGCGGCGACGGAGGACGCCCTCAAGGCCGTCTACGCTCTCGAGCTTCGCGATGGCGGCCCGGTTTCCACAACGGCGCTCTCGGAGCGGCTCCGGGTCTCCGCGGCGACCGGCTCGGCGATGGCGAAGGGGCTGGGCGAGCGCGGGCTCGTCGCCTACAAGCCCTACCGGGGAGTCGTGCTGACCGCCGACGGCAGGCGGGCGGCGCTCGAGGTGATGCGGCACCACCGTCTGATCGAGAGCTTCCTCGCCTATCTGGGGATGCCCTGGGACCGGGTCCACCGCGAGGCGGAGGTGCTCGAGCACGTCATCTCCGAAGAGCTCGAGGACCTGATCGCCCGTCACCTCGGGCACCCAACCCATGACCCGCACGGCGACCCGATCCCGAGCGCGGACCTCGAGATCGAAGAGGGCAGGACGATGCGGCTCAGCGAGATGGTTCCCGGCCAGCGCGGGACCTTCGTCCGCATCTCCGATTCCGACTCGGAGATGCTGCGCTACCTGGGTGAGCTCGGGGTGAGACCGGGAGACGAGCTTGAGGTCACCGGTCGCCAGCCGTTCGATGGTCCGCTGTCGGTCCGTTTCGAGGCCGGTGAGCGGACGCTCGGCGGCGCCCTGACCGAGGCGATGCGGGTGGCGGTGCGATGAGGGGGGCGGCTCTCGTGACGGTCGCCGCCATCTGCGCCGTGGCACTGGCCGGCTGCGGCTTCGCCGGAGAGCAGAGGTCCGGGGGCTTCGAGGGCGATGCCGAGTTGCGCGTCGCGACGACGACCAACTTCATCACCGACCTGGCCGAGGTGATCGGGGGCGATCGTGTCGAGGTCGTGGGGTTGATGGGCCCGGGCGTCGATCCCCACCTGTTCAAGGCATCCGCCGGAGACGTGGACACGCTCAGTGACGCGGACCTGATCCTCTACGGCGGGCTGCTGCTGGAGGCGAAGATGGAGGACGTGCTGGAGGAGATCGGCGAGTCGAAGCCGGCCGTCCCGGTCACGCGCGACATCCCCGAGAGCGAGCTGCTGCCCGCCCCCTCAGGGGCTCCCGCCGAGGAGGAGTTCGATCCGCACGTCTGGTTCGACGTCTCCTTGTGGAAGCGGGCCGCAGCCACGGTCCGCGACGAGCTGATCGCCCTCGACCCTGGCGGCGCCCCCACCTACGAGGCGAACGCCGAGCGGTACCTGGCCGAGCTCGACGGGCTTGACGCGGAGGTTCGCGAGCAGCTGGCCGAGATCCCTCGCGAGCGCCGGGTGCTGGTCACCTCGCACGACGCCTTCCGCTATCTCGGCCGCGCCTACGACTTGGACGTGGCGGCGATCCAGGGCATCTCGACCGCCGCGGAGGCGACGACCGCCGACATCGAGCGCGTCGCCGGGCTGGTCGCGGATCGGGGGGTGAAGGCCGTGTTCATCGAGTCGAGCGTTCCCCCGCAAACGGTCGAGGCCGTGCTGGCCGCCGCCGAGCGGAGCGGGCAGCAGGCCGTGATCGGCGGCGAGCTCTTCTCGGACGCCGCCGGCCCCGCGGGCACGCCCGAGGGAACCTACGTCGGGATGGTCAGGGCCAACGTGGCGGCGCTGGTGGACGGCCTGCGATGAGCGCTGCGGGCCCCTCATCCGCGCTCGAGGTTCGACGCCTGACGGTCTCCTACGGCTCCCGTCCCGCGCTCTGGGACGTCGACGCGAGCTTCCCGCGCGGCGCCCTCTCGGCGATCGTCGGCCCCAACGGGGCGGGCAAGTCGACGCTGTTGAAGGCGGCGGTCGGGCTGCTGCCGGTGGACGCGGGCCAGGCCCTGATCGAGGGGCAGCCCGCGAGCGCGGCGCTGGACCGGGTCTCCTACGTGCCGCAGCGTGACGCCGTCGACTGGGACTTCCCGATCACCGTTCGCGAGGTGGTGGAGATGGGTCGCTACCGCTCCGCCGGGTGGGTGCGACGACTGAGGCCGCCCGACAGGGAGATCGTGGGCGAGTGCCTCGAGCGCGTTGGGATGGCGCCCTTCGCGGGGCGGCAGATCGGGCGCCTCTCCGGCGGGCAGCGACAGCGGGTCTTCATCGCCCGGGCGCTGGCGCAGCGGGCCCCGGTGATGCTGCTCGACGAGCCGTTCGCGGGCGTAGATGCCCGCAGCGAGTCGGCCCTGCTCGACCTTCTGCGCGAGCTCTGTGAGCAGGGGGGGTCGATAGTGGTCGTGCATCACGACATCGGGATCGTCCGGGCGCGCTTCGACTGGGCGCTGCTGCTGAACGTGCGAGCCGTCAGCTGCGGGCCCGTCGCCGAGTCGCTGGCGGTCGCGAAGCTCCGCCAGGCCTACGCCGGGATCGCGGAGGGTATGGGCGAGGAGGCCGCAGCGTGGATTGGCTGATCGAGCTGCTGCCGCTCAGCTACACGAACGCGGTGGTCTTGATCGGCTCGGTGACGATCGGGATCACGGCCGGGGTGCTCGGCAGCTTCGCTGTCCTGCGTGAGCGCAGCCTGGTGGGTGACGCGATCGCACACGCGACCCTGCCCGGGGTCGTGATCGCCTTCATCGCGAGCGGCGCCAAGGACGCATCGACGCTGGCGGTGGGCGCGGCGCTCGCGGGTGTCGCCGCCGCGCTCCTGATCGTCGGGATCGAGCGAACGGGACGCCTGCGCCCGGACGCCGCGATCGGCGTCGTCCTCTCGGCGTTCTTCTCGCTCGGCATCGTCCTGCTGACCTATGTCGCCAACTTCAACAACGCGAACCAAGCGGGCCTCGACCAGTACCTGTTCGGCCAGGCCGCGGGCCTGCTGGAGGGCGACCTGGTGGCGATGGCGGCGCTCTGCCTGGCCTCGCTCGCGATCGTCGCCGCCCTGCTGCGGCCGCTGCGAGCGACACTGTTCGACGCCGAGTTCGCGGGATCCATCGGGCTGCCCGTGAGGGCGCTGGAGCTGATCACGATGGCCGCGCTGGTGGTCGCGGTGATCGTCGGCGTACGCACCGTCGGCGCGATCCTGATGGTGGCGATGCTGATCGTGCCGGCGGTGACGGCGCGGCAGTTCTGCGACCGCCTGCCCACGATGCTCGTCGCCGCCGGAGCCACGGGCGCGGTCGTCGGCGGCAGCGGAGCATTGATCTCGGAGTCCGCGGCGCTGCCCACAGGCCCGGTGGTCGTGCTGGTCGGGTCCGGGGCCGCGGTGTGTGCGCTGCTGTTCGCCCCTCGCCGCGGTGTCGCCTGGAACGCCCGCAGGCTGATCAGGGATCGACGGCGCGCGGTGACCGAGGGCGTACTGGTGGACGTCGAGACCGCTCTGCACGCCGGGCCGCCGCCCACATCCACCGAGCTCATGCTCGCCAGCGGACGACCGCGCCGGGCCCTTCGTCGCGCGCTGCGCGACCTCGATCGCGCAGGGATCCTGGAGCGCGACGGCGACAGGATCCTGCTCTCCGAAGCGGGTGCAGCCGCCGCCCACGCCGTGCTCGAGCGCCGGGACCTATGGCACGCCTGGCTCGAGTACGGCTGGAAGCTGGAATTGCCCGACGCCCGCGAGCCCGATCCCTCCGACCTGCGGGGCGGCCTCGGCGACGCGGCCGTCGAGCGGCTGCGTGCGCTCGCCGCCTCGGAGCCCACCCAATGAGCGACGACCTGGCCATCGTTCTCACGGCGGGCATGGTCGCCACCGCCTGCGGGCTGCTGGGGCCCCTGCTGGTGCTGCGGCGTGCGGCGCTGCTCTCCGACGCCGTCTCGCACGCGGTGCTTCCGGGCATCGTCGCCGTCTTCCTTCTCGTCGGCTCGCGGGCGCCGCTCCCGGTGATCGCGGGAGCGGCCGTGTTCGCGGTCATCTGCGTGCTGCTGATCGATGCGCTGCGCGCGACCGGCCTGGTCAAGGTGGACGCCGCAATCGGACTGGCATTTCCGGCGCTGTTCGCGCTGGGAGTGCTCGGGGTGACCTCGTTCGCCAAGGGCGTGCACCTGGACCTCGACGCGACCATCTACGGGGAGATCGCCTTCACGCCGTTCCGGACGGTGGAGCTGCTGGGCTCGGAGTTGCCGCGAGCGGTCGTGCTGCTGAGTTTGGTCTCGCTGGGGAACCTGTTGCTGCTGGTCCTGCTCTGGAAGGAGTTGAAGCTGACCAGCTTCGACCAGGGGTTCGCCCAGACCACCGGCTTCTCACCGGGGCTCGTCTCGCGCCTGCTGCTGATCGCGGTCGCGGTGACGGCGGTGACGGCGTTCGAGTCGGTGGGCGCGATCCTGGTCGTGACGATGCTGATCGTGCCGGCGGCGACTGCCTACCTGCTCAGCGATCGGCTGGTGCTGATGGTCGGCCTCGCGGTCGCGATCGGCTGGATCGCCGCCGTGGTGGGGCACTCATCAGCGGCCGCCCTGGATGCCTCGATCGCGGGGGCGATGGGCCTGGTCGCGAGCGCCTGCTTCGTGCTCGCCCTGGCGTTTGCCCCGCGCAATGGCCTGATCGCGGTCGCGATGCGCAGCCGCCGTCGGCGCGCGCGGCTGGCCCAGGCGCTGGCCGCCGGCGCCGAGCGCGGCTGACGGGCCGTTCGCTCCCGGATCACGAGATGGCCGGGCGCCGGCGGCCGGATCACGTCACGCCCGACCGCGATCCCTCGGCTCCGAACAGCGCGGGAAACAGCGCGGCGAACTGGTTGGCGATGATGCGCGCGCGGCTGATCTCCACGCGGGCGAAGGGACGCTCATCGCGCAAGTAGACCTCGATCACGCCGACGCTCTCACCGGCATGGACGAGGGGCACGATCAGGAGCGAGCCGCAGCCGTAATCGAGCAGCAGCTCGGTCTCGCTCGGGTCTGCGCCCGGGTCGCCGACCAGCACCTGCGCCGCGCACCGGCTCCTCAACACGCGCTCGGTCACTGGGAACTCGGAGAGGACGAAATATTCGCGCTCCTCAGCGACCGTCTCGGCCAGGGTCACCAGCACGGATTCTTCGTCCCGATGCCATCGGGAGAGACCGACCTCGTCGGCGCCCAGCTCTGTGGCGAGCAGCGGCAGCAAGTCGTAGAGGTCCCTGCGGGTGCGCGCGTCGCCGATGCGGGCGCTCAGCCGATCGAGGCCACGGTCGCCGGCGACGATCCCGTCGGCCGACCCGGCGGGCGCCCGCATCGCGTTGGAGAGCCCGGCGCGGCAGATGCTGGTGGCGGTCGGCGCCACGGCGCTCCAGGGGGCGGCGGGCGGCCCCAGCGCGAAGCCCTGCCCCCACGCGACGTCGAGCTCGGCCAGCGCGGCCAGCTCCTCGAGCGTCTCGATCCCCTCGGCGCAGACGACGGAGCCCGTGCGGCGCGCGAAGCGGACGAACGACTCGATCAGCGCCATCCTGGCAGGATCGGCGTGGACCCTCTCGGTCAGCTTGCGGTCGATCTTGACGATGCAGGGCTGCACCTGGACCAGCTGCTTCAGGCCTGAGTAGCCCGCGCCGGCGTCGTCGATCGCGATCCGCGCGCCGCGCTCGCGCAGGTCTTCGAGGGCACCGGCGACCTCCGCGTCCTCGGTAATCGCCTCGTGCTCGGTCACCTCGATCACGACCTCCGCGAGGTCGCGGGGCAGCGCCTCCCGCAACTCGGTCGAGATCAGCACCGACGGGCTGACGTTGAGGGCCAGATGCGTCCCCGGCGGCCTCCCGAGCGGCTCGAGCGCCGCTCGGATCGCCGCGGCCTCGAGCTCCCGGCCGCTGCCGCACGCGTGCGCCAAGGCGAACCAGGCGGCCGGCGGCCGCGCGCCGGGGAAGCGCGCGAGCGCCTCGTAGCCGACCACGCGCCCGGTCGAGAGCGAGACCACGGGCTGGAACGCGGACTCCAGTGCCCCCGGCTCGCGCAGCAGCCTTTCGACCTCCTCTCGATAACGAGTGGCGGGTACTTGATCGACCAGCTCGGGATCGAAGCGCCGCGTCCGCCGCTTGCCGGAGTTCTTGGCCCAGTACAGCGCCCCGTCGGCGTGGTGCACCAGGTTATCTGCGTCCTCGGCATCCGCCGGATAGGTCGCGATGCCGGCCGAAGAGGAGAGCTCGGATCGAGGCACCGGCAGCCGGGCGATGGCGGCGCGAGCGCGCTCGGCCACCTCGTAGGCGGCCTCGGAGCCGGTGCGCGGCAGCACCAGGCCGAACTCCTCGCCCCCGATCCGTGCCGCGATGTCGCTGTCTCGCACGGCCGATCGCAGGCGTTCCCCGATCCCGCGCAGGACCTCGTCACCGTAGGGATGGCCGTGCTCGTCGTTGACCACCTTGAAGTCGTCGAGGTCGATAATGACGAGCGAGAGCTCGGTTCCCTCGTGCGAGGCCCGGTCCAGCTCCACTCGCAGGGCCTCGTGATAGCCGCGATGGTTGGCCAGGCCCGTCAGCGGGTCCGTCGCGACGAGCCGGCGGAGCTCGAACGCCTGGCCCCAGCCCATCCCCGCCGCCACCACGATCGTGGCGATCAACCCCGCAAGCAGGAGCAACTCGAATAATGCAATATGCAGCAGAGCGGGATTTTCAGCACCAAGATACCCATAAGCGAACACGGCGGCGGCGGCAAGCGCGGCAATCGCCGCCAGGGCGAGCCGCGGTCGCCGCGCCACAGCCGAGGGGACAAGGGCGAACGCCTTGCGCATCATCGACTTGCCGCCCATGTCCTCATGCGTTCGTTGTCGGCCATTATGCTTTGCAGCATGATTCCCCTGGCTGACAGTTTCGACAGGATCGTCGACTCTCTTCCCGAGGGCTGGACTGACCTGGAACTGGACCTTAGCATCACCGACCGCAGCCGCTTCGTCGACGCCGCGGTGATGCTCTCCCAGGTCAACGCGATGCCCTACTCGCGGGCGGACTGGGACTGGAGGCTCAACATCGCTCAGGGGTTCGGCAAAGCGGCGGCTCCCGAGACCGTTCGCGGCGTGCTCGTGCGCCTCGACCGCGAGAGCATCGCGGGCGAGTTCCGGGTGCGCGACGCGCGCGAGGGCCGGGCGGAGGTCGTGCAGATGTGGGGCCGACCCGAGAGCGTCCGCCGCGAGTTTCGCCAGCGCCGCAGTCTCTGATGCGCGGAGCCTGAGCGATGGCCCGCGTGCTCGCCGTCGTGCCCGACCTGATGCTGGGCAGCCGCGTCTCGACCTCGCTGCGGGCGTCAGGGCACGAGGTCGACCAGGTGGGCTCGATCGATCCCGCCGCCCTCGAGGACATCGACCTCGTCGTCGCCGACCTCGACGCCGTCCCCCCGGAGGAGCTGGCGGGCGCCGGTCGGCCGGTGATCGGCTTCTACCAGCACACCGACGTCGAGACCAAGCGCCGCGCCGACGGGGCCGGCCTAGCCTACGCCGTGCCCCGCTCGCGGATGGTGCGCGAGCTGCCCGAGCTGGCCGAGCGCGCGCTGGAAGACTAGCCCCGCAGCGCGCACTCCCGGATCTGGTCCGGGGCGAACCCGTCGCTGACCTCGGCCTGCGCGGCTGCGCCGGCTTCGAGCACGCCCCGCTTCGTCGCCCACCGCTGCCACTGCGGGATCGTCTCCGCCCGCAGCGCCGGGTCGGCGCGCCCGTTCTCGACGGGCGAGAAGGCGTCGGCGGCGATCAGTTCGGCGAACTGGGCCCGCAGGGAACCGGGATCGCTCGCCTCGAGCTCGCCGATCATCGCCTTGAGCGTCGCCTCGGAGTCCCTCTCCATGGCGTCGAAGCTGCGTGCGACGCCCTCGAGCACCGGGCAGACGACCTCGGGCTCGTCGGGCATGCGGTCGCCGCGGGCGACCAGCACCAGCTCCGGATAGCGAGGCGCACCGAGCTCATCGACGCGGAACTCACCGATCGGCACGCCCCGGCGGCGCAGCTCGACGCCCTCGGCGTTCCAGAAGGCGGTGGCCGCGTCGACGCGGCCCGAGGCCAGCGCGGGGACGGCGGCGAAGCCGATCGTGACGCGGTCCACCGAGCCAGGACCGAGCTCGCCGGCCTCGAGCACGGTGTCGAGCACGGCGTCGTCGGAGCGGACTCCGGTGACGCCCACCTCCGCGCCCGCTAGGTCCGCCGGAGTCGGGATCGCGCTGGGGTCGGAGGTGATCACCGAGGCCAGCGGCCGCTGGATCAGGGCCGCGACCGCGACGACGTCGAGGCCGCGCTCGCGCACGATCCCGACGTCGTTGACGTCGAGCACGGCGAGGTCGGCGCGGCCGGCCTCGAGCAGCTTGGCCCCGTCGGCCGTGCTGCCGGGCTCGCGGATCTCGACCTCGACCCCCTGCTCGGCGAACAGGCCCTCGGCCTCCGCGGCATAGAGCGGGGCGTGTACGGCGTTCGGCTGGAAGTCGAGCACGATGGTCGCGCCGGGTGGCGCGTCCAGTTCTGCGCCCTCATCGTCACCGCAGGCGACCAGCGCCAGCACGGCGAGTCCTGCCGCCATCATCGTGACGAACGGTCCCATCTGCGCCGGCCAGGCTAATGCACGCGGGGCGGGGGACCGCCGCAGGGGCGCGCCGAATCCCGTTAGACTGGCGCGCGCCGAGCACCCGCAGGCAACCCACATAGCTACCAGGAGGTCGCTTCACAGTGCAAGATCGAGGTTTCGCTTCCTATATCGCCGAGCTGCTGGGGACGTTGCTGCTGGTCTTCTTCATCACCAGCGTCGTCGTCCTCTACGTGGCCGCCGGCCAGAACGCCCAGTTCGGATCCGACTTTGCTGTGGTCGGCCTCACCCACGCCTTCGCCCTGTTCGCGCTGATCGCGAGCGTCGGCGTCGCCAGCGGCGGCCACTTCAACCCCGCGGTCACCGCGGCGTTCATAGCCCTGCGCCGGATCGACCCGGTCGATGGCCTCGTCTACATGCTCGCCCAGCTCTCGGGCGGTGTGCTCGGCGCGCTGATGACCAAGTGGCTGCTGCTCGACGAGGGCCGCGCCTCCGACTACGGCCTACCGGCCCTCAGCGACCTCGTCGGCAGCAGCGCCCAGGGCGCCGCGATCGAGGGCATCGGCGCCTTCGTGCTGGTGCTCGTCGTGCTCACCCTGGCGCTCAACCCGGAGACGCGCAAGTGGGCGCCGCTCACGATCGGCGCCGCGCTCGGCTTCCTGGTGATGGTGTTCGCCCCGCTCACCGGGGCCTCCTTCAACCCGGCGCGCTGGTTCGGCCCGGCACTGGTCGGCAACGACTTCGCCGACGCCTGGCTGTACGTGCTCGCCCCCCTGGTGGGTGGCGTCGCCGCTGCGGCGGTCTACCGCTTCGTGATCGAGTCCTCGAGCGGACCGGCCCAGGAGGTCGCGGACGAGGTGGCCCCGCGCGGCCCGGCGCCGCCCGCCGGCCAGTCCCCGCCGCTCCGCCAGGAGCACAGGAGCGGTGGCGGCCCCTCGAAGCCGCCGGGCGGGATCGCCGGCAGCTGAGCTTCACTCGGACCCCGGAAATCCGAGGTCCGAGCGCCGTCAGGCCGCCCTCTGTCTGAGCGGCTGCTCGCAGTCGCGATTGACGGCGGGCGGCCGCTTGCCTCGGCGTGCCACGACACGATCACGGACAGCGCCAACGCACTGGTCGGGGCGCTCGCCGGAGCAGGTGTGGCCGTGGTCTTGCGAGCGCGGGGTTGGGTCCGTCGCTATTCGTCCGAAACGTGGCTGGCTAGCGGGGCGCTTGTCGTCCGAAGCGAACTTCGAGCGCAGCTGGGAACGCTTAGCGCCCGCATAGGGGCGATATCCGTTCCCAAACCGGGTTCCCGGAGCTCAGGCCAGGGCCGCTGCGACCTCGCCGATCGCGGCGCGCTCGGCGTCGCTGACGCGGTCGCCGCTGAGGCCCATGAAGCCCTCGCGGCGGGCGTTGGCGACGCGCTCGGCCAGGCCGAGCACGAAGTTGCGGTACTCCTCGGCCTCCTCGGGCGTCGCCTTGGCCTTGAGCAGGTCCATCGCCTCGCGCAGGTTCTGCGCGCAGGCCTGCTTCATCTCCTCGACCGAGCCGTGCCGGGAGCGGTCCATCTCGGGCTTGGCCGAGACGATGTCGTCCAGCAGCTCGCTCGCCCCGTGGCTCTCGCGCGCCTCGGCGTAGGCCTTGGCCATCGAGAAGCTCTCCCTGATCGAGCCGCCGCGGTCCGAGGCCACGACAAGCATGCCCGCGCTCGGCGGTCCCTGCAGCAGCGTCTCCCATTCCTCGGCGTTGAAATCGGCCTTGGCCGTCATCCGGTGGTCCCTTCTGTTGTTGTCTCGGGGTCGCCCCCGCCGGCGCCGGGCGCCGGGTGGGCGACGAGCTCCAGCCCCTCGCGCTGCATCCAGCTCCGCAGTGCGTCGTGCATCGCCCGCACGCCGACGATCGGGGCCACGGGCGGGCTCCATTCGCTGGGGACGAGCGCGAACGGGTGGCTCTGCCAGCCGCCGATGCCGCCGTGGGAGCCCATGAACTCCTCGAACGGGGCGACCTCGTTGGCCTCGGGGTCGAACATGCAGTTGACGAGGATGTCCGGGCAGTGCGGGAAGCCGTCGGTGCGGCGCAGGTGGTCGGCGGCGTTGGGGCCGAAGTGCGCCAGCGGGTCCGTGCCGCTGACGGCGTCGTCGGCGAGCCCGCGCTCGCCCTCGCCGCCGAGGACGACGGCGCCGCCATCATCCGCACGGACCATCACGAATCCGATCCCCGGATGCCGCCGCAGCGTCTCCAGCAGCTTCGGGTGCGCGGCGTCGATCTCCTCGCGGCTCATGCGGTGGTCTCGCTCCGTCAGCGAGATCAGCCCGAGCCCGCCCGAGGCGAGCACGACCGCCTCGTGCTCGGCGCTCGGCTCGGCGCGGTCGGGGCCCAGTACGACCTCGCCGTCGACGAGCTGGTCGCGGGTGGCGCGGGCGAGCAGCTTGGCGCCGGTTCCCTCCTCGTCGCGCGCGTCGGTGAGCGCTCCGCCGACGTTGCTCAGGCCCTCGTCGGTGGCCGCGGGAGCGAACACGTCTCCGCCGCCCTCGAGCGCCTGCGAGACGAGTTCCCCGAGCTCGAGCCCGTAGCGCTGGCGGAAGGGGCGGCCCTGGGTCTGGCCGTGGTCGGAGAGCACGACCAGGCGATAGGGGCGGGGGGCCTGCTCGACGGCGGCCTCCAGCCGCTTCAGCTGCGCGTCGTGCTGCTTCAGCACCGCGAAGGCGTCGGGCTCCTCGATCCCCGAGTGGTGGGCTACCTCGTCGTAGCCGACAAAGGTCGAGTAGACGACCGGGATGCCCTCGACGATGTCGCCCATCAACAGGGCGACGTTGAGGTCTCGTATGACCACGGTGATCGCTCCGCGCATCCAGGGGTAGAGGCCGCCGCGATCGATGTGCTCCGCGCCGGCCTTGCGCTGGCGGCGAGCGGCGCGCCGCTCGAGCAGCACGTCCCAGAGGTAGAGCGCGACGGTGCGGCTGAGGCCGTAGGGGTCGGCGAAGTAGGAGAAGTACTCCTTCGCTCCCGAGCGCTCGCGGTCCCGCAGCACGCTCATCGTCGCCGAGCAGCGCGGCGCGTCCCCCGAGAACATGTTGCCCCGGCTGGCGCCGCCGGCCGCCAGCAGGCCGCCCCCGTCCGAGCGACGGCGCTCGATCTCGATCGCGTCCTTGCCGTGGTTGGAGACCATCGTCTTGCCGCTGTCCTTCTCGTACCAGCGGAAGGCGGGCATGTCGTGGTTGGAGCCGAGCAGCAGCGCGGCCTGGCTGGCGCCGGTCTGCGAGGAGAGGTCGCACTCCCAGGGGACGATCCGGTGGGAGCCGTCTTCGAGCCAGCGGGCGATGTTGGGCACGTGGCCCTGCTCGAGCGCGCGCCGCAGGACCGGCTCGGCGAGGCCGTCGATCTCGAACATGACAACCCCGGGGACGTCGGTCCGGTTGTGCTCGCGAACCCGGCGCGCCCGCCGCCTGACGATGCGCAGCTGGCGGGCGTTGTCGTCGAAGCTCAGCAGCGGGGTCAGCAGCGTGAAGCTGATCGAGAAGACGATCGCCAGCGCCAGGCAGCCCGCGAGCGGCGGCGACTCGCCTTCGATCAGCTGGAAGGCGAGCACGACCGCGCCCGCGCTAAGGACCAGCGACGCGAGCCCGAACGTGAGCACCGTGATCGGCAGCACCAGCCGGATCACGAACGGCCACAGCAGCGCGTTGACGATCGCGATCGCCGCCGTGGTCAGGACGGCGGCCCCGAAGCTGGGGAGCTCGATCTTGGGGAGGGCGAGGACCGCCAGCCAGAAGATCAGCGCCACCAGCCCCCAGAGGACCAGGGTGCGGAAGGCGAAGCGGGCCACCCGCCTCGCTCCGCTCACGCTGCCCACCTGACGCTCACCTCGTCCCCTTTCTCGCTCGGCCTGGGCGTGGGCAACCTACACGCCGCGCATGGTCGCCCCCGTGGGAACCGGCTCGCTAGGGTTTCGAGCCCGATGCGCCGCGTCACCTTCTCCCGCAACTACACGCTGTCGCTGTCGCGAACCTGCCAGTGCTTCTGCAAGTATTGCGCCTTCGCCACCCACAGGGCGCACATCCACCCGCCCGAGGAGGTCGAGCGGCGCCTCGAGGAGGCGGTCCGCCGCAACGCCAAGGAGCTGCTCGTCCTGACCGGCGAGCGCCCCGAGGTCAACCCCGAGGTCGCCGAGCGCCTGCGCTCGTGGGGACACGAGGACTTCACCTCCTACGTCGCCTGGGCGTGTGAGAGCGCGCTCGAGCGCGGCATCCTGCCCCACACGAACCTCGGGGTGCTCTCGCGCTCCGACCTGGCGCGGCTGCGCGAGGTGACCGCCTCCCAGGGGCTGATGCTGGAGTCGGTCTCCGAGCGCCTGATGGAGACCGTCCACGCGGGCTCGCCGACCAAGCACCCCGCCCGGCGGCTGCAGACGATCGAGGCCGCCGGCGAGCTGCGGATCCCGTTCACGAGCGGGATCCTCGTCGGCATCGGCGAGACCGAGTCCGAGCGGGTCGCCTCGCTGGAGGCGATCGCCGCCGTCCACGAGCGCCACGGCCACATCCAGGAGGTGATCCTGCAGAACTTCGTGCCCCATCCGCGCTACTACGGGCAGGAAGTGGCCGACATAGCTGACGATTCTTCGAAGCGTCGTTGGGCCACTTCCTCATCCACCGGCATCTCCTTGGGCACACCGGACGTCGCCGGGGCCGAGCCCCGGCTCGCGCCTGCGGGGATAACGGGTGGCGACGCGGACGGCGTGGCAACCCTGGTCCCTCGCGGCGACGCGGGCGAGGGCACGCCGTTCCCGGAGTGGTCGTGCCCGGTCAGCATCGACGACATGAAGCGCCTGATCGCGGAGTCGAAGCGGCTGATGCCCGACGTCGGGGTGCAGATCCCGCCGAACCTGGCCGAGTGGTGGCCCGAGCTGGTCGAGGCGGGGGCGACCGACCTCGGGGGGCTGTCGGCCAACGGCGACCACATCTCGCCCGAGCATCCCTTCCCGAGCCCGCACCAGGCGCGCAAGCGGCTGGCGCCCGAGGGCTACGCCCTGACCGAGCGCCTCTGCGTCTATCCCCAGTACATGGGCCCCGAGTGGATGGAGCAGGGGGTGCTGGACGTGGTCAAGCTCAAGTACTGGAGCTTCATCCCGCGGCAGGGGTCCGGGCGGCGCCGGAACGGGGCGCCGCCGGCGCCGCAGCTGGCGCCGCGCG
>VGBV01000004.1 GCA_016870325.1 Actinomycetota bacterium
CGACCGCCTCGTCCACGGAGATCATCATCTCCAGCCGGCGCCGGCGCTCCGCCGCGATCTCGCCCTTGAGCACCTTCGGCAGCCGCTTGCGCGCCTGCTTTCGCAGCCACTTGGGCTTGTCGGAGATGTCCTTCTCGTCGAAGGCCTGCAGCTTCGGGAGCGCCGCCCCGGAGAGGTCGAACAGGTGCCGCGGGGCCGGCTCATACGGCGAGTGCGGGGCGTTGAACCAGAGGTTGACCATGAACGGGGTCTCGGCGCCGGTCGCCGAGTCGATGAAGTCGACCGCCTTGTCGCCGAGCACGTCGGACTGGTAGTCCTGCTCCTGGTCGCCGTAGAAGACGAGCTCGGCGTCGTCGCCGGGGAACTCCATCTCGATCAGCGAGTAGTTCTGGTAGAGGTCGGGCTCGGAGATCTTCCCGTACCACTCGCTCCAGCCTTCGGGCACCGGCAGCGGGTTCGGGGGGCCGATCGCGTAGCCGTTCACGTACTTGCCGAGGTGCACGGTGTAGTAGCCGTCGTCCTGCATCGCCGTCGCGATCGTGTCGTCCTCGTGGGGCTGGAACCTGGTCCAGCCGCCGAGCGGCCCGCCGTTGCCGCGCACGCCGTGGTTGTGCATGTACTCGCCGGTCAGCATGCTCGCCCGAGAGGGGCAGCAGAGGGGATAGGGGACGTAGGCGCGCGAGAAGGTGACGCCCGCGCCGCCGATCAGCGCCCTGGTGTTCGGCATCACCGCCAGCTCGCTCAAGGCCTGGTCGTCGGTGAGGATGAAGACGACGTTGTCGCCGGGTTCGCCCTCGGCGCTGCGGGCCCCGATCGCGAGGGCCAGGACGCCCGCCAGCAGCAAGGCGGCAGCGGCGAGTGCCGCGCGCGGGCGCCCGGCGATCCTCGAGTGCGTGGCTAGCGGTCGCATCTGCATCGGGTTCGGGGCCGGTTCCCGTGCCCCTGCGGCAAGAAACCGGCTCGCGGCTGCGAGTTTCGGAGCATAGGCCGCGGGCGCCGCCGGCGATCGTGGAGGCTGGGAGGCCCGGTCACCGAACCTATAATCGGATCACCTGCGGGCGAGGTGTCAACGGTTGCACGTGAGCCTTCCAAGCTCGAGGAACGGGTTCGATTCCCGTCGCCCGCTTGCCCCTAGGATGGGGCCACATAGGCGTCCCGAGTCACCCCGGGGGCGCCGAACGATCATCGGGGCGTGGCGCAGTCTGGTAGCGCATTCGGCTGGGGGCCGAAAGGTCGCTGGTTCAAATCCAGTCGCCCCGACTACATTCAATACCCGCGTTAGGTCGCGACAACGTGGGCC
Organism: Actinomycetota bacterium; assembly: GCA_016870325.1. Taxonomy (GTDB): domain Bacteria; phylum Actinomycetota; class Thermoleophilia; order Solirubrobacterales; family 70-9; genus VGBV01. Next base: position 1,301 of record VGBV01000004.1, read on the forward strand.
TGCACGAATCTTCTCGGCCTTTCTGTTTCATGTTGCGAAATATGAAACAGGATGCTAGATTGAGCCCATGGTCAGGGGTCAGGACATCCTGGTTCTCTTGAAGCTTCTCCAAGAGCCGAAGGACTCGACCATGCGTTCCCTGGCGGCGTCGGTTGGGCTCGACCCGGCGGGAGTCCACCGGGCCCTGCAACGGCTTCAAGACGCTCGTCTCGTCGACGGCGACGGCAGGCGAGTGAACCGCTCGAACGCCCAAGAGTTCCTTGTCCACGGCGTGAAGTACCTGTTTCCCGTGCGGCAGGGCGGGCCAAGCCGGGGCGTCCCTACCGCCTGGGCTGCACCGCCACTGAAGAACGAGCTCGCTTCGGTGGATGAACCACCACCGGTCTGGCCCGACCCGAAGGGCAAAGCCCGGGGAATCTCCCTAAAGCCTCTGCACCCATCGGTCCCGGAGCTGGCGCGACGCGATGGCGAGCTCGCCGAGCAGCTGGCCCTGATCGACGCGATTCGCCTTGGCGACGGGCGCATTCGCTCGCTCGCATCGAAGCGTCTCTCCGAGCGCGTCAAACAGGACGGGCAACGCCTTTGAGCATCGACCTGTTGGAGCTCGGGGCCTCGGCGCTGGGTGAGATCGCGGACGACGTGGTCTTCGTCGGCGGAGCGACGGTGACGCTCTGGATCACCGATCCGGCGGCTCCGCCTCCGCGACCGACCAAGGACGTGGATGTGATCGTCGAGGTGGCGACTCGCGCCGAGTACCACGCTTTCGAGGAGCGACTCCGCGGCGCCGGCTTTCGTGGCGACGGTGAGGTGATCTGCCGATGGCACAAACGGGAGAGTGACCTCATCCTGGATGCGATGCCGACCGACGCCGACGTGCTTGGCTTCGAGAACAGGTGGCAGCGCGAGGCGTTTCCACACGCTGTCGAGGTGGAACTCCCGTCAGGTGCTCGAATCCGCGCAGTACCGCCGGTGTTCCTCCTCGCGACGAAGCTCGAGGCCTTCTTGGGTCGAGGCGAGGGCGACCTGCTGGGGAGTGCTGACTTCGCTGACGTCGTGGCGCTGGTCGACGGGAGGGAGGAGCTCCTCGCTGAGACACGGGCGGCTCCGATGGCGCTGAAGCCATATGTCGCCGCAACGCTGGAGCAGATGCTCACGAACGAGCGCGCCTTGGATGGCGTTCGGGCTCAGCTGCTCCCGGACGCCGCAAGTCAAGCCCGCGCAGATCTTGTGGTTGATCGACTACGAAAGCTCGCCGCTGACACCGGATAGTCCAGCTACCACTGCCGGCGGCTGGGCTGTGGCGAATCGACTGGTTGATCGACTGGTAGCAGTGGGTTGCGACGCGCTTGCTCTAGGCACCGGTGTCGCGGCCGCTGAACCAGTCGCCCCGATTTGGATGTAGCCAATCGCTCGGGGGCACGTTCGAGGACACAATTCGCACTCTCCGCGGAAGCCGCTTCGGCCTGGGTGAGCGGCGCGGTCCGGACCGGACCCAGTCCGGCGCGGCTTGAGGGCAACACGAAACCGTCGTAGCCCTCCGCCGGCCCCGGCGCTCAGCACGACACTAAGTCGATCTAACGTTATGACGGCAAAGCGTCCAAAATCCGCTCATGGCGACAAAGCGGAAGGTCACGGTCTACCTCGATCCCGAGGTCGCCCGTGCCGCCAAGGTGCGCGCCGCGCGGAGCGAGAAGCGCGACTCTGAGGTAGTCGAGGACGCGCTGCGGGTCTACCTCGGGATCGCTGCGCTTGACCAGGCCCAAGAGCTCAGCACGCTCGCCGAGGACGAAGCGCTTGAACTCGAATACAAGGAGCTGCACGCCGCTCGGCGCAAGCGCCCGTGATTCGCGCCGTGATCGACCCAGGGGTGCTGATCTCCGCCTTCATAGGTCGTCGCGACTCGGGGCCGGACCGCATCATGCGCGCGTGGAGCGAGGGTGCGTTCGAGTTGCTTGCCTCCCCGCACCTGCTCTCGGAGCTGGCCGGTGTGCTCGCCCGGCCGAAGTTCACCGAGCAGGCGGCAGGGGGAAGGGCGGACGCCTACGTGGCCGCAATAGCCGGAGGCGCGGTTCTGCTCGACGACCCCGCCGAACCCGAGCCGGTTACCGCCGATCCCGACGACGACTACCTGTTCGCGCTGGCCCGCAGCGGCGGAGCGGCCCTCATCGACTCCGGCGATCGCCACCTGATCGAGATCCCACGACCGGTACCGCCGGTTGTGACGCCGCGATCGTTCCTGACGCGGCTCGCCAAGAGGTCGAGCTGAACACGCCTCGAGGTTCCGTTTGAGGTTTCACCTGAAGACTTAGCTGGTGACGTTGTCGGCCTGCGCCAGGGGCACATTCAAGGCACAATCCCCACGAACTCAGGGCACTCAGAGCATTCTGACCGTGCCTGGCGCGGCTCCAGCGAACTGCACGGCACCGCGTCGCACGAGTAGCGCATTCGGCTGGGGGCCGAAAGGTCGCTGCGTCCCGTTCAGGGGCACAACCTGCGGTCTCCGCGGCGGCCGGTCCAGCCTGAGTGCGGGTTCAGGCCCACCTGCTCGAGGGCCTCACCGGTGGCGGCGATCGAAGCGAACACCAACGACGACTTGCCTTGCTCGCGCCCCGGTGGTTCCGCAATCACGCGGGAGGGAAGCGACGCCAGGATCCAGCTCGATTGATGAGTTAGGGGGGCTATAGGCCCCCTAAGTGACCAATCGTCCGGCCGGCGCGATCGGCGGCCCGCGGATATCACCACAAAGCAGATGTCGGCGAGGCGGCCCGTGGCGAGGATCAGCGCCCAGCCGGCGGGCATGAACGCGGTGATCGTCCACTTCAGCTCGTCCAGCACACACCCGCCTCGGGCTTCGGGCCCGAGGCACGCCCGCACGCCCGCCCGCCCGCCGTGTCCTGTAGGGCCGGGTCGATGGCAACGAGCGTGCTTGTGCTCGGGGCGGGTTTCGGCGGGATGGAGCTCGCCACCGTGCTCTCGGATGAGCTCGATGAGGCCGAGGTGACGCTGATCGACAAGGGGGACTCCTTCGTCTTCGGCTACTCGAAGCTCGACGTGATGTTCGGCCGTGAGCCGGCCGCGGCGGTGAAGCTGCCCTACGCCGAGTTCACCAAGCCGGGGGTGACGCCGCTGCGCGAAGAGGTGACGCAGATCGATCCCGAAGCCAAGCGCGTCGTCACCGACTCGGGCGAGCACGAGGGCGACCACCTGGTAGTCGCGCTCGGCGCCGACTACGACTTCGACGCCACCCCCGGCCTCGCCGAGGTCGACAGCGAGTTCTACTCGGTCGCGGGCGCGGAGAAGATGGCTGCGGCGATCCCGGAGTTCTCGCAGGGGCGCGCCGTGATCGGGGTCTGCGGCGCCCCGTTCAAGTGCCCGCCGGCGCCGAGCGAGGCGGCCCTGCTGCTGAACGACGATCTGATCTCGCGCGGGGTGCGCGACGACTGCGAGATCACCTTCCTGATGCCGCTGCCGAGCCCGGTGCCGCCCTCGCCCGAGACCTCGGAGGCGCTGCTCGCGGAGTTCGCCGATCGCGACATCCACTTCGTCCCCGGGGCACGAATCGCCTAGCGCGACCCCGGGCGCCGCACGATCGCGCTCACCGATGGCACCGAGTATCCCTTCGACCTCTTCCTGGGCGTGCCGAAGCACCGGGCGCCCCTCGTCGTGCTGGAGTCGGGGATGGCCGAGGACGGATACATCCCCGTGGACTCCCGCACCCTGAGGACGAGGTTTCCGGGCGTCTACGCCGTCGGCGACGTTGCCACGGTCGGGGTCCCGAAGGCCGGCGTCTTCGCCGAGAGCGCGGCGCGCGTCGTCGCCGCCGAGATCATCGCCGAGGTTCGCGGCGGGGACGACCCGGCGGGCTACGGCGGCACAGGCTCGTGCTACATCGAGTTCGGCGCCGGCCGCGTCGGCCGCGTCGACGTCGACTTCCCCTCGGGGCCGAAGCCCACCGGCGAGTACCACGCGCCCACCGCGGAGATGGCCGCCGAGAAGCAGGGCTTCGGCTCCGAGCGCCGCGCCCGCTGGTTCAACCGCTGATCAGCTCGCCCGCGCGCCTCCGGGCCCTTCGCCGGGACGCAGCCACGGGCTGAGCTCGCGCTCGCGCGCCAGCGTCGCCGGGCGTCTGACGGCGTCCGGGCCGAAGCGGTGGCGGAGGTCGGCGGGGCGACCCCTGAGGGCCGGTTCGTCGCGCTGCTCGACCGCGGCGAAGAAGGCGTCGGCGTGCAGGATCGGCGCTTCCCGTGACACGAACGTATGTTCGCATCACGGGATCGCGCGATCAAGTCGCGATCGTCTCGCCGGCCGCTCGCGTCAGCCGAGGAGCTTCTGGACCCGGAAGGTCTTGGCGCCCTTGGGGGTCTCGACCTCGACCGCCTCCCCCACGGCGACGTCGCGCAGGGCCTCGCCGATCGGGGATTCGGCCGAGAGCTTGCCCTCCGCCAGGTTCGCCTCGGTGGAGCCGACCAGGGTCCAGGTCTTGACCTCGCCGCTGGACTCGTCAAGCACCTCGGCGGTGCGACCGAAGGCGAAGGCGCCGCTTCCCTCCGAGACCCCGGCATCGACGACCTCGGCGTTCTTGAGGCGCAGCCGAAGCCGCTTGATCCGTGTCTCCAGGTGGGCCTGATCCTCCTTGGCGATGTGGTACTCGGCGTTCTCCTTGAGGTCGCCGAGCTCGCGCGCGGCCTTGATCCGCACCGCCATCTCGTTGCGGCCCGGGCCCTCGAGCTCCGCGATCTCGGCCTCGAGCTCGACCAACCCCTCGGGTGTGATCGACTCGCCGCTGTTTCGGTTCCCGCCCATGGCTCCCAAGTTAGACCCCTGGCCAGCGCCCGTCAGCCCGGGTCGGGCGCGGTGCCCAGCCCCCGCTCCAGGCCCTCCAGCGCGGCGACGACCAGCGAGCCGATCACCCCAACGTCGTAGCCGCCCTCCTGGACGACGACCGTGGGCAGCCCGAGGGCGCCGAGCAGGCGGCCCGCCTCGCGGTAGCCCTCGGCGCTGACCTCGAGCGGGCTCTCGGGGTCGCCCGCGGCGGCGTCCACCCCGAGCGCGACCACAAGCCCGCGCACGCCGGCGCCCGCCGCCCAGCCGGCGATCTCCCCGACGGCTGCGAGCCAGGGCCCGTCGCCCGACCCGGGCTCGAGCGGTACGTTCAGGTTGGCGTCCTGCCCGGGCCCCGCGCCGCGTTCGGAGGAGAACCCGATGAAGTGGGGGAACCAGCCCGCCCCGGGATCGACGTGCACCGAAGCGGTCAGCACGGCAGGGTCCTCGTAGAAGATCGCCTGGGCGCCGTTGCCGTGGTGGGCGTCGACGTCGAGCAGCGCCACCGGGCCCTCGACGGCCTCGCGCAGCGAGGCCGCGGCGATCGCGGCGTTGTTCAGGTAGCAGGACCCGCCGAAGGCCGAGCGGGTCGCGTGGTGGCCCGGTGGCCGGCAGAGCGCGTAGGCGGCGGGCTCACCGCCGGCGACGAGCTCCGCCGCCCCCAGCGCCGCCTCGGCCGCGCCGCGCGCGGCCTCCCAGGTGCCGGGGCCGATCAGCGTCATCGTGTCGTAGGCGAAGTAGCCCGCGCGCGCCGCGGTCGAGGGCGGGATCGCGGGATCGAGCCCGCCGAGCAGCGCGGGGTGGGGGAAGACGTAGGGGACGACACGGTCCTGGCCCGGGTCGTCGGTCAGCCCCGCCGCCCGCCAGCTCTCCCAGGCGGACTCCAGGTGATCGAGCAGCTCGCGGTCGTGGACGGCGAGCAGCGCCTCGCGTTCGCGCGCGACCGCCTCGACCGGCCTCGCCCCGGCGGCGGCGATCGCGTCGCGGATCGCGTCAGCGCGCGCGGGCAGCTCGGTCCCCGGGGTCCTGACCCCGACCCAGACCTCGCCCCCGGGGTCGTGCAGGCGGTGGCGATCGCTCCAGGTGAACGGCATCGAGAGGGCCACGGCTCGAGCGTATCCGGCGTGCGGCGGCGGAGCCCGAAAGGGGGGGTCGCACCCCTGCTGTCGGGGGTGGATTGCGCCGGGGGCGCGGCGCGAATAGGGTTTCCTGAATGGCGACGCAGTCTTCCGAGGCCCTCGACATCTCCCAGCGGCTGGGGGCCGACAGGGTGCTGTCCCCGCCGGGCTACCTGCCCCAGCCCGCCGACCGCCTCGACGCCGGGGCGCCGACACGGCCGTACGAGTTCGAGGTCGGGGTCGAGCGGCTCTGCCTGGACTCGACCTCGCACCGCAACATCCGCGAGTCGTGCGAGGACGACCCCGAGCGGATGGCGGATCGGATCATGGAGATCGTCGCGGCCAGGGGCAAGATGCACAACCCCGAGACCGACTCCGGCGGCGTGCTCGTCGGCACCGTGGCCGAGGTCGGCGAGCGGGCGGGCTCCCCGCCGGCGGTGGGCGAGCGGATCGTGACGATGTCCTCGCTGACCCTGACCCCGCTGCGCCTGGACGAGGTGACGGCGCTCGACCCCGGCTCGCCCCAGGTCGACGTGCGCGGAAGCGCCTACGTTTTCGATCGCGCCTCCTGGGCGCCCCTGCCCGGCGACATGCCCCTGAAGACGGCGCTGGAGGTCCTCGATGTGTGCCCGGCCGCGAACCAGACGCGGGACCTCGCCCCGTCGGAGGGAACGGTCTGTGTGCTCGGGGCGGGTCACGCCGGCAAGCTCGCGATGGCGGCGGCGCGGGACGCGATGGACGGCGGCACGGTCGTGGCGGCCGACGTGGACGCCGCCGCGCTCGACCTGGTCGAGTCGGTGGGCCTCTGCGACGTGGGCGTGATCGCCGACCTGCGCGACCCGGTGGCCGCCCTGACGGCCCTGCGCGAGGCCGGTGTCGCCGACGCCGACCTGACGGTCGTCGTCGTCAACGTGACCGGTTGCGAGGCCGCGGCGATCCTGATGACCGGCGACGGCGGCAGCCTGCTCTTCTTCTCGATGGCGACGAATTTCTCGGCGGCGGCGCTGGCGGGGGACGGGATCGGCAACGACGTGCGAATGGTGATCGGCAGCGGCTACACGCCCGACACCGGCGAGTATGCCCTGGAACTGGTGCGAGGCTCGGCCGGGCTGCGCCGGGCCCTGGGGATGGAGGATCGATGAGAGCCTGGAACGCGAAGCCCGCGGTGCTGACCGTCGCCGTCACCGGCGCCGACGTCTTCCGCGAGAACAACCCCAACATCCCCTACACGACCGAGGAGATCGCGAACCACTCGATCGAGGCCGCCGAGGCCGGGGCCACGGTCGTGCACCTGCACGTGCGCGAGGACGACGGCACGCCGAGCGGGCGCCCCGAGCTGTTCGTGGACGTGATCGACCGCGTCCGCAAGGGCTCCGAGCTGCTGACGATGGTCTCGACCGGCGGCGCCAACGACATGACGATCGACGAGCGCACCACCGGGCTCGAGGCGAAGCCCGACATCTCCGGGGTCGAGTCGGGCTCGATGAACTTCGGCGACGAGACCTTCATCACGCCACCGCCGGCGGGCCGCGGGATCATCGAGAAGGCGCTGGCCGCGGGCATCGCGCTCGAGGTCGAGGCCTTCGACGTCGGCCATGTGGTCAGCGCGGTGCGCTGGCTCGAGGAGGGGATCCTGCCGCCGCCGCTGCGGATCAACCTCGTCTTCGGGGTTCCCGGCGGCATCGACGCCGGCCCCGAGGCGCTGGCCGCGATGCTGCGGCCGCTGCCGCCCGAGACGTTCTGGACGGTGACCTGCGTCGGGCGCCACCACCCCCGGATGCTGGGGCTGGCGCTGCTGAACGGCGCGCCGGGAGTCCGCACCGGCCTCGAGGACGCCGTCTACCTGAGCAAGGGAGTGCTGGCGCCCTCGAGCGCGGCGCTCTGCGAGATGGCCGTGAGCATGGCCCACACGCTCGGGCGCGAGATCGCGACCCAGGAGCAGACGCCGGAGCTGCTGGGGCTTGGCTAGCCGGGAACGCGTCAAGCCCCCGGCACTGCCCGAGAAGGCGACGATCGCGGTCGTCGCCCCGGCGAGCCCGCCGCAGACGCGCTCGGAGACCGAGCAGGCGACCGACTACTTCACCTCCCTGGGCCACGAGGTCGTCTTCGGCCCCAACCACGCCAAGGTGCACGGCTATCTGGCCGGCACCGACGCGGAGCGCGCCGCTGATCTGCAGTGGGCGCTGAGCGAGCCCGGGATCGACATGGTCCACACGCTCTGCGGCGGCTACGGCTGCGCCCGCCTCCACCCGCTGATCGACTGGGACGCGGTCGGCGACCCGCGCATCGTCTGCGGCTTCAGCGACATCACCGCGCTGCACCTCGCGCTCGCGGCCGGCCCCGGCTGGGTCAGCTTCTACGGGCCCAACTTCCTGCGCTTCACGCGCAAGAAGGACGAGCTCACCGAGGAGACCAAGGAGTGGTTCCACCGCGCCTTCACTCCCGAGCCGCTCGGCCGCGTGTTCGAGGACCCGGAGAACCCCTACGTGCTGACCTTGGGCGAGGGGGCAGGCGAGGGCCCGCTGGTCGGCGGCTGCCTGTCGCTGCTGGCGGCGAGCGTCGGCACGCCGTTCGAGGTGCAGACCGATGGCTGCGTGCTGATGGTCGAGGACCTCAACACCGAGATCTACCTGATAGACACAGCGCTCAACCACCTGTTGCGGGCGGGAAAGCTCGACAACGTGGCGGGCTTCGTGTTCGGAACCGACGTCAACCTCCAGTCCCAGACCGTTCCTGAGGGCGCCGAGTCGACACTTTCGATCGAGGAGGTCCTGGACGAGCTGATCGCGCCGCTGGGCATCCCGGCGATCGCAAACGTGCCGGTCGGGCACGGCAAGCACATGGCGACGATGCCGCTCGGGGCGGGGGTGCGGCTGGACGGCGGCGCCAAGACGCTCGAGGTGACGGAAGCCGCGGTGAGCTGAGATCTTGAGAGAAGACGTGAAGCGCAATCGAGGAGGAGAGGAATGAAGAGGCCGAGGATTCGGGGGACGGTCGGGGGAGCGCTGCTCGCGGCGCTGGCTGCGATCGTCGCCGTGCTGGTCGCCCCGGCGGGCGCCCAGGAGACGACGACGGAGGACGGCGGCAAGGCCGTGCTCAAGATCGGCTGGGGGCAGGATCCCCAGACGCTGAACCCGTTCGTGGGTCTGGACGAGGAGAACTACACCGTCTGGGCGCTGAACTGGGACCTGCTCGTCAACTTCGACCCCGAGGACCTGCAGCCGGCGCCCGGCATCGCCGAGAGCTGGGAGGTCTCGGACGACCAGCAGACCGTCACCTTCACGCTCGCTGACCGCAAGTGGTCCGACGGCACCCCGATCACCTCGCGCGACGTCAAGTACTCGCTCGACGTGCTCGGCGGCGAGGGCACGCTGTTCGCGGGCTACACCTCGAACGTGGAGTCGGTCACGACCCCGGACGACAAGACGGTCGTGGTCAAGACCAAGCAGCCGGAAGCCCGCATCGTCGGCGGCCTCTTCATCTACATCCTGCCCGAGCACATCTGGGGCAAGGTGCCGGTCAGCGAGCTGACCAGCTCCTACCAGCCCGAGATTCCGATGGTCGGCAGCGGGCCGTTCATCGTCACCGAGTTCGAGCGCAACCGCATCCTCCGCATGGAGCGCAACCCGGAGTGGAGCGGGGAGGAGCCGAACTTCGACGAGGTCCAGTTCATCAAGTACGGCAACGAGGACGCCACCGAGCGGGCCCTGCAGCTGGGCGAGGTCGACATCGTCGCCGAGGTGCAGCCGAGCACCTTCGAGCGGCTCGGCAACGAGGAGAACATCGAGACCGTGCGGGGCGCGTCGCCGTCCTACACCGAGCTCGCGTTCAACCTCTGCTCGGCCGAGGACTGTCCTGACGCGGAGTTCAACCCCGCGGTCCAGGACAAGACCGTGCGGCAGGCGATCGCGAACGTGATCGCCCGCGAGCGGATCAACGAGATCTCGGCGCTTGGGACGTCGTTCGTCGCCAACGGCATCCTGCCGTCGTTCTACAAGACGTTCTACGAGACGCCCGAGCTCGACTACAACCCGACCGACGTCGAGGAGGCCAAGCGGCTGCTCGATGAGGCGGGCTGGCAGGACAACGGCGACCAGCCGCGGACGAAGGGCGACCAGACGCTGTCGTTCGAACTCCAGGTCCGCTCCGAGTCGCAGTCCGACATCCAGGCCTCGCGGCTGATCGCCGAGATGGTGAAGGAGATCGGCGTCGAGTTCAAGGTCCAGGTCGTGAGCGTGGACGCCCTGACCGAGGCGACGGTCAGGTTCGTGGACGGCAAGCCCGCCCCGGACTTCGACACGTTCGTCTGGGGCTGGGGTGGAGACCCGTACGACCCGAGCTTCCTGCTCAGCCTCTTCACCACGGAGGAGATCGGGAACTCGTCGGACTCCTTCTATTCGAACCCGGAGTACGACCGGCTCTTCAGGGAGCAGGCCGCGGCGTTCGACGACGAGGAGCGCAAGCAGATCATCGGCCAGATGGTCGACCTGACCCAGGAGGACCTGCCATACGTCGTCCTCACCGAGGACCCGAACCTGCAGGCCTACCGGACCGACCGGCTCAGCAACGTCGAGCAGCAGTGTCCCGCCGATGAGGGCGGGGACATCTTCTGCGAGCAGATCTCCTACGAGCCCATGCTGACGCTGGCGCTGGCCGACGGCTCGTCCAGCGACGACGATGGCGGCGGCGGCTCCGGCGTGCTGATCGCGATCGGCGTGCTGGTGGTCGGCGCGATCGTCTACTTCGTGATCCGCTCGCGCCGCCGAGGCGGCGGCGGGCCGATCGAGCTGGAGGAGTAGGCCCGGGAAGGAACCGGAGGGGAAGGCGATCACGATGAGCGGGCGCTGGCTCGCGGGCAAGGCCGCCGCTGCGGTGGTGACGCTCGTCTTCGTGATCGTCTTCAACTTCTTCCTGTTCCGGGTGATGGGCGACCCCACCACCCAGTTCACCCGGATCCCGAACATCACGCCGACCGAGCTCGCGGACCTGAGGTCCGACTACGGGCTTGATAAGCCGCTGCTGACCGGGCAGTTCGTCGATTACATCGGCGATACCGCGAGCTTCGACCTCGGCACCAGCCAGCGCAGCCGGCGCGCGGTCTGGACCGAGATCAAGGACGCCCTGCCCTGGACGCTGCTGCTGGTCGGCGTCGGCACGCTGCTGGCGACGCTGATCGGATCCTGGCTGGGGGTGATCGCCGCCACGCGGCGCGGCCGCAACAGCGACAACGGGCTGCTCGGCTTCAGCCTGTTCACCTACGCCGCCCCGGAGTACTGGATCGGGATCATCCTCATCCTCGTCTTCGCCTTCTGGATACCGATCCTGCCCGCCGGGCTGCAGATGACGCCGGGGGTGGAGTTCTCGAGTTGGGTCTCGGAGGTCACCGACGTCGCCGAGCACCTGATCCTGCCGGCGACGGCGATGACGCTGATGCTGCTGGGCCAGTACTTCCTGATCATGCGCTCGTCGATGGTCGACGTCCTGACCGAGGACTTCATCACGGTCAAGCGCGCCACGGGCCTGCCCTGGGACCGTGTCGTCAGCCGCCACGCGGTCCCGAACGCCCTGCTGCCGCTGGTGACCCTGTCGGCGATCCAGTTCGGCGCGGTCGTCGGGGGCGCGATCACGATCGAGACGATCTTCAGCTGGCCGGGCCTCGGCGAGCTCACCTTCCAGGCGATCAACGACAAGGACTTCCCCGTGCTGCAGGGGGTCTTCCTCGTCTTCTCGGCCGGGGTCATCTTCGCCAACCTGCTCGCCGACTGCCTCTACTTCTACCTCGACCCTCGGGTGAAGGCCGACTGACGATGAGCGGAACCGCGACACCCGCAGGGCTCGACGCACGAGCCGCCGCCGGCGCCCCGGTCGAGCTCGCCGACGAGCGCCTGCGCGACGTGCTGCTCGGAACCTGGCGCGGGCGGATCTCGGTCGGGCTGCTGGGCTTCTTCATCTTCATCGCGATCTTCGGCAGCCTGCTGGCGCCCGACGATCCCTACGCCTCCAGCCTCGACGTGCTGGCGCCGCCGAGCTGGGCCCACCCGCTGGGGACGACCGAGCAGGGCTCCGACGTGCTCTCGCAGCTGCTGGTCGGCGCCCGCGTCTCGATCGTGGTCGGCTTCGCCGCCGCCGCGATCTCGGCGCTGCTGGGCTCGATCGTCGGGCTCACCGGCGGCTACCTGGGCGGCTGGCCCGACCGCATCCTGGACGCGCTGGAGAACTGGTTCCTGGTGATCCCGGCGCTGCCGTTGATGATCGTGCTCGCGCGCCTGCTCGACCCCTCGCTCGGGGTGCTGATCCTGGTCATCGGGCTGACCTCGTGGGCGGGGACGGGACGGATCGTCCGCGCCCAGGTGCTGACCCTGCGCGAACGCGCCTTCGTCGAGCGCGCCAAGGCGCTCGGCGCCGGCGACACGTACGTAATCAGGACCCACATCCTCCCCAACACGCTGCCGCTGATCTTCGCCAACACGGTGCTGATAGTCGCGGTCGCGATCCTCTCCGAGGCCGCGCTCTCCTTCCTCGGCCTCGGCGACCCCTCCAGGATCAGCTGGGGCACGATGCTGGAGAACGCCTTCGACTCCGGCGCCCCCAGCGCCGAGGCATGGTGGTACGTGATCCCGCCCGGCCTCTGCATCACGCTGCTGGTGCTGTCGGTGAGCGTGATCGGCTTCCTCTTCGAGGAGCACATCAACCCGCGGCTGAGGGACGACCGATGAGCTGCGCCGCAGGGAGGGATCGATGACCTCGCTGCTGGAGGTGAGCGACCTGCGGGTCACCCACCGCGGCTCGCCGATCGTGGACGGCGTGGACTTCAAGCTCGACCGCGGCGAGGCGCTGGGGCTTGCGGGCGAGTCGGGCTGCGGCAAGACGACGACCGCTCTGGCGCTGATGAAGCTGCTGCCGCCGGCGCTGACGCAGAGCGGCTCGATGACGCTGCGCCCCGAGGGGGCCGAGGAGCCGATCAACCTCGGTCGCCGGACCGAGGCCGGCATGCAGCTCGTCCGCTGGCGCCACATCTCCCTCGTCTTCCAGGGCGCGATGAACTCGCTCGACCCTGTGCAGCGGATCGACGCCCAAATGGCCGAGGCGATCCGCCTGCACAGCGACCAGAAGGGCGGCAAGGAGGTCGGCAGGAAGATCTCGGACCTGTTCAAGACCGTCGGGCTGCCGGTCAGCGCGGCCCGACGCTACCCGCACGAGCTCTCGGGCGGCCAGCGCCAGCGCGTGATGATCGCGCTGGCGCTCTGCTGCGACCCCTCGCTGGTGATCGCCGACGAGCCGACGACGGCGCTCGACGTCGTCATGCAGGCCCAGGTGCTGCAGCTGCTGGAGCGCCTGCGCGAGAGCCTCGGCCTGGCGCTGATCCTGATCAGCCACGATCTCGGCGTGCTCGGCGAGACCTGCGACCGGATCGCGATCATGTACGCGGGCCGGATCGTCGAGACCGGCCCGGTGCGGAGCGTCTTCGACGATCCCCAGCACCCCTACACGAAGCTGCTGCTCGACTCGCTGCCGGTGATCGGCGGCGAGCGCGGGCTCGCGCCACCGATCCCCGGCGCCCCGCCCGACCCCGGCTCGCCGCCGGAGGGATGTCGGTTCCGGCCGCGCTGCCCATACGCCAAGGACGAGTGCTTGGCCGACCCGCCGTTGCGCGAGGTCGCCAAGGGCCAATCCGCCGCATGCCACTTCGCCCCGTGGAAGAAGTGGCCCGACCCGAGAGCCGCGGCCGCGGCGGGGAAGAAGGCCTGATGGCGACGGCCGAGCCGAACGGCTCGCTGATCGAGGTCCGCGACCTCGCGATCGAGTTCAGCGCCCGGGGCCAGCTCGCGCGGGCGGTGGACGGCGTCTCGCTCGACTGGCGCCGGGGAGAGATCCTCGGCGTGGTCGGGGAGTCGGGCTGCGGAAAGTCCACCCTGGCGCGGGCGATGCTGGCGCTGGTCGAGCCCGCCGCGGGCAGCGTCTCGCTGCGCGGGCAGGTCGTCTCGGGGGAGGGCGCCGGTGGGCGCAAGGGCGTGAGCGATCTGCGCCGGCGCGTGCAGATGATCTTCCAGGACCCCTACCAGACGCTCAACCCCCGCCAGCGCGTCGAGGCGATCGTGACCGAGCCGCTGCGGGTGCAGGGGGTTCCCGAGGGCAAGCACGACGAGCGGGTGCGCCGAGCGCTCGACGACGTCGGCCTCGATCCCGAGCGCTACCTCGGCCGCTATCCCCACCAGCTCTCCGGCGGCCAGCGCCAGCGCGTCGCGATCGCCGCCGCGCTCGTGCTCGAGCCCGAGGGCCTGATCTGCGACGAGCCGGTCTCGATGCTCGACGCCTCGGTTCGCGCCCAGATCCTGAGCGTGCTGCTGGAGCTGCAGAAGCGGCGCGTGCTGGCGCTGGTCTTCATCACCCACGACCTCAGCCTCGCCTGGTCGCTGTGCGACCGGATCGCGGTCATGTACCTGGGCCGGATCGTCGAGCAGGGCTCGGCCGTGGACGTGATCGAGCGCCCCAAGCACCCCTACACGAAGGCGCTGGTGAACGCGGTCCCGGTGCCCGAGGCCGGCGGCGGCGGCCGCCGCGAGCTGCTCGGGGGAGAGCTGCCGGACCCGACCGCGATCCCGCCCGGCTGCCGCTTCCACCCGCGCTGCCCCAGGCGCTTCGAGCCCTGCGACAGCGTCGACCCGTCGCTGATGCCCGCCGGCGGCCGCGACCAGCTCGCGGCCTGCCTGCTGCACGACCCGGCGCAGTCCTCCGCGGCGAAGGCCGCGGCCGACGCCTGAGCGCCGTGGCCGGGCGCTGGCGCGACATCGCCGGGGCCGTCGGGCCGGGCGCCCCCGGGGAGCGCAACGCGATCACCGACGTCCCCGGGGTGCTGGTCGGCCACTCGCAGGCCGCGAGCGGCGAGCGCACCGGCGTCACCGTCGTCGCCCCGCCCGCTCTGCCCGCCCCCGCCGGGCGCGCCGTCATCAACGGCGCCGGCGAGCTGACCAGCTCGTATGAGATCTCCGAGCAGGGCAAGATCGAGACGCCGGTATACCTCTGCGGCACCCACGCGCTAGGCACCGTCTACCAGGCGGCGATCGAGGCGAGCGGGCGCGGGCCCGACGACGTCGTGATCCCGACCGTGGGGGAGTGCGATGACGGCGACATGGCCGACTCGCGCACGGTCGAGGCCGGGGACGTCGAGGCCGCTCGCGCGGCGCTGGGGCCGGACGTCGCCGAGGGCAGCGCCGGCGCCGGCACCGGCATGACCTGCTTCGGCTACCCGGGCGGGATCGGCACCGCCTCCCGCCGCGCCGGGGAGCATCATGTCGGGGTGCTGCTGCTCTGCAACTTCGGGGATCGTGACCACCTGGACGTACCCGGCCTCGAGCCGGCGCCTCTGCGCGAGCGACGCCCTGACAGGGGCTCCTGCATCTCGGTCTGCGCCACCGACGCCCCGCTCTCGCCGCTGCAGCTGCGGCGGCTGGCGCTGCGGCCGCTGCTGGGGCTCGCCCGCGTCGGCTCCTACGCCGCCGAGGGCTCGGGCGAGATCGGGCTCGCGTTCTCGACGACGACGACGGCGGGCTTCGCCGACTCCGGCCTCGACCCTCTGTTCGCCGCCGCGTACGAGTCCGCACGCGAGGCCGTCTACAACTGCCTGGTCACCGCCGAGCCCGCCGCGAGGCTCGACGGCGAGCGGCAGGAGGCTTTCCCGACCGACCGCATCCGGCGCGCGGCCGAGGGTGCCTAGCCCGTGGCTGCCCCGGACCTGCGCGACGAGGTCACCGAGCTCACCCGCGAGCTGATCCGGATCGACACCTCGAACCCGCCGGGGCGGGAGACCCCGGCCGCCGAGCTGCTTGCCGCCTACCTCGCGAAGTCGGGGATCCAGTCCGAGCTGGTCGGCCCCGACCCCGAGCGGCTCAACCTGGTCGCGCGCGTCCCCGGCGGGGACGCTCCCTCGCTGCTGCTGGTCGGCCACACCGACGTGGTCCCGGCGCCCCCCGAGCCATGGAGCGTGCCCCCGTTCGAGGGCCGCGTCGTGGACGGGAGCGTGATCGGCCGCGGCGCGGCCGACATGAAGGGCGAGCTCGCGGCTCGCGCCGTCGCGCTGGCTCGGATCGCGCGCGGCGACAGCCCGCCGCCCGGGGACGTGACGCTGATCGCGCAGGCCGACGAGGAGCGCAACCTCTCCGACGTCGGCATGTCCTGGCTGGTGCGGGAGCGCCCGGAGCTGCTGGGCGAGTACGCCCTCGACGAGGGCGGCGGCTGGCTGCTGGAGCTCGCCGACGGCCGCCGGGTGGTCACGATCTCGGTCGGAGAGAAGCTGCTGACCTCGCTGCGGATCAGGGTATTCGGACGAGCCGGACACGCCTCGGTCGCCAGCGGGCGCGAGAACGCCGTGCGCCGGGCGGCGACAGCGGTGGAGCGCCTGTTCTCCCAGCCGCCCCCGCCGCAGCACCCCCCCGCGGTCGAGCTGGCCTTGGAGCGGCTACGCGCGCCCGGGGAGGCGAGTGCGGAGCGAATCGCCTGGGCATGCGAGCAGCATCCGTCGCTGGCCGAGATGCTGCCGGCGATGACTCGGATGACGGTGACGCCGACGGGGCTGCGGACGTTCGAGCCGGTGAACGTGATCCCCCCGTACGCGGACGTGATCTGCGACTGCCGGGCGCTGCCCGGCCAGGGCGAGGACGACCTGCGCGAGCACATCGACTCCGTCATCGGCGGCGCCTTCCCCTACGAGGTCGAGCTGCTGGAGCCGATCACCGGCGGCAGCGAGAGCCCGGTCGACACCCCGCTCTACCGGGCCTGCGAGGAGTTCGTCGCCGGGCGGCTTCCCGGGGCTGAGCTGCTGCCGCTGGTGACCCCGGGCTTCAGCGACTCCTACTGGCTGCGCGTGGCCGGGGAGGTGGCCGCCTACGGCTTCGCGCCGGTCTTCTGGACCGACTCGGACGTCTACCGCGCCGGCCCGCACGGCCCCGACGAGTCCCTCGCCGTGGCCGACCTGGTCGAGATGACCGAGTCCAGCCTGCATGCGATCGCCGCCCTCGGCGAGCGCGCGGACGCGGCCGCCGGGTAGCGACGGGGAACCAGACGCGACTCGGAGCGCCGCCCGCCGTTCGATGGGCCGACGCTACAGGCGAGCAGTGCGCGAAGATGGGGGAGTGGAACCCGCCGAGGCCGCCACCGAGACCGCCGCCGCCACGGGAGCGGAGCTGTTCAACCCCAGCACCTACGACGGCGCGGGGCTCGACCCCGAGTCGCGCCGGATCATGCTGGCGACGATCGAGTTCTTCGAGTCGCGCGGCCGGGCCGAGCTGAAGCGGGCCGACCACGAGCGCGAGTGGTACTCGGACTTCCTCGACTTCGTCAAGCGCGAGCGGGTGTTCTCGACCCTGCTGACGCCGGCCGCCGAGGCCGACGGCGACGCGGACAAGCGCTGGGACACGGCCCGCATCTGCGCCTTCAACGAGATCACCGGCTTCTACGGGCTCGCCTACTGGTACACGTGGCAGGTCTCGATCCTCGGGCTCGGTCCGATCTGGCAGAGCGGCAACGAGGCCGCGCGGCGGCGGGCGGCGGAGCTGCTGGACGACGGCGCCATCTTCGCCTTCGGCCTCTCCGAGCGCGAGCACGGCGCCGACATCTACTCGACCGACATGGTCCTGACCCCGGACGGCGACGGCGGCTTCACGGCCAACGGCGGCAAGTACTACATCGGCAACGGCAACGAGGCGGGGATGGTCTCGGTCTTCGGGCGCCGCGCCGACGTCGAGGGGCCCGACGGCTACGTGTTCTTCGCCGCCGACAGCAAGCACGAGGCATACGAGCTGGTCCAGAACGTCGTCAACGCGCAGATGTACGTGAGCGAGTTCCGGTTGAACGACTATCCGGTCAGCGAGGCCGACGTCCTGCACACCGGCCCCGCCGCCTTCGAGGCGGCGCTGAACACGGTCAACGTCGGCAAGTTCAACCTCGGCTTCGCCTCGATCGGGATCTGCGAGCACGCCTTCTTCGAGGCGATCACCCACGCCCACAACCGCGTCCTCTACGGCAGGCGCGTGACCGACTTCCCCCACGTGCGCCAGGGCTTCGTCGACGCCTACTCGCGATTGGCGGCGATGAAGCTGTTCGGCGAGCGGGCGATCGACTACTTCCGCTGCGCCGGTCCCGATGACCGTCGCTACCTGCTCTACAACCCGATCACGAAGATGAAGGTGACGACCGAGGGCGAGCGCGTGATCGACGAGCTCTGGGACATCGTCGCGGCCAAGGGGTTCGAGAAGGACGGTTACTTCGAGATGGCCGCCCGCGACATCCGCGGCCTGCCGAAGCTCGAGGGCACCGTGCACGTGAACATGGGCCTGGTGCTGAAGTTCATGCCGGGCTTCTTCTTCAACCACGCCGCCTACGACGAGATCCCGGTCCGCCGCGACGCCGCCGACGACGAGTTCCTCTTCAACCAGGGCTCGACCAGGGGGCTCAGCAAGATCCAGTTCCACGACTGGAAGCCGGTGTACGAGCGCTTCGCGCGCATCCCCAACGTGGCCAGATTCATGGAGCAGGCGGACGGGGTGCGGGTGCTGCTCGAGACCGCGCCCCCGACCGACGAAGCCCAGCGCCAGGACCTCGACTTCCTGCTCACCCTGGGCGAGCTCTTCACCCTCGTCGTCTACGGCCAGCTGATCTGTGAGCAGGCGGAGCTGACCGGGCTAGAGGACGACATCGTGGACCAGGTCTTCGACACCTTCGTCCGCGACTTCTCCGGCTTTGCCACCGCCCTGCACGGCAAGGCGTCCGCGACCGAGGCCCAGCAGGCCTGGGCGCTCGACCACGTCCGCAAGCCGGTCGTGGACGCCGAGCGCTTCGAGCGCGTGCTCGCCCAGGTGACCGCGCTCGACGGCGCCTATGAGATGCGCCCCTGAACGGGGCGCTCAGGCTTCGAGCGCGAGCGCGAAGGGGTTGCCCTCGGAGTCACGGCAGATCGTCCAGCGCTCTCCGGGGTGGATGACCGAGCCGCCGAGCTCGGTCACCTTGGCGGCGGCGGCGTCCATCTCGGGGACGCTGAAGTAGGGGAGGGAGGCGGTGTCGCCCGGACCGGGGCCGCGCTCGTGCAGGCCCAGGCGCAGGCCGTCGGCCTCCGACTCCCAGCCCCGGCCGGCGCCCTCGGGCCGCGGGGTGAGCTCGGCGCCCAAGAGCCCCTGCCAGAAGCGCCGCGCGCGCTCGGCGTCGTCGGCCGGGAACTCGATCAGGGGAGCAGGCACCTCGTCAGTATGCCGCCGATCCCGCGCGGGGCCGGATCGCCTACGCCGGGCGGGGCTCCGGCTCGAGGCTCTCGCGGACCAGCACCGAGACGAAGAAGGCCGCCAGCTGCTCGGGAAGGGCGTCGGGGTCGATCGCGCGCTCGAACGCGAGGCCGTTGATGATGCCGCCGAGGGCCGCGGCCACCTGCTCGGCGGGGAAGCGCAGCTTCACGCCCTGCGCCGCGGCGGGCTCGGGGACGACGCCGACGCTGCTCGGCCGCAAGCTCGTGGCGATCACCGACAACGCCGACCCCATGCACGTGATCGTCTACAGGCGCGACCGCAGGGGCGGCGGCCGCGAGGTCTGCCGCCGCAGCGTCTTCGCGGCCGGCTCCTCGGCGACCGACAACTCGCTGGTCGGCTTCGGCCGCTCCCTGATCGTCGAGAACAACAACGGCTACACGTTCCAGACCACGGAGGCCGGCGCGATCACGGCGCCGGGGGTGGCTCGGGTGGACGTCCGCAAGGGGCGCTGCCGGCTCGCCTGGACGAGCTCGGTGATCGCTCCCTCGGGGGTGCCGAAAGCGTCGCTCGGAAGCGGTCTGCTCTACACCTACACGCGCGAGCCCAGCGGCGACGGCAGCCGCGCCTGGTACTTCACCGCGCTCGACCTCGACGACGGGCGCACGGTCTTCCGCAGGCTGACCGGGGCCGGAACCTATTGGAACGACCACTACGCCCCGATCTCGATCGGGCCCGACGGCGTCGCCTACTCAGGCGCGGTCGGCGGATTGGTGCGGATCGCCGACGGGGGCTGACCGCAGCTTCAGCCGGCTACGGCGGCGCGCCGGCTTCGCCGGGTCGCGGCTGTAGCGGCCGCCTCAGTCAGTCGCGGCCGCAAGCGGCCGCCTCAGTCAGTCGCGGCCGCAAGCGGCCGCCTCAGTCAGTCGCGGCCGCAAGCGGCCGCCTCAGTCAGTCGCGGCCGCAAGCGGCCGCTCCGCAGCCCGCGGCCCGACAGCCGCCAGGACCTCGGCGAAGGCGTCGGCGAGGCGGTCGGCGGTCTCGACGTTGGCGTTCGGGCCCATCAGCCCGAGCCGCCACATCGCCGGCGCCTGGGGGCCGAGGCCTCCCCCGACCTCGATCCCGCGCGCCAGCAGCTCCGCCTGGACGGCCTTGCCGTCGACCCCCTCGGGCACCCGCACCGCGGTCAGCGGCGCGAGCTGGTGCTCGGGCTCGGCCAACAGCTCCAGCCCCATCTCACCCACCCGCTCCTGCAGCCGGGCCCCGGCCTCGGCCTGGCGGGCCCAGCGGTTCTCCAGGCCCTCCTCGGCGAGCCCGCGCAGCACCTCGTGCAGCGCGTAGATGTGGAGGATCGGGACGGTGACGTGGTACGTCGCCGGACGCTCGGTCCAGTAGGCCGTGAGCAGGTCGAGGTCGAAGTTGAACCCGAGCGGGGTCGAGCGGGAGCGGGCGCGCTCGGCGGCCTGGGCCGAGAACGCGATCGGCGACATCCCTGGGGGCGCGCCGAGGCACTTCTGGGTGCAGGAGTAGGCGTAGTCGATGCCCCATGCGTCGAACTCGAGCTCGACGCCGCCGAGGCTGGTCACGCAGTCGGCCATCAGCAGGGTGTCGGCGTCGCGCATCTCGGCCCCAAGCTCGGCCAGCGGATGCTCGACCCCGGTCGACGTCTCGGCGTGGACGACGGCGAGCAGGCGGGCGTCGCGGTGCTCGTGCAGCGCGTTCAGCAGGCAGGCGTTGGGGACGTGCTCGCCCCAGTCGGCCGTGACCTCGACCACATCGGCGTCGTGGCGCCGCGCGATCTCGGCGATGCGGCGACCGAAGTAGCCGTTGACGCCGACGATCACGGTCTCGCCGGGCTCGACCAGGCTGGCGATGCCGGTCTCCATGCCCGAGGTTCCGGTCGCCTGCAGCGGCAGCACGACCTCGGCGTCCTCGGCCCGGTAGGCGCTTCGCAGCAGCGCGCAGAGCTCGAGCAGCATCTCGTGCAGCGCCGGGTCGAGGTGCCCCAGCATCGGGCGGCGCATCGCCTCCAGCGCGGCGGGATCGACGTTGGTCGGGCCCGGGCCGCAGAGCAGCCTCTCGGGCGGATCGAAGGGGGCGGGGGCGTCCATCGGTCGCGGCAGGTTGCCACGAACGACCGATCCAATCAAGGCAATAAATACTTCAGATCAATAGAGGGAACTCGATGGCTCAGGCGTGCAGCGCGGAGTCGGCTCCCGTCCCCCGCGGCGGGTGCCAGACGTGGGGATCATCGCCGGCGCTGATCGTCGCCCTGGTCGAGACCAGGTGGTAGAGCAGCAGCGTCTGCACCAGCGCCAGCGACTCGGAGCGGTGCAGCTCGGTCCCGATCGTGAACTCGCCGAGGCGGCTCGCGCGCAGGCGGCTGGCGTAGCTCATCCGCGCCCAGACGGCCTCCTCGAGCTCGGCTGCGAGGTCCGGGTCCATGTCGCCGGGGATCTTCAGCAGCATCTCGCCGTCCCCCCGCGCCAGAGTGGGGCCCTCACCCAGCGCCAGGGTCGGGCCTTCGCCCTCCAGACCGAGCACGGGGGAGAGGTCGGGGTGCTTGAGCGTGCCGCGCAGGATCACGTGCGCGTCCAGCCGCGCGGGGTCGTCGCTGTCGGTGGGCATGAAGGAGACGACGATGTCGGCGTGGGCCCGCTGGGGCGCGATGAAGGTGTCCACGTCGCGCTCGCGCCGGTCCAGCTCGGCCAGCACCTGGTGGGTGGTGTAGCCGCGCCGGGTGCAGTCCCGGGTCAGCTTCCAGTTTCGCCGCAGCCGCTCGGGCGGCGCCAGGAAGACGCGGATGTCGTGGGCGTCGCGCAGGCGCTCGGTGTGGAAGTTGAGCAGGCCCTCGACGACCACGTAGGGATTGGGCCGCACGTAGCTGGGGGCCCCGAGGTTGCCGCTGCGGTGGTCGTAGTTGGGCTTCAGGATCGGCTCGGAGGCGCGCAGGTGGCCGAGGTGCTGGCAGAGCACGTCGAGGTGGTTGGCCGCCGGGTCCAGCGGCGTGATCCCCAGCTCGCCCCGCTGCTCGCGCCCGTAGCGGTGGTAGTCGTCGCCGCTGATGTAGGAGACCTGCCCGGAGCCGCCCAGGATCCGGACCACGCCCCTGTTGAGCGTGGTCTTGCCAGCTCCCGAGTCGCCTACGACTCCCAACACAACCGGCCGCGCCATGCGCGGAAGCTTGCCAGAGATCGGGGCCGCTGCCTAGATGACTTCCTGCAGCGGAACCGGGGCGCCCCCGCCCCCGCTGCGGCGCTCCTCGATCAGCTCCATCTTCTGCAGCAGGTGCTCGGCCATGCGCAGCGAGGCCGCGTCGATCAGGCGGCCGTCGAGCGAGACGGCGCCGCTGCCGTTCTGGGCGGCCTCCTCCATCGCGGCGACGATGCGCTTGGTGCGGTCCACCAGCCGGTCGTCGGGCGAGAACACCTCGTTGGCGAGCTCGATCTGGCTCGGGTGAATGCACCACTTGCCCTCGAAGCCGAGGATCGCGGCGCGGCGCGCCGCCACCAGGTAGCCCTCGGGGTCGTTGAA
The DNA here is from genome assembly GCA_016870325.1 of Actinomycetota bacterium. Taxonomy (GTDB): domain Bacteria; phylum Actinomycetota; class Thermoleophilia; order Solirubrobacterales; family 70-9; genus VGBV01. Next base: position 24,003 of record VGBV01000004.1, read on the forward strand.
GTCGCCGAAGGGCCCGTCGATCGGGCGCAGCCCGTTGGCACGGCAGGCGACGGCGATCCGCGACAGCGGGTAGTGCCACTGGTCGCCCCAGTGCAGCTCCCGGGCGCCGCCCTCGGCCGGCGCGTCGGTGATCGTCGCGTAGTTGGGGTCAGAGCCTCCGATCGACGCCGCCTGGCTCTGGATCGAGGCGGCGTAGTCGGCGACGCCGAAGATCAGCGCCTCCATCCGCTCGGGGCAGGCGGCCGCGATCTCGTCGAGGTTGAACATCCCGGGCGCGGTCTCGATCAGGGCCGAGATGCCGATCGGCTTCTCGATGCCCATCGCCTCCTCGATCTGGGTCAGCAGCGTCGCGACCAGATGGATGTCGCCGGCGCAGCTCGCCTTGGGGACGAGCACGGTGTCGAGCCAGCGGCCGGCCTGCTCGACCACGTCGATGATGTCGCGGTAGCAGTAGTGGGTGTCGAGGCCGTTGATCCTGACGACCATCGTGGCGCTGCCCCAGTCCTGGTCCTGAAGCGCCGCGATCACGTTCTCGCGCGCAGCGGGCTTGTCGTCGGGCGCGACCGCGTCCTCGAGGTCGAGCATGATCACGTCGGCGCCCAGACTCGGAGCCTTCTCCAGCATCGGCACGCTGGTGCCGGGGACGCAGAGCTCGCTTCTGTGCAGGCGGACGGGAATCGGCATCTGGGGACGCTCCTCTCGCGTGGCGGGGGGGGGCAGTGAAGCGCCCCGGGCCGCGCGGATCAAGCCGAACGCGAGGAATTTCGCAGATACATAGAGATCACTCTGTGTATTAGCGAAAAGCCAAGTACAAGCTCTCTAGGTTTCCTTGAGCTGCCCGGCGTTCACGGGCGTCAGCGCGGGCTCACCCGCCGCGATCGCGAGCGCGTTGCGCGCGGCCAGCTCCGCCATCGCCGTGCGCGTCTCCTCGGTGGCCGAGCCCAGGTGGGGCACCAGCACGGCGTTCTCCAGCTCGATCAGGCCGGGCTCCACCTCCGGCTCGCGCTCGAACACGTCGAGGCCGGCGCCGGCGATCTCGCCCGAGCGCAGCGCCTCGACGAGGGCGGCCTCGTCCACGATCGGCCCCCGCGCGGTGTTGACCAGGTAGGCCGATGGCTTCATCGCGCGCAGCGCCCCGGCGTCGATCAGGTGGCGGGTCTCCTCGCTCAGCGGGCAGTGCAGGCTTAGCACGTCGGCCTCGGCCAGCAGCTCCTCGAAGCCGAGCGGGCGCGCCGACAGCTCCGCCTCGACCTCCTCCGGCGCGCGGTTGCGCGCGAAGTAGGCGATCTCCATGCCGAAGGCGCGGGCGCGGCGGGCGACGGCCCGCCCGATCCCGCCCAGGCCGACGATCCCGAGCGTCTTGCCCTGCAGCCCGCTGCCGAGCATGAAGAACATGTGCCACGACCATGGCGCGCCGCTGCGGATCAGGCGCTCGCCCTCGCCGAGGCGCCGCGTCGCCGCCAAGATCAGGCCGAGCGCGATGTCGGCGGTCGCCTCGGTCAGCACGCCGGGCGTGTTGGTGACCAGCACCCCGCGCGCGCTGGCGGCGGGCACGTCGATGTTGTCGTAGCCGACCGCCACGTTCGAGACCGAGCGAAGCTGCGGGCCCGCCGCATCGAGAAAGGCGTCGTCGACGCGGTCGTGCAGCAGCGTCACGACCGCGTCGGCCCCCGCCACCGCCGCGTGCAGCTCGGCGGTCTCGAGCGGGCGGTCCTCCCCGGAGACCCACAGCTCCGAGCCCTCGCGGAGCAGCTCCAGGGCGGGCTCGGGGATGCGGCGCGTGACGACGATGCGGGGCGCGGCCATCAGCGGCTCCTCGCGAGCTGATTGCGGGTCTGCTGGACCTCGTCGCCGTGGGCGCGCGCGAGCGCGTGGCGGGCGGCCGGCGAGGTGATGAAGGCGTGGAACGCATCCACCGATTCGCGGTTCGGACCCACGCTGGACCGGACCACGTACCAGGCGCGCTTGGGCAGCCCGCCGCGGGGGCGGATCGTCGCCAGCAGCCCGCAGTCGAGCTCGAGCTGGATCGCGTGGCGCGACTGCAGCGCGATGCCGAGCCCGACCCGCGCCGCGTTCTTGATCGCGCCGTTGGAGCCGAGCGTGAGCTGCGCGGGGTCGAGCTGGTGCTGGGAGAGATAGGCCTGGCAGAGGCGCCTCGTCCCCGAGCCCTGCTCGCGCATCAGCCACGGCGTGCCACCGAGCTCGGAGACCGCGACCCGGGGCCGCTTCGCCAGCGGGTCCCCCGGCGCGGTGATCAGGGCGAACTCGTTGTCGGCGAAGACCTCGCCCTCGAGCCCGCTCTCCTCGGGAGGTCGGCCGGAGACCGCGACGTCGGCCTCGTGGGTCTGCACGCGGCGGAAGACCTCTTCGCGGTTGCCGACGTGCAGGCTCACCTGCAGCTCGGGGTGGTGCTCGCGGAAGGCCTGGATCAGGACGGGGGCGAGGTATTCGCCCGCGGTGGTGACGGCGCTGATTCGCAGGCGGCTGCCGGCCCCGCGGGCGACCTCGCCCGCGACCTCGGCGCCCTCGCGCAGCAGCCCGAGCACGTCGGCCGCGTAGCGGGCGTAGGCCTCTCCCGCGGCCGTCGGCCGCACGTTCCGACCCGCGCGCTCGGTCAGCTGCACGCCGACCTCGCGCTCGAGCGCGGCCACCGCGGCCGAGACCGAGGGCTGGGTCACGACCAGCTCCTCGGCGGCTGCGGTCACCGATCCGCGGCGGACCACGGTCAGGAAGGCTGATAGCTGGGTTAGCGTTACGGCCAAGTTACGGCCGGGACCATATAGAAACGTCTATGGCCCGTGGTTTGATGGCTCCCCGCGCTGGGCCGTCAGGAGCTCAGCCGCGCAGCTTCGAGTAGCGCACCCGCATCCGGTTCAGGTCCACCCGGCCATTGATCCCGGCGATTCTTCCCGAGCTCGTGTACTGCCAGACAGACCAGCCGCGGCCGCCCCAGTTGCCGGCCGGGACCGAGGGAGCGCTCACCCCCCAGTTGGCGACCCAGAGCCGGTGCCCGCGGTTGGCGAACTCGCGCGTGTCGCCCGTCGCCGACCAGCTCGTCGTGTTGGTGTAGATCAGCGGGCGCCGCCCGAGCCGCTTGCGCACGCGCTTGACCCAGACCCGCAGCCACCGCTTCAGCGCGTCGGGCCCGGCGACGTCGAACGGCGTCTCGACGTCGAGCGCGGGGGAGAGGTCCTTCTTGCGCAGCGTGCCGACGCTGGCGATGAAGGTGTCGGCCTCGGCGCGCGCGTCCGCGATCAGCTCGCTCTCGCTTCCGCCGGCGACGAAGGCGCGGTGGTAGGGACCGACGACGACGCCCGCCGCGCGCGCGCCGGCGTAGTTGGCGTCGAAGCTGGGGTCGGCGCCGCAGCTCTTCGGCACCACCGCGCAGCCCTCGCCCATCCCGCGGCTGGCGGCGACGAAGGCGAAGCGCACTCCGGCGCCGGCCGCCCGCTCCCAGTCGATCGCGCCGTTGAAGCGCGAGACGTCCACCCCGAGGCGCGCCGCCTCGGCCGGCGCGGCGCCGGGCAGCGCCAGCCCCCACGCGCAGAGCGCGGTGGCGAGTGCGACCAGGGCGGGGCGTTTGATGCGCATGCTCCAGAAACAAGCTAGGGGCCGCCTCGTTGCGGCGCGAACGCCGGCGTTCAGGCCGATTCAGACACCTGTGGCGTCCGAGGCCACCCCCGGCGAGGGCTCGATCAGCCCCAGGCGGTCCGCCAGCCAGCGGGCCGGCAGCGCCTGCAGGACCAGGGTGAGGATCACCGCCAGCGCGACGACGCTCGCGTAGAGCTCGGTGTTCGGCACGCCGAGGCCGGCCAGCACGCCGACCAACGCCGCCGGCACCACGCCGGTTTCTCGTGTCCAGCAGAGGAAGAGCCGCTCGTTGTGGGTCCAGCCGCCGCCCTTGTCGGGGAGCGTGCACGCGTACACGGTGAGCGGGCGCGCGACCAGCAGCAGCGCCGCGATCACCGCCAGCGCCGGCAGCAGGTTCTCGCCGAGCACCCCGAAGGGGATGTTCGCCCCCAGCACGAGGAACACGAACAAGGTCACGAGGTCGGAGAGGTTGGCCGCGAACTCCTTCATGTCGCGCTCGTGCTCGGCGTGCATCGCGAGTCCGAGCTGCTCCATGTTGCCGACGATCAGCCCGGCGAGGAAGGCGCCCAGGTAGCCGCTGCCGCCCGCGGAGTCGAGCGAGAAGAAGCTGATCGTGACCACCATCAGCATCGCCGCGGCCGAGGATTCCCGCCAGATGCCCGCGCGGTGGCTGGAGACGGTGGCCGCCAGCAGCACGCCGGCGACCACGCCGAGCAGGGTGCTGATCGCCAGGTCGATCACGAACTCCTCGACCGGGGTCGCGATCGAGGAATCGCCGCTGATCAGGACCCCGGCCAGCGCCAGCGCCACCACCGCCCCGGTCGGGTCGTTGAGCGCGGACTCAGCGATCACCGTCTGCGCCAGCTTCGGGCGCAGCCGCGAGCGGATGAACAGCGGGATCAGGATCGCGGGGTCGGTGGGCGCGAGCACCGCGCCCATCAACAGCGCGGCCGTCCAGTCCAGGTCGAAGGCGAAGTGCGCCACCGCCCCCGTCACCGCCGCGGTCAGCACAACGCCCGGCAGCGCCAGCATCGTCAGCCCCACCCAGACCTTGCGCAGGATCGGCAGCGACAGGTTGAGGCCGCCGTAGAAGAGGATCATCGAGACGCCCAGCGTGAAGATCAGCTGGGCGCCGAGCGAGTCGAGCGGCACGTCGATCACGTCGATCACCGACGGCCCGAAGAGCGCGCCGAGGGCCAGCAGCACCAGCATCTCCGGGACCCGCATCAGGCTCGCCAGGAAGCGCGCCGCGAGCGCGGCGCTGAGCAGCAGGCTCAGGGTCAGGAGTACGTCTTCGGTCTCCATCGTCTCTCGCGGTCTACCTCAGCGGTCCCTTCAGGTGCCCCCGCCGGGGTCCTCGTCGTCCTCCGTCCCATTCCCTCGGTTGCGCGCCCCCTCGAGCGCCAGGCGCACGACGTCCTGGGCGGTCACCAGCAGCAGCACGATCACCATCGCGGCCCCCAGCGCGACCGCGATCAGCCGCTTGCGCGCCTGGTCGCGATCGTCGTCGAAGGCGGCGTCCGCCTCGGCAGCGCGGTCGGCCTCGTAGTCAGCGAGTCGCTGTGCGGTTTCGGCCATCGCCTCGAAGCGGACCAGCTCGGGGCCGAGGAAGAGCCGCTTGACCGTCTCGTCATCGCCCTCCCGCAGGGCCGCGTAGGCGACGTCGTCGAGGGCGAGGAAGCTGTTGAACTCGCGGCGCAGCTGGGAGGTCAGCTGCCGCTCGGTCGTCTCGGTCAGCTCCTCCTCGGCCGCGGTCAGGTTCTCGTCGAGGGTGTCGCGCGCGACCTCGTACTCGCGCCTGAAGCGCCCGTCGCCGGCGTAGCCGTAGGCCGTCTGCCATCCGTTCATGTCGGTGAGGTCGAACCTGATCTCCTGCGCCAGGGCGGCGTCGTCGGCCCGCTGCTGGACCTCGTCGAAGCTGTCGCCGAGCCGCGTCTGGCCTTCGAGCGCCACCACAGTCGTCAGCAGCGGCCCCAGGATCGTGAGCGCGATCGCCGCGTAGAGCTTCGCTCTGATCGTCATGGCGGTTCTCCCCTCGGTGACACCCTCCTCCGTCCTCCGCTCGGCGCATCGCGGGCGTCTATACGATGCGCGCGGCGATGATCCTATTCGTGCTCACGGGCGCGGCGCCGCCGATCCTGGTGGTGACGCAGCTGATCATGTGTTACCTGGCCGGCTACGAGCTGTGGAAGGAAGAGGACCTCCCGTTCCTCTGGAAGGCCTGGTGGGTCCTGCTGGTGCTGCTGTTGAACGTCGTCGGCTTCGCGATCTTCTGGATCTGGCTCGCCCTGCGCAGGCGCAAGGCTCGCCAGACCGGGCGCACCATCTGAGCGCCCCTACGCGCCCTTTGCGCGGGCGCCTTGCAGCCGCACCAGCTTCAGCGCCAGCTCGAGCGAGAGCAGGTCGGCTTCGGAGAGGTCCAGATCGGCGACCCGTTCGATCCGCTCGAGGCGCTGCCGCACCGTGTTCGGGTGCACGTAGAGCGCCCGGGCGCTCGTGGTGACGCTGCCGCGGTCGGCGAGGTACTGCTCGAGCGTCTCGACCAGCCTCGAACCGCGCTGGCCGTCGTAGGCGATCAGCTTCTCGACCGACGTGCGATAGCGGTCGCGTGGCGCGTCGTCCAGCTCGAGGTGGACCAGGTATCGGTAGGCGCCGAGCTGCTCGTATGAGACAGCGCCGCCGTCGGAGACCAGCGAGCCGCCGATCCGGGCGGCGTCCGCCGCCTCGCGGATCCGGCGGCGAGCGCTGGCCGCACCGCGGTCAACCTCTGAGAGCCCCACCACCACCCCCAGCTCGCTCCCGAGCGGCTCGCAGGACGCGCGCAGCGCCTCGACCGCGCCGCCGCCACCGTTTGTGGAAGGGACCAGCGCGCGCAGCCGATCCGGCCGCGAGTCCAGGAGCACCCGGCCGACGACCCGGCGCAGCTGCGCCTCGATGCGGTCGGGCAGCTCGGCCCATGAGGTGGCGCCGCCGGTGCGATCGACGTGGAGGAACAGGTGAGGCCCAGCGAGGTCAAAGCCCGACTCCGCCGCCTTGGCTTCGGCGCCGTCGACCGATCCGGCGGCGAGGGCGTCGAACATGTCCTTGACCGTGTTCTCGGCGGTCAGGCGCTCGATCAGCTCGGTCTTCTTTAGGCCGACGGCGGTCTGGTTTGCGACCGCGCGCAGCAACTCGCCGTCCTCGGAGTTGAATTGCCTGTCGTTGGCGAGGCAGCAGAGGATTCCCACGTGCTCGTCCCCGACCACGAGCGGCGCCACGAGCAGAGCGTCCTCGTCCAGATCGGGCCACAGCGCCTGAGCCGCCTTGCGCCTGCCGCCGCGGCCGCGGCCGTTGGCACGACGCATCAGGTCCAGGGCAAGCCGGGTGCCGCCCGGCCTCGGACTGGGCGCCGGGGACTCGGGGGGATCGGAAGCGGCCAGCACCAGCTCCTCGGAGTCGCCGTCGAGGCGATAGACCTGGCAGGCGTCCGCCCCGAGCAGGTCACGGGCGCCGCGGGTGACCGCGCCGTAGAGGTCCTCGCGGGTAGTCACAGCGGCGAGCGCCTGGCTCAGCTCGGTCAGGGTGGTCAGCGCCTGTACCCGCCGCCGGGCCTCCTCGTAGAGCTGCGCGTTCTCGATCGCCCCCGCCACAAGGGAGGCGGTGTGGACTAGGAAGTTGAGCACTCCCTGCTCGAATTCGCGCGGGGCCGCCGTGTGCAGCACGGCGACGCCGATCACGTCCCCGGATTTGGACAGGATCGGCACCGCGACCATCGACTGGAACCGCTCCTCCTCGAGCGCGGCTACGTACTTCATGCGGGGATCGTCCATCGCGTTGTCGGGAATGAACTCGGGTGTCTTGTTCCGCGCCACCCAACCCGCGAGGCCCTCGTCGGTGCCCAGCGAGAGCTCGCCGAGCAGATGGCTGTAGCTGGGCGACGCGGCGCGGAGCACCAGACGCTCCCCTTCCAGGAAGTAGATGAAGCACGCGTGGCAATCGGTGGCGTCGGTGGCGATCTCGACGATCCCGCGCAGGACCTGATCGAGGTCGAGCGACGACGAGACCGTCTTGATCACCGCATAGAGCGTCTCGGTCTCGCGCCGGGGGCTGAGGAATGCGCCTTCGCGCGTCTTGGGTGGCGCAGTTTGCGGATTCACCTCGAGCCTCTTCTCCTCGTTCTCAGAACGGCCGCCCACGCAGCGGCTCACGGACCCTTATGTGCGCACCCTACTGCGACAGCGCAAGAAATATGTGACTGGTGGCTATTGCCGCCTTGTGCCCCTGCGGATATGTTGCCGGGCGTTGACGCTTGTCACGTCCGTGGCGTGAGTGTCCAAGTGTCCCCCCTGGGGACCATGACAAGGGAGAGGTACTGAGGATGATCGAAGCCCTCGTTGCTCAGGTCGAGACGCTCGAGGAGGCCGCCGGCGCCGAGGCGCTGACGCTGGACAGCGCAATCCTCACCGAGCAGTACTTCTTCTGGACGGTCGCGCTCATGTGGCTGATCCACGTGGGCTTCATGACCTACGAGGCTGGCGTCGTACGGCGCAAGAACGTGCTCGCGACGGCGATGAAGAACATCCTCACGATCGCCGTCGTCACGCCGACGTTCTACTACTTCGGCTGGTGGATCTACAACTGCAACATGATGGGCCCGCCGATCGGGCCGACCCAGAACGCCGGGTCCGACTTCACAGCGGTCAGCTGCGGGAACGGGATCCCATGGGCGGACACGCTCGGGCCCAACATCACCAACAACATCAACCTGGTCTTCTTCCTGGCCTTCCTGCTGTTCTCCTGGACGACGGCATCGATCATGTCCGGAGCGCTGCTGGAGAGGATCCGGCTGTCTTCGTTCCTGCTGTTGGCGGTCCTGCTGGGCTCCGTCGTCTGGATCCTGGACGCGGCCTGGGGCTGGAGCTACGGCGGCTGGATGACGATGCGCTTCGGCTTCCACGACCAGATGGCATCGATGGTCGTGCACGGCGTCGCCGGCCTGTTCGCGCTCGGCGTGCTGTTCAACCTGGGGCCGCGGATCGGCAAATACACGAAGGACGGGTTGGCCCGCACCTTCAGGCCCCAGAACATCCACATGACGTTGATGGGGCTGATGCTGATCTTCACCGGCTTCTACGCCTTCTACGCAGCCTGCCTGGTGGTCGTCTCCACGACCTTCCCGGGCTGGGCCAACATCTACCTCAATCCGACGACCCTGGGCTCGATTGCGATGGCGCTCACCTTCGGCTTCGCCGGCGGCTTCACGGGCGGCTACTTCACCAGTCGCGGAGACCCGTTCTGGACGGTTTCGGGCGGCCTCGCCGGCGTCATCGGGATTTCGGCCGGAGGCGACATCTACGCGCCCACGGCGGCGTACCTGATTGCGCTGCTGACCGCGGTCCTGACCGTGTGGGTCGGCGCCTGGATCGAGAAGAAGATGCGCGTGGACGACGCCGTCGGCGCCGTCGCGGTCCACGGATTCGCGGGCTGCCTCGGCATCATCTGGGTCGGAGTCTTCGCCGCCGGGTATCCGACCGGGATCAACAACGTGGAGACGTCCATCTGGGGCCAGCTGCTCGGGCTCGCGGTGTTCGTCCCCTTGGGCTTCCTCAGCGGCTACATCGCGTCCTGGATTCTGAAGAAGCTGAACCTGCTGCGCGTGCCCGTCGCGGTTGAGCTCGCGGGTCTGGATCCGGCCGAGTACCACCCGGACATCCATATGCCCGAGCACGCCAAGGCCGACGATCTGATCGACGAGCCCGATGGCACGGCGACACCCGCGAGCCAGATATACGCGGAGGCCGAGAAGGAGCTGGTGACCTGATGGCCGACACAACCATCGCGACCGAGAGGGAAGGGGTCTGAATGCCGGCAATCATCGACAGCGCACCCGACTGCATCAGCAGCGATGCGGGCACCGAGGAGGCTCGGGTCGAGGACTCCGCCGATTTCGTCATGGGCGATCCCTTCGCCGACTGCGCGGGCATCATGACGTTCGGCCCCGGTTCGACCTACGGGACGGCCGAGGGTCCGGGCGAGCCGGCGAACGGCGCCTACATGGCCCTGACCTGGATCGGGATCGCCGTCATGATCATCGTGCTGATCATGTGGGTGGTCGTTGAGGCCAGGCGCCTCAACGCGTTCGGGAAGTAACGGCGATCGCAAGCTAGAGAAAGGAACCATCGAACATGGCTGGCAAGCAGGTCCAGTTTCCCCCGAATCAGACGCATGTCAAGGCGTTCGAGCTGGGCATGATCGTGTTCTCGGTGATCTGCATCGCCGTGGTTCTGATCGTGGTCTTCGGCACGGACATCGGGGACGAGTTCCGCCCGACGCTCTGAGCAACGCGGCAGACAGCGTGTGAGGCCCTCGGCGGGGGCCGAGGGGCCGTTCACGAGGGACCCTGACCCGGACCGGCGGCTGCCGACGTGGCCCCGGGTCGCGCTCGTGTTCGTTGCCGTCGTCGTCGGCTTCTTCGTGATCAGGGCGTGCGACGACGCGCAGATCGAGGTCAGCGAGGCGGAGGCCGTCGAGCTGGCGAGGCAGGAGGTGGACTTCGAGCCCACCTATACGCAGGTGCGCTTCATCCGCCAGGGCATCAACAGTGCTCCCTTCTGGTTCGTCTCGCTCTCGATCCCGATCGGCGACCCGGACGAGCCCGACGCATTCGAGGAGTTCGCGGTGGTCAGAGTGGACGGCCGCGACGGTGCCGCCGCGGTGGTCGAGGAGGGGGAGGACGCGGTGGAGGCCGACCGCAAGGCGAAGAGGCAGGCCGAGGAGAAGCCGGAATAGGCCGAGACGATCCGATGCGCCTGCTCGTCCTCCAGCACATCGCCTGCGAGCATCCCGGCGCCTTCTCGGAGGTGATCGCCGAGCGGGGGGCGGAGGCGGTGCCGGTCGAGCTGGACGCGGGAGAGCCGCTTCCCGACTGGCGCGATTTCGACGCGATCCTGGCGATGGGCGGGCCGATGGGCGCCTACGACGACGCCGATCATCCGTGGCTCGGCGCCGAGAAGCGGCTGGTCCGCGAGGCCGTGGGGGAGGGCAAGCCCTTCCTCGGCGTCTGCCTCGGAGTGCAGCTGCTGGCCTCCGCGCTCGGCGCGGAGGTGGGCCCGCTCGCCGGAGGCGCGGAGGTCGGCCTGCTGCCGGTCGAGCTGACGGCGGAGGGCCGCGATCACCACCTTTTCGAGGGTATGCCGGAACCGCTCGTGACCCTGCAGTGGCACGGCGACACGTTCGAGCTGCCCGAGGGCGCGACGCTGCTCGCCAGCTCGCCGGCCGCGCCCCACCAGGCCTTTCAGGCGGGCTCGGCGTACGGCGTCCAGTTTCACCTCGAGGTGACGCCGGAGATGGCGCGCGAGTGGGCCGAGGTGCCCGCATATCGCGAATCGCTCGCCAACACCCTGGGCGAAGAGCGTGGAGCGGAGTTCCTCGCCGAGGTCGAACGCAGGGCCCCCGGGCTCCATCCCGGGGCCCGGCGGCTGTTCTCGAACTGGCTCGACCTGAGCGCGGCGTAGCCGCGCGGGAAGCCGGCGAGCCGACCGCCCAGGCGGGTGCGATCGGCGTTTGTACAAACTTGTTCAGTCGCATATAGTGGGCGCCCGATAGGCCGCAGCTCGGTCGCAGCGCCGGGAAGAGGCCGCAGAGGACGAGGAGAGCGCCCGGAGATGGGCCGGGCCGGAAAGGAGCCCGCAGTGCCCGCAAAGGAGATGGGGGGGACCGTGGAGACGGTCCTCAAGACCCCGAAGACCGAGTTGCCCCCGGCCACCCTGGAGGAGGCCCGCAACCAGCCGGGCCGCGCCGAGAAGATCCAGGAGATCGTCAAGCGGATCGAGGACGAGGGGATCAAGTACATCTTCTTCCAGCAGATCTCGATCACCGGCCGCGTGATGGGCAAGGGCGTGGTCGCCTCGTTCTTCCCGCAGGTGGCCGAGAAGGGCTACCAGCTCGTCTACGGCGCGGTCGCCGACCTGTTCACCGACAAGGCCGGCAACTACATCGGCTTCCCGCCCCACGACTCCGAGCTGGCGGCGATCGCCGACCTCGACACCTTCGAGGTGCTCCCGTGGGACACGAGCGTCGCTCGTGTTTTCTGCGACTGCTACGACACCGAGACGGGCGAGCGCTTCGACGCCGACCCGCGCCAGAACCTGAAACGGGTCGTCACCGAATTCGAGGAGAAGCTGGGCCTCAACTTCGTGATCGGGATCGAGCCCGAGATGATGTGGATGAGGCGGGACGAGGAGGGCAACGCCGAGGGCGTGACCAAGCCCTACTGCTACCACATCCACATGTTCGAGGAGCTCCGTCCGGTGCTGCTCGACGTCGTCGACTACGGCCAGAAGCTCGGCCTCGACATGAGCTACGGCGACCACGAGGACGCGCCCGGCCAGCTCGAGCTGAACTTCCGCTTCGACCGCCCGGTGACTACGGCCGACAACATCAGCACCTACCGCCAGATCTGCGCGGCGGTGGCGCGCAAGCACGGCCTGCTCGCGTCGTTCATGCCGAAGCCCTTCACCGGCGTCTCGGCCAACGGCCACCACCATCACTTCACGCTGATGGACGACAAGGGCAACAACGTCTTCCACGATCCCGACGGGGTCGCGGAGCTCTCGGACGAGGGCCGCCACTTCCTCGGCGGCATGCTCGACCACTTCGGCGCGCTGATGTGCGTCGGCAACCCGACGGTCAACTCCTACTGCCGCATGTGGGACTTCGGCTACTGGGCTCCGGTCTACAAGAACTGGGGCTGGCAGAACCGGACCTGCACGGTGCGCGTCGCGGCCAGCGGCCGCTTCGAGTACCGGGGGGTGGACTCGTCGTGCAACCCGTACCTGACGATCGCCTCCCTGCTCAAGGCCGGGCTCGACGGGCTCGAGCGCAAGGTGGACCCGGGCCCCCCGCAGGAGGGCAACACCTACGACCTGCTGGAGCAGGGCGTGGAGATCGAGCGCGTCCCCGAGTCGCTCGGCGCCGCCCTGGAGGCCCTGGACAAGGACGACCTGATCAAGGAGGCGATGCCGGGCCGCCTGTATGAGGTCTTCAAGCACTACAAGCGCGACGAGTGGGAGCGCTACCTGGCCGCCGTCACCGACTGGGAGCGCGAGCACTACCTGGAGGTGCTGCCGTGAGCCGCTCTTCCGGCGAGGGAGGTGCGGCCTAGCCATGTGCGGGATCGCCGGAATCATCTACCGCAACGGAAGCGGTGACGAGCACCAGGTCGGGCGCGACATGACCGCGATGCTGCAGGCGATGAAGCATCGCGGGCCCGACTCGACCGGGTACGCGCTCTACCGCGGCGACGAGGACACCTTCGTGATGCACGTGAAGCTTTCGGAGCCGAACGACCGCGACCCCGACATCGACCAGCGCATGGCTCGCCAGCGGGCCGAGGTCGAGCAGCGCATCAAGGCCGCGGGGGCCAAGGTCCACGACATCTCCGAGCAGGAGCGCACGATGACCGTGCACTTCGACTTCGACGGCGACCTCAAGGCCGTCGCCGACGCGGCCGAGCGCGTGCGCCACACCGAGGTGCTCTCGCTCGGCAGGCACCTGGAGATCATCAAGGACCTGGGCGACGCCGAGACCGTCAGCGAGGAGTACGGCCTCGGCAAGTTCACCGGGACCCACGCCATCGGCCACGCGCGGATGGCGACCGAGTCCGACGTGGACATCGCCAACGCGCACCCCTACTGGGCCTACCCGTTCCCCGACGTGGCGGTCGTGCACAACGGCCAGCTCACGAACTTCCACGACTGGCGGCGGCGGCTGACACGGGCCGGGCACCGCTTCCAGTCCGAATGCGACTCGGAGATCATCGCCGTCTACCTGGCCGAGAAGATGAGCCAGGGCAAGTCGCTGCAGGAGGCGATGACCGACAGCCTCACCGAGCTGGACGGGGTCTTCACCTACATCTGCGTGACCGAGGACGAGCTGGGCGTCGCCAAGGACATGCTGGGCGCGAAGCCGCTGGTCCTCTACGAGGACGACGACGTCGTCGCCCTGGCCTCCGAGGAGATCGCGATTCGCCAGGTGCTGGACCGCGAGATCGAGACCCACGATCCCTACGAGGGGGAAGTCAAGGTGTGGAGCCGATGAGCATCGAGGACCAGGTGGCCGAGGCCGGCGCGCCCGAGCAGCCCAAGATGGACGAGCGCGGGCTCGTCGAGCTTGACGACCGCGTGCCCAAGCAGGCGAAGATCGAGAACGGCAGGGCGACGATCGAGGCCCAGGACATGACCACGCGCAAGATCAACGCCGAGATCAAGTGGCTGGTCTACGAAGAGGGCGTCAAGGAGATCACCGTCCTCAACCCCAGGGCGCGCCACTCGCTCGGCGTCGCGATCCTGGCTCGCTGCAAGCTCCGCTTCGAGGGCAGTCTCGGCTACTTCGGCTGCGGCCTGATCGACGGGCCCGAGGTGGAGATCACCGGCCGCGTCGGCTGGTCGGTCGCCGAGAACATGATGTCCGGCACCGTCGTGGTCGAGGGCAACGCCGGCTCGCTGGCTGGCGCCGCGATGCGCGGCGGCGACCTGGTCGTCAAGGGCGACCTCGGTGCCCGGACCGGCATCGACCAGAAGGGCGGCACGATCATCACCCTGGGCAACGCCGCCTCGATGACCGGGTTCATGATGCAGCGCGGCCGCCAGATCATCTGCGGCGACGTCGGCCCCGGCCTCGGCGACTCCATGTACGACGGCACGATCTACGTCGGCGGCGAGGTCGCCGCCCTCGGGATCGACTGCGTGCCCGGCGAATGGACCGACGCCGACACCGAGCTGATCGAGCGCAAGTTCGAGATCTACGGCCTCGGGAACCCCCCGGAGCTGAAGAAGTTCGTGTGCGGGAAGAAGCTCTACAACTACGACAGCCTCGAGCCCAGCGAGCGCAAGCTCGTGCTCTAGGGAGGTAGGCGATGGCCAAGGCGAAGAAGAAGAAGGCGGCGGCGAAGCCGAAGAAGCGGGCGGCGAAGCCGAAGACGGACGAGAACCCGCTCGAGTCGGGCCCCGACAAGCGCGAGGTCCTCGGCAAGAGCGAGATCTTCACCCCGAACGTCATCAACGACATCCACATGAAGGCCGAGCTCGGCCGCTACCGGATGCGCGGCTTCTCGATGTTCAAGAAGATCCCGCACTGGGACGAGCTGATCTTCCTGCCCGGCACGCTGACCCGGTTCGTGATCGAGGGCTACCGCGAGAAGTGCGACACGAAGACGGTGCTGGGCAGCCGATTCGCCAAGAAGCCGGTCGAGCTGGACATCCCCGTCTACATCACGGGCATGAGCTTCGGCGCGCTCTCACTGGAGGCCAAGATGGCGCTGGCCAAGGGCGCCTCGATGGCGGGCACCGCGACCTGCTCAGGCGAGGGCGGCATGATCCCGCCCGAGCGCGACCTCTCGACCAAGTGGTACTACCAGGTTATCCAGAGCCGCTACGGCTTCAACCCGCATCACCTGATGCTGGCCGACGCGATCGAGTTCTTCATCGGCCAGGGCTGCAAGGTCGGCCTCGGCGGCCACCTGATGGGCCAGAAGGTGACCGAGCAGGTGGCCGAGATGCGCTCGTTGCCCGCCGGCATCGACCAGCGCAGCCCGGCGCGCCACCCCGACTGGCTCGGCCCCGACGACCTCTCGCTGAAGGTGCAGGAGACCCGCGAGGCGACCAACTACGAGGTCCCGATCCAGCTCAAGCTCGGCGCCGCCCGCGTCTACGACGACGTCCGCATGGCCGCCAAGTGCGGCCCGGACATCATCTACCTGGACGGGGCCGAGGGCGGCACCGGCGCCGGCCCGCACACCGCCTCCGAGGAGACGGGCGTGCCGCTGATGTCGGCGATCCCCGAGGCGCGGCGCGCGCTCGAGGACGTCGGCCTGGCCGACGAGGTCGACCTGGTGGTCGCGGGCGGCATCCGCAACGGCGGCGACGTCGCCAAGTGCATCGCGCTCGGCGCGGACGCCGTCGCGATCGGCCACTCGGCGCTGATGGCGCTGAACTGCAACAAGGAGATCCCGGGCGTGACCGACTACGAGGGCACGATCGGCGTGCCCGCGGGCGAGTGCTACCACTGCCACACGGGTCGCTGCCCGGTCGGGATCACCACCCAGGACCCCGAGCTGCGCAAGCGCCTGGACGTGGACGAGGCCGCGCACCGCGTCTACAACTTCCTGCACACGCTGACGCTGGAGGTGCAGATGCTGGCTCGCGCGTGCGGCAAGACCGACGTGCACAGCCTCGAGCCCGAGGACCTGAACGCGCTGACCACGGAGGCCGCCGCGATGGCGCGAGTGCCGCTGGCCGGGACCCAGTACATTCCCGGCGTCAGCGAGGAGCGCACCCTGGAGGAGATCAAGACGTTGCTCGACCAGTACCTCGAGAACCCCGTGGACTATCTCCCTGAGACCGCGAAGGAGGGTGCGAGCTGATGGCCGAGATGGAGGGCGTTCGCGAGCCCGAGAAGATCCAGTCGATCGACTCCGAGTACCTGTCCGGCAAGCGGTTCCCCTACCAGGAGGACATCTCCGGGATCGAGGGGATCGACCTCGATGCCCTGACGCCCGGCGAGGACCTGAACTGGCTGGAGGACATCGAGCTCCTCGAGGAGGAGGGGATGCCCGCCGTCTTCGACAGGTACTCGAACTCGTTCCTGAAGATCTACTACGAGATCCCCGAGGGCCGCGAGAACGAGATCGCGCGCAAGGTGCTGATGGCCCACCTGACCTCGGGCAACTCCTACGGGATCCGCCTCAAGGAGGCGCACGCCAAGTTCCCACAGCCCGAGCTGGGGCCCTGGGTCGAGGACTCCAAGACGACGGGCGCCGACTGGAAGGCGCCCGTGCTCGAGGGCTGGGAGCCCCCCGAGCACTGATCGTGGCCGACCTGCCCAAGTCCGCCAAGCACCTTGTGATCGGCGCGGGCGTGCACGGGCTGGCGACCGCCTGGTTCCTCGCCGAGGCGGGCGAGGACGTCCTCGTCGTCGACAAGGACAGGGTCGCCGCCGGCGCCAGCGGCATCGCCTGCGGGGTGATCCGCAACAACTACTTCCAGCCGGCGATGCAGGAGCTGATGGCCGCCTGCGTGGAGATCTGGGAGTCGGACCCCGAGGCCTTCAGCTACCACGGCACGGGCTACATCGCGCTGGGCCCGCCCGCCCAGGAGGAGGAGCTGGCGCAGGTGTTCGAGCGCCAGCAGCGGATCGGCTACGACTCCGAGCTGCACACCGGCGAGGCCGAGGTGGCGGCGCACATGAAGGCCATGTTCGGGGACTGGCGGGCCGAGGGCCTGACCGCCTGCCTGCACGAGCACGTCGGCGGCTTCGCCTTCAACCAGGAGTCGATGCACGGCCTCGCCGACAAGGCCCGCGCCGCCGGCGCCGCGATCGCCGAGGGCGTCGAGGTGACGGGTTTCGACTCCGACGCCTCGGGCTCGGTCACGGCGGTGCAGACCTCGGCCGGCCCGATCGAGGTCGAGCAGGTCGTGATCGCGGTCGGCCCCTGGGTCGCCTCCCTGTGGGAGATGCTCGATCTGCCCGACAGCATCGACGTGCACCACCCGGACGGGTCGGTGGAGAAGGACAAGCCGATGTGGACCTACTGGTACCTGCAGGAGGGCGAGGTGTCGCTGCCGCCCGCGACGCTCAACACCGACGACGGCTCGGAGCCTCCGGTGCTGCACGTCGACTCGCACGCGCCGCTGCGCGCCGACGACGGCACCGTGCTGACCGAGGAGCCCTGGGGCATCTACGTGAAGCCGGACCGCGAGTCGGTCCAGGGGGGAGCCGCCCCGCTCACCGTCGGCCCCGAGTTCGAGGTGGACCCGTACCCGACCGGCACGGTGGATCCCAAGTTCCCCGACGAGTGGTGCGCGGCCCTCTCCCACTGCCTATCCCGCTTCGAGGGCTGCCGCGAGTCCTACGTGCAGGTGCGCTCCGGCGGGGCCGGCGCCTTCACCGCCGACAACTTCCCCGTCTTCGACCGCATGCGCGACAACGTCTACGTCGCCGCCGACTCCAACCACGGCTACAAGATGATCGCGGTCGGCAAGGAGATCGCCGCCGAGCTCCAGGGCGGGCACTCGACCCTGCTCGCCCCCTTCCGCTTCGAGCGCTTCGCCACGGGCCGGCTGCACCCGGTCTCGCAGAGCCCGTATCCCTGGAGCTAGTGTCCGTCAGGCCGAACTCTCTCGGAGCGGCTGCACAGCAGCCGCGACTGACGATGGCGGCCGCTACGGACACGGCCTGATGGCGAAGCGGGTCCCTTCAGGCCGCCGGGCATCGCACGTGGTCATCGGCGGCGGCGTGCAGGGGCTGTCGGCCGCCTGGCGGCTGGCCGAGCGGGGCGCCGACGTGCTGGTGCTGGAGAAGGACCGGATCGGCGCCGGCGCCTCCGGGATTGCGGGCGGCGTCGTCCGCAACTACTACCGCTCGCCGGCGGTCACCGAGCTGATCCGCCGCTCGGTCGAGATCTTCGAGGCCGACCCCGACGGTTTCGGCTTCCACCAGGTCGGCTACCTCGCCGCGGTGCCCGAGGAGCAGGTCGAGGACCTGCGCGCGATTCGCGGCCAGCACGAGGCTGCGGGATACGACTCCGAGCTGGTGGTCGGGGCCGGGGCGGCGCGCGACTACATGACCTGGAACTGGCCCGACTGGCGGGCGCCCGTCGAGGCCGTGCTGCGCGAGAGCCGCGGGGGCTGGGCCGACGCGATGCAGACCGTGCGGCGCCTCGCCGAGCGCGCCCGTGCCGCGGGCGCCGAGATCGCCGAGGGCGTCGAGGTGACGGGATTCGACTGGGGCGGCGAGCAGCCCGGCGAGGGCCCGGCCCGGGCGGTGCTGACGAGCGAGGGCCCGATCGGGTGCGAGGCGGTGGTCGCGGCGCCCGGTCCCTGGATCGGCGGCCTCTGGCGGATGCTCGGCGGGCCGGCCGAGGTCGAGGTCGCCGGCTCCGAGCGCCCGCGCCGCTTCGTCGAGTACTGGAAGGCCCAGGAGGGACAGTTCGCGCTGCCCGGCGTCGGGCTCGGGGGGCGCGCCGGGATCGAGGCCCCGGTCGTCCACCTCGACCAGACCGGCGGCCTGCGCTCCGACCGCGACGGCCGCGAGCTCGTTCCGGGCGCCTGGGGGATCTACTTCCACCTGGGCCGCACGGGGACCGGGGTCACCGGAGGCGGGCTGCCGGTGCTGCTGGACGAGCCCGAGATGGACCCCTACGGCCCCGAGAACCCCGAGCACGCGGTCGAGGACCACTTCCCCGACTTCTTCACCTCCGGCCTCGCGGTCGCGTTCGAGCGCTTCCGGGGTCGCGGCGACGAGTGGCAGACCACCCCCGCCGGCGGCATCGTCCCGCACACTCCCGACAACTACCCGGTCTGCGACTGGGCCGCTCCCAACGCCTACGTGATCGTCGACTCCGGCCACAGCTTCAAGATGCTCGCCCTCGGCCGCATGGTCGCCGACGACATCGTCGACGGCGGCAACGAGGACCTCGCGCCCTACCGCTTCGCCCGCTTCGCCGCCGGCGAGACCCACATCGCCTCCGCGGGCCCGTACCCATGGACCTGAAGGATCTTCAGCGGCCCTACCCCGGCGGCCGATCCGATAGAACGGCCCAGAACGGATCTCGACGAAGGAGCAGAGAAAGGACCTGACCGCGCACTTCACCGCCACCGAGATTCCGGGGTCCTTGGCCATCATGCTGCTCGGCGTCTGCTTCGGTCTCGCCTGCGCGGGCGGCCGCATCCGGATCTTGCCCGTAGCGCTGTTCGCGGCGCTTGCGGGCCTCGGCTTCACGGGCGACGAGCTCGGCTGGGCGGAGCCCGCCCGGATCGCGATCGACGCGGCGTTCCTGGCCACGGCGGCGCTGCTGATCGTCTCGCTGCTGTCCGGGCCCAAGCGCCAGCGCCTGTAGCTCCCGCTGTCTCACCCCGCAGCGATCAGCCCGACGCCGGCCAGCGACGCGGCAACCCCGACGGCCTGTATGCGGACGAGGCGCTCGTCGAGCACGGCGCGGGCGAGGACGACCGTGGCGACCGGAAAGAGCGAGCCCAGCACCGAGACGATGCTGAGCAGCCCGGTCTCGGTGCCGAGCGCGAAGCAGATGTTTGCGCCGACGTCGAGCAACCCGATCAGGGCCAGCGCGGGGAGGACGCCTTCGGCGGAACCGAGCCTCGGCCGCACCACGACCAGCGCCGCGCACAGCAAAGCGAAGGCGCTGGCGCGCGTCGCGAGCAGGGCCCAGAACGGGCTCACGTCCTCGACTGAGGCGTCTATGCCGACATAGAAGCCGCCGATGCCCGCGGCCGCGATCGCGGCTAGCCACATCGCCTCGCGAGGGGACTTCGCTCCCTCGGCCTCAGGAGCCCTGGTCGCGAGCACGACGCCGACCAGCACCACGGCCATGCCCAGGTACTGGATCTCACCGGGCCGCTCACCGGCCGCGATCCCGACGACAACCGGCAGCGCCGCCGCGCCGCTCGCCGAGATCGGTGAGATCACGCTCATCGTCCCGACCGCGAGCGCCCGGTACAGCGCCGCGATCCCGAACAGGTAGCAGACGCCGGCAGCTAGGGCCGGCCCGATCTCGCCCCACGAGGGCGGATCGAGTTGGCCCACCGCGACGATCAGCGCCGCGGCGGCCATACTCGTGGCCTGGCTCGCCAGCAGCACCAGCGCCAGCGTCAGGGCCCGGGTGCGGATGCCGCCGAGGAAGTCCGCGAGGCCCCAGCAGAGGGCGGCGGCGAAGCCGAGAGCGATCGCGATCAAGCGGCCGGGGCGGCCTAGGGGCCGTTGTCGTGTTCTTGGCCGGCCGAGGGGAAGCCGCGGATCACGTGCAGGTCGACCGAGCCGGGGGCGAAGACGTTGATCGAGTACTGGACCGCCCGGCCCGCGCTGGTGTGGAGCAGCTCGGCCAGCTCGAGAGCGGCGGTGATGCGGGTTGCCCCCATCGCCTCGCCCAGGCGGGTGCCCGGCTCGATCAGGCGCGGGCGCACCTGGGTGCGGGCGAAGGCGACGGGCGCGCCCGCATCCACCATCAGGTCGAGCACCATCGAGCCGTCCGCGAGAGCCTCGCGAAGCTCGTCGGCGCCGGGCAGCTCCACCGCGGGGTGGACGACGTCGCGCATGTGGGCGGCGATGGTGCCGTCGGCGAGCAGCGTGCGCTGGATCAGCGGCGCCCTCGCGCCGCGGCGCAGCCCGAGCTCCTCGGCGACGTAGCCGGGCACCGGCGCCTGCTCGATCTGGAGGTTGAGCACGGCGAGCTGCTTGCCCTGGCGTCGCGCGAGCGACGCGTAGGACTCGAGTATCTCGAGGCCGGCGCTGAATGCCGCCGGCGAGGCGACGCGGCCGACGAAGGTGCCGCTCCCCTGGCGGCGCATGATCTCGCCGTTCGACTCGAGCCGCTCGAGGGCGAGCCGCAGGGTGCCGCGGGAGACGCCGAGCGCCTCGGCCAGCTCCTGCTCGGGCGGCAGCCGGTCGCCGGGTCGGGCGCGGCCGGGCGCCAGGCGCGCGCGCAGTGCTTCCTCGGTGACGTCTACCAGAGAGGACCGGGGCAAGGCAGCGAGCCTATCCGCGAGCGCTCAGCTCCA
>VGBV01000005.1 GCA_016870325.1 Actinomycetota bacterium
GGGCTCCTCCTCGGCCTCGCGCACCTCCTCGGCCTCGCGCTTGACCTCCTCCTCGGCCTTGCGCTCCAGCGCCTCCTCGGCCTCCCTGATCTCGCCGGCCAGGCCGCGTCGGTGCTGGGCAGGGGAGCCGCTCTGGGTGTCGTCCTCCCTCACGCCTCCAATCGTCGCATTCCCCCCTGATCGTTGGCGATCGCCTCCAGCCGCTGCAGCGCGCCGCTGACGGCGTCCGCGAGCGGCTCGGCCAGATGCTCTCCCCAGCGCACGGCGGCCACGAGCGCCGCCCCTGCGATCAGGTCGATGACGTAGTGCTCCCCCAGGTAGACGAGGGCGAAGCCGAGCGTCCCGGCGTAGGCCCAGCCGAGCGCGCCCTCGACCGGGCCCGCCTCGCTCAGCAGGATCGCGGCCATCATCGAAGCCGCGAAGTGCAGCGAGGGCATCGCCGCCCAGGGGTTGCTGCCGAGGAAGTCGTAGAGGTGCTCCCAGGCCGCCCCCCACTCCTCCTCGCCGACCTCCTGCATGATCCGGCGCAGGCGCTCGTCCGCGTAGCCGTTCTCCGCCGCCCACCACGGTGGCGCCGTGGGCACGGCGGCGTAGACGGCGCAGCCGAGGTCGAACACCCCCGCCATCTGTCGCGCAGAGCGCGGGAAGCGCTCGGGGTGTTTGGCGAGGATCCAGAGCAGGGAGCTGTGGGGCTCGAAGAACCAGGCCCAGTGCACCCACGAGAGGACCCGATCGACCGGGTTGCCCCGGCCCAGCCCCTCCAGCGCCCGCTGCAGGCGCACGTTCGGCAGCTCGCCGCGCCCGATCGCCAGGTCGGCGCGGATCGGGTAGGTGACCCGGAGCCGCCGCCGCAGCGCCTCGGGATCGTCGTGGGGCATGTCCTTCGCGTTCAGGAAGCCCCACATCTGCAGCGCGTAGAGCCCGACGTCGCGGGTCTTGGTGCGCGGCGCCAGCACCGCCAGCGCCAGCGGGCCGCCAACCAGGGCCGCCGTGGTCACCGCCGGCGGGATGTTGAGCCGTTTGCGGGCGAGCGGGACCGCGAAGGCCGCAGCGAGGGCGGCCGATGCGACTCCGCGGACGACCGGCGCCCACTTCGAGCGCGGCCGTGCAGCGCGCTTGAGGGGGGACTGGAGCAAGGGCCGGAGTCTATGAGCGCTGGGCCGGCGGGGCCGAATAGGGTCTTGCCGGATGCAGGCCGAGCGGATCGAGCTCCAGGGACGACGGGTTGCCGTCACCGGCGCCGGCGGCTTCATCGGCGGCGCCGTCTGCCGGGCGCTGAGCTCCGAGGGAGCATCGGTGATCGGGATCGAGGTCCTTCCCGAGCAGGAGGAGGAGCTGCGGGCCGCGGGGGTCGAGCCGCGCATCGCCGACGTCGCCGACCGAGCCGCGATCGCCGCCGCGCTCGAGGACGCCGAGCTGGTCGTCCACACCGCCGCCTACGTGCGCGAGTGGGGCTCGATGGAGGACTTCATGCGGGTCAACGTCGGGGGAACGGCAAACGTTCTCGACGCCGCCGAGGCGGCGGGAAGCGAGCGCGTCGTCCACATCAGCTCGGTCGTCGTCTACGGCTACGAGCACGAAGGCCACCAGCGCGAGCACGCGTTCCGTCGCGCGGTCGGCGTCCCCTACATCGACACAAAGAGCGCCTCCGACGCGCTCGCCGCGCGCCGCGGCGCCGTGATCGTGCGCCCGGGCGACGTCTACGGGCCCGGCTCGATCCCCTGGCTGGTGCGGCCGGTGCAGCTGATGGCCTCGCGCCGGCTGGCGGTGCCGAACAAGGGCGACGGCACCATGCTCCCCGCCTACATCGACGACCTCGTGGCCGGGATCCTGCTGGCGCTCCGAAGGGGGACGCCCGGGGACACCTACACCGTCTGGGACGGCCACGGCGTCAGCTTCTCGGACTACTACGGGATGCTGGCCGCGGCGCTCGACCTGAGAGAGCCGCCGAGGCTTCCGAAGCCGCTGCTGTTCGCCGCCGCCGGAGCGTTGGAGGGCTTCGCTCGGCTGCGCGGAGTGCCGCCCGCGATGGGCCGCCACGGCGTCACCTTCCTCGACCGCCGCGGCACCGCCTCGAACGAGCGCGCGCGAGAGGAGCTCGGCTGGTCCCCGTCGGTCGAGCTGCCCGAGGGCATCCGCCGCAGCGCCGAGTGGATCCGGGCCCAGGGAATCACCTGATCCGCTCGAGGCACATGTTGGCGCCTTTGTCTCGCTATGCGTGACTAAGGCGCCAACGCGGGCGGCCGGGTGGCCCACTCCAGGCCCTGCACGATGGACGCGTAGGTGACGCCCAGCCCCTGCTGCAGGCCGATCTCGCAGGTCCGATTGCTGCAGAAATGCCCGGTGATCGGGCCTGCTCCCACGAACTCGGCGGCTTGATCCGCCGTCGCGGAGCGCGTCAGCTCGGGATGGAGCAGACCACGGTCGCCCGCCATGCCGCAGCAGGTGGCGCGAATCGGGACGAAGACCTCGTCTGCGACAGCTCCGGCCAGGGTCTCGAGCTTCGCGGTCAGCCCGAGATGACGGGTTGAGCAGGTTGGGTGGATCGCGCTGGTGCCACCCACCTTGGAGCTCACGGACAGCCCCGGCAGCAGCCGGTCGTGCGCCCATTCGACAGAGTCGAGGATCTCCAGCTTCTCGTGGCGCTCGCGGTTCTCCTCGCTCAGCGCCGCAGCCACCTCCTCCCGCAGGCCCAGCGAGCACGAACTGGCGTCGATCACGACGGGCAGCCTGCCCTCCCCGCTCCAGCGCCACAACGACTCCACGGTGCGGTTCGACATCAGCTCGTGTCCCCGTCTGAACCCCTTCGAGCTCCACGGTACGCCGCAGCAGTTGCCGGCCGCGTCGTCGGGGATCCAGACCGGGTGACCCGCTCGCCGCGAGAGCTCGACCATTGCCTCGGGCAGCGGCAGGAACGGCTCCCGGTGCGGGTGGCGCGGACGCCCGAAGATGCGGTTGACGCAGGCGGGCATGTAAACGGCGGCCGCACCCTCGCGCTCCGTGGCGGGCAGCCTCCCTGAGGCGGCGTGCGGCATCTCCGGCGGGAAGTCAGGGACGACTTCGTCGCTGACCAAGGCCCGCGCGATCCGCGCTCCGGCCCGCCCGGGGAGGCCCCCCAGCGCCCCGCCGGTCCGCAGCCCAACCCGCGCCAGCCGCTCGACCCCGCTCCAGCGGCGCGCCAGGCCCTCGGCGCGCGCCTCCGCCCTCTCCGTGCGCTGGCGCGCGCGCAGCTCCTTGACCAGCCTGCCGGTGTCGATCGCCAGCGGGCAGGCGGGGCCGCAGGAGCCGTCGACGGCGCAGGTCTCGAGCGCCTCGTACTCGTACTGCTCCAGCAGCGCGCGCTGGACGGGTGAGCCGGGCTGCTGGCGGGCCAGCTCGCGGCGGACGACGATGCGCTGGCGCGGGGTCAGCGTCAGGTTGCGGCTCGGGCAGACCGGCTCGCAGAAGCCGCACTCCACGCAGTTGGTGACGACCTCCTCGATCGCGGGGGTCGTCTTCAGGTTGCGCAGGTGGGCGCCGGCGTCGCGGCTCAGCAGCACGCCGGGCGCGAGCACCCCGTCGGGGTCGGCCAGCCGCTTCAGCCGCCACATCAGCTCGGTCGCCTTCGCGCCCCACTCGCGCTCGACGTAGGGGGCCATGTTGATCCCGGTGCCGTGCTCGGCCTTGAGCGAGCCGTCGTACTTGTCGAGGATCAGCTCGACCAGCTTCTCCATGAAGGACTCGTAGCGCTCGGTGTCCCCGGGCTTGGAGAAGTCGGGGGTGAGCATGAAGTGCAGGTTCCCGGCCGAGGTGTGTCCGGCGACCCCGGTGAGGAAGCCGTGCTCGCCGAGCAGCGCCTGCACGTCGCGGGCGCACTCGGCGATGCGCGCCGGGGGCACGCAGACGTCCTCGATGATCAGCGCCGTGCCCGGCGGGCGCAGGCGGCCGATCAGCCCGTGCAGGCCCTCGCGCACCGTCCAGGCGACCTCGATCCGCTCGTGATCGCGAGTGAAGTCGGACGGCCGGATCGGGGAGCGGGATTCCAGCACCTGCTCCGCGCCGGCGACAAGCTCGTCCAGCCCCTCGTCCGTGTCGGCGCCGAACTCGACCAGCAGCGCGGCGGAGGCCGGCGGCAGCTCCATCCAGTCGGCGGGGGCGCCGGCGATGTTCTGCGAGGCGACCATCAGCGCCGGGGCGACCATCAGCTCGACCGCCGTGGCGCCCGCGGCCACGAACTCCGGAACGGGCTCGGTCGCCGACTCGATCCCGTCGAAGTGCAGCCAGGAGACCGCCGTGCGCGGGGGCTGGGGAACCGTCTCGAACACCGCCTCCGAGACGAAGGCGAGCGTGCCCTCGCTGCCGACGAGCAGGCGCCGGAAGATCTCCAGGGGGGTGTCCGCGTCGAGGAACGCGCAGAGCCGGTATCCGGTCGTGTTCTTGATCTCGAACTTGCCGCGGATCCGCGCCGAGAGCTCGGCGTCGGCGCGCAGCTCGTCGCGGATCCGCTCCAGGCCGCGAGCCAGCTCGGGCTCGGCCGCGGCGAACGCAGCCTCGGCGCCCGGCTCGCCGGTGTCGATGCGCGTGCCGGAGGGCAGCACGAACGTGAGCTCGCGGACCGTGCTGTAGGAGTCGGCGGTCGTCCCGCAGCGCATGCCCCCGGAGTTGTTGGCGATGGCGCCGCCGACGGTGCAGATGTCCTTGCTGGCGGGATCCGGGCCCAGCTTGCGGCCGTGAGCCGCGAGCACCGCGTTTGCGTGGCCCAGCAGGGTCCCCGCGCCGACGCGGGCGAGGCGCCCGCCGTCCTCGGCCGCGACACCCTCGAAGCCCCGGCGCACGTCGAGCAGGATGCCCTCTGTCTGGGCCTGGCCGTTGAGGCTGGTGCCGGCGGCCCGCATCGTCACCGGCTCCCCGGCGCCGCGCGCGCACGCGAGCACGGCGGCGACGTCGTCGGCATCGCGCGGCCGCACCACCACCTTCGGGATCAGGCGGTAGGGGCTGGCGTCCGAGGCGAAGCTGATGAGGTCGATGGCGCGGCTGAGCACTCGGTCGGCGCCCAGCAGGCCCTCCAGCTCGGAGCGAAGCGGCTCCGGGGTCCCGCCCGCGAGCTCGTCGGGGGCGCGGTCGGAGGCGGCCCCGGAGCTATCGGGGGCGAGCGGCTCGACGGGCGGGGCCGGAAGCTCAGCCAAGGCGGTCCGTGCCCGGCATCGTCAGAACAGGTGCATCCCGGACGCCACGGGGACCTCGATCAGCTGCGGCTTGCCCGAGCCGATCGCGCCCTTCAGCGCCTCGTGCAGCGCCTCGCGCTCGCCGACCTGCTCGGAGGCGACGCCGTAGCCGGCGGCGACCTCGGCGGTGTCGACCGATGGGAGGTCGAGGCCGGGGGCGCCCTTGACCTCCTCGATGTCGGCGAACCACTTCAGGATCGCGTACTCGGAGTTGCGCAGGACGAGGAAGGTGACGGGAACCTCATAGGCCACCGCCGACCACAGGCCCGTGATCGCGTACTGGGCCGAGCCCTCGCCGAGCACGCAGACCACGGGCCGCTCGGGCTGGGCGAGCTGGACGCCGATCGCGGCCGCGAGCCCGAAGCCGAGCCCGCCGCCGGCGCCGAAGTAGTAGCTGCCCGGCGCCGAGAGCCGCAGCTGGTTGCGCAGCGCCAGCGTGCTCGAAGGCGACTCCAGCACCACGATCCCGTCCTCGGGGAAGACACCGGCGAGCGTGTTGTGGACCATCGTCGGCGTCAGCGGGTCGGTCGCCTCGCCTGCGACCGCCTCGGGTAGTGGGGTCGGCCCGGCCCGGCTCGCCTCCCCCACCTCGGCGAGCACCGCCGCAAGCGCGAGCGCGACATCCGCGACGATCGCGTCGCCCATCGGCGCCCGCGCGGCCTCGTCGGGGTCGGAGGTGATCTGGACCAGCTCGGCGCCAGCGGGCAGCAGCGGGCCGGGGATGTGGGGGTAGTAGGGGAAGACCGAGGAGCCGACGACCAGGACCAGGTCGCGGCCCTTGAGCGTCTCGGCGACGGGGCCGATCGCGGGCGGCAGGATCCCCTGGAAGAGGGGATGGCCCTCAGGGAAGCCGATGCGCCCGCCGCCGGGAGCCGGGGAGGCGAACACCGGCAGCATCTGGCGCTCGGCCAGGGCGATGGCGGCGTCCCAGCCGCCGGCGGCGTCGATCTCGGGGCCGGCGATCATCACCGGGCTCTCGGCCGCCTCCAGCCTGCGAGCGAGCTCGGTGACCGCACCGGGATCGGCGCCGGCGCGCGTCTCGACCCTGCGCGCGGCGACCAGACCGGCCTCGGTCGCGTCCACCTCGCGGTTCCAGTCGTCCATCGGCACCGAGACGAAGGCCGGGCCTTTGGGCGGGGCCGAGGCGAGGTGGATTCCGCGGGCGAGCGCCAGCGGCACGTCCTCGGCCCGCGGCGCCTCGAAGCTCCACTTCACGAACGGGTGCGGCACCCGCGTCGCGTCGCGGTTGGTGAGGTTCGCCTGCATCGTGATCTGGGCCCGCACCTGCTGCCCCGCCGTGACCAGCAGCGGCGACTTGTTCGCCTGGGCGTTGAAGATCGCCCCCATCGCGTTGCCGACCCCGGGGGCGGTGTGCAGGTTCACGTGGGTGACGCCGCCCGATGCCTGCGCGTAGCCGTCGGCCATGCCGACCACGACGGCCTCCTGCAGCCCCAGCACGTAGCGGAAGTCGTCGGGGAACTCCGCCAGCATCGGCAGCTCGGTCGAGCCGGGGTTGCCGAAGACGGTCGTCATCCCGTGCTCGCGGAAGAGATCGAGCGAGGCTTCGCGCGCGGTCGGCATCGCGAGCAGCCTATTGGGCGGCGGCATCCCGCCTGCAGACGGCCGAGACCCGGCTAAAGGCCGCGGCCGCCGCCCGCCGATATTCCTCGTGACTGCATAGGGAGGCGCGGGACGCGCCGAGACGGCTGACCATGGCAACCGTTCAGACACCCGGAGCACCGGCCGCGGCGAGGACCGCCCTGGACGGAGAGGCGCGCCTCCACGCCCTGCTCGGCAGCATCGCGGACGCCCTGATCACCGTCGACGGACGCGGCGCGATCGAATCGGCCAACCCGGCCGCCGAGCAGTTGTTCGGATACCCCTCCGCCGAACTGCTCGGCCGCAGCTTCACGGCGCTGCTCGCCGAGCCCCACAACGACGAGTACTCCAGCTACCTGCGCTCCTTCGGCGCCGGGGAGCGGCCCGCGATCCTGAACTCGCCGCGCGAGCTGATCGGCCAGCGCGGCGACGGCTCCTGCTTCCCGCTCGAGTTGACGATGACCGAGGCCGTCCTCGACGTGCCCGTGCTCGTCGCGGTCGCCCGCGACGTCACCGAGCGGCGCAAGGCCGAGGACCGGCTGCGCCGGCTCGCCGACCTCGACCCGCTGACCGGGCTCTACAACCGCAGGCGGTTCGAGCAGGAGCTCGACGGCCACATCGCCTACGCCGCCCGCTACGGAAGCGGCGGCTCCGTGCTGCTGCTGGACCTCGACAACTTCAAGTACGCCAACGACTCCCTCGGCCATCGGGCCGGCGACGAGCTGCTGGGCGCGGTCGCCTCGCTGCTGAAGGGATGGCTGCGAAAGACCGACGTCCTAGCCCGCCTCGGCGGCGACGAGTTCGGGATGCTGCTGCACGGCGTCGACATCGCCAAGACGCAGGCGGCCGCGGAGGAGCTGCGCGCCCTGATCGGCAACAACCCGTTCGTGATCGACCGTCAGAGCATCCGCGCCACGGTCAGCGTCGGCATCGCCACGGTCTCGCGCGAGGGGATGAGCGCGAACGAGCTGATCGCCCAGGCCGACCACGCCAAGTACAAGGCCAAGGAAGCGGGCCGGGACCGCGTCTCCGCCTTCGACCCCGACAGCCCGATCACCCACGAGGCGATCCAGGTCTGGTCCGACCGCGTGCGCGAGGCCGTCGAGAAGGGCCGATTCGTGATCCACGCCCAGCCGATCCTCGACCTCGCGACCGATCAGGTCTCCCAGTACGAGCTGCTGATCAGCATGCGCGGCGAGGACGGCGAGCTGGTCCCCCCCGCCTCGTTCCTGGACACCGCCGAGCGCTTCGGCCTCGTCCAGAGCCTCGACCGCTGGGTCGCCCAGCAGGCGATCCGCCTGATCGAGTCCCACAAGCGCGCCGGCCGCGATCTGGTGCTGGAGGTGAACCTGTCAGGCAAGACGCTGGCCGACCCGGAGTTCGCGACAGGCCTCGGCCGCGAGATGGTGAGAGCGGGGATCGAGTCGGCCAACCTGATCTTCGAGGTGACCGAGACGGCGGCCGTCGCCGACATCGAGCAGGCGCGCCGCTTCGCCGAGAGCCTGACGAGGATGGGCTGCCGCTTCGCCCTCGACGACTTCGGCTCGGGCTTCGCCTCCTTCTACTACCTCAAGCACCTGCCGATCCACGTGCTCAAGATCGACGGCGAGTTCGTCAAGGACCTGCCCCGTAGCCCCAACGACCAGCTGATCGTCAGCGCGCTGGTCCAGGTCGCCCGCGGCATGGGCATGAAGACGGTCGCCGAGTTCGTCGAGGACGAGGAGACCCTGACGATCCTGAAGCGCCTCGGCGTCGACTACGGGCAGGGCTACTTCATCGGCCGCCCCGCCCCCGTGGGCGAGCTCAGCGGCTAGTGGCCCTCCTCAAAACGTCTCACCGGAAATGACTGGTCCAGATCACCACCATGCTGCGTCCTCGGTCGTCCGGATAGCGCTGCTATTCGGACTCCCTGCCTCCTTGCCTGGCGGCGCCTGGCCTGCGTCATTTCCTGGCGAACGTTCCGAGAAGGGCCACTAGATGATTGATTCCACGACCACGCACGCCTGAGGCCCCGCATGGCGCATCGCATCCCGGCGTCCTCGGGCCTGCCCTTGGCGCCACCAAGGGCTGCGCCATGCGTCCTTGGGCTGCTCGGCCATGCGTGCCCTCAGGCGCACGGCGCCGTGGAATCAATCATCTAGGCGGGCGCGGGGGTCGGATCGGGCTCGTCGACGCGACTGCGCTCGTCGAGGCCGCTGAAGTCGCAGGGGCCGGGCATCAGCTCCTCGGCGGGCGGGATCTCGACGCCGATCATCTTCATGCGGCGGCTCAGCGCCTGGTAGGCGAAGCCGTAGATCTGCGAGGAGTGATGCCCGTAGGACCAGAAGTCCGCGGAGTTCCGCTCCTGGCGCGGCACGAAGACCTTGGCCGACTCGGGAAGCAACTCGCAGAGGCGGTCCACGATCACCTGCTTCATCTCGGGGCGCTCCCGGCAGACGTCGCGCAGGAAGCGGACGCCGAAGGCGATGTGGCGGTGCTCGTCCTGCTCGACCAGGCGGAAGCCCTCGTTGAAGCCCGGGTAGATCTGGTGGTCGTCGGTGTACTGGATCAGGAGCCGCTGGCCCGGCATCGCCAGCACCCCCTCGGTGACCATGTGGTAGGTGACGACGCCCTGCACGAACAGCTCCAGGTCGTCGGGGCGGGCCTTGATGCGGTCGGCGATGTCGCGCAGGGAGTCGTCGAAGAGGAAGTGCCAGGGGCCCATCTGCTGCAGGTGCTCCTCGATCTCGCGCAGGCGCGAGCGCAGGTCGTCTGACTCCAGCGCCATCACCTCGGCCATGAAGCGGTCGAAGAAGATGGCGTGGCGCATCTCGTCGACGAGCTGGGTCGAGAGGAAGGCCTCGACCTCGCCGCTGGGGGCGGCGAGCACGAACGGGGCCAGGTCCGCGGTGACGCGCTCCTCGCCGACGTAGAAGCTGCCAAAGCTGAACATGGTCTCGAGCTGCGCCTCGGAGGGGTTGGCGAGCCAGTGCTCGCGGTCGACCGAGAAGTCGAGCTCGTGCGCGCGCCAGTTCTGGCGCTCCCAGAGCGCGTAGAGCTGCTCGTAGTCCATCAACCCGCCCTTGGGGCGGCTGGCTGCGCCGGGATCGCCGGGGTCGTCGGCCGCGGGCTTCGACCCCCAGGTCCCGGAGTGGCGCCGCTGGGTCTCGCGCTGGCGCGCCTCGCGCTCCAGCTCGGGGCCGTCCTGGCCCGCGGCTCGGTCGATCCAGCGGCCCATCAGGGTGACCGGTGGGACCTTTCCCTTGATCTCGGTCAGGCTGAGCCGCGTGGCGTCGGTCGGCGAGAGCTCGCCCGAGAGCAGCCGCAGCCAGTCGGAGTGGCGCATGCGGACGATGGCGTCTGCCTCGGCGTCGAGACCGGCCTGGCAGGAGATCGCTCCGTCGTCGACCCTGATCGTCCAGGCCCCGCCGCCCTCACCGACCAGCTCGTAGGCGATCGCGAAGCGGTGGCCGCGGGTCCACTCGGGCTCGATCGCATAGGCGAGCGAGCGATAGAGCAGGTCGGCGTCGATCGGCAGCCCGGCCTGGGCGAGCTCGCGCGGGCCCGCCTCCTGGTTCATCCGCCGCAGCGCCAGCGCCTTGCGGCGCTTGCCGCGCACCCGCACGCGGCGGCGCAGCATCGCCGCGATCGGGTTCGAGCCGCCGGCGAGCTCGGCGAGGGTGCGGGAGTCGGTCTCGATCGCGAACGCGTCCCCGTTGAGCTCGCCGCCGGGGCTGACCTCGTCGACCCGGGCGTGGCCGCCGTTCGGCGACACGCGCCAGGCCCCCAGGTCCCGGAGCTCGAGGCGATAGCTCAGCCCCTCGGGCAGCGACGCGGCGGCCACCGGAAGCGACTGCAGCATCAGCCTGGCGGCGAGCTGGGGCTCCGACTCGGCCATGCGGCGGAGCGCTTCGTTCGCTGTTCCGCGGGCCATCGGAGCGATTCTGCCAGAAGCGTCGAGGATTTGGCCAGCCAGCCAAACCTCTCCGAGCGGCCGCGCTCAATAGACTGCCGTCGCCTTGTTCGGACCCGAGTCCGCACATTCCCCGAATGCCGACGACCTCAACGCCCTCTATTGGGTGTTGCTGGCGATCGCCGTCGCGCTCGCGCTCGCGATCAACGGCGCGCTGATCTGGTTGGCGATGCGCTACCGGACCGCTCGGGGGAGCGAGCCGCGCCGGCTCCGTAGCCGCCGCCCGGCGCAGGTCCTCGTAGCCGGCTCCTTCGGCGTCCTCGCCCTGGTCCTGTTCGTGCTCGGCGTCGTCTTCACCGAGAGCGCCAGCGACGTCGAGCCCTCGGGCCCCGATGGGCTCCAGGCCTCGAGCCAGCTCACCGCCCAGCGCGACCTCTCGATTCCCGTCGACACCGAGCCGCTCACCATCACCGCCTCCGGCCAGCAGTGGCTGTGGCGCTACGAGTACCCGGACGGGACCTACTCCTACTACGAGCTCGTCGTCCCCGTCGACACCGCGGTGCTGGTCGAGCTCGACTCGACCGACGTCGTCCACCGCTGGTGGGTACCCGGGCTGGGGGGCAAGTTCGACGTCGTCCCCAACCAGGTCAGCCGCACCTGGTTCAAGGCGGACACCGAGGGCGTCTACTACGGCTCGAGCTACCAGTTCTCCGGCGCCTCCTACGCAGCGATGCGCACCGAGGTTCAGGTCGTCAGCCCGACCGAGTACCAGGCCTGGCTGACCCAGCAGGCTGACGACATCGCGGCGGCCCAGGACTTCGTGCAGGAGGAGCTGGCGATCCGCGGCGAGCCCGGGACGCGCTCCGGGGCCGCCAGCGTGCAACCCGTCGGAGGTGAGCAGTGAGCGGTGCCATCACCCCACAGCGGCCCGAGCTGGTCAGCGAGGGCGTCCCCTCGCGGAGACCGCGCTGGCTCGAGATCGCGACCAGCGGCGACCACAAGGACGTCGGCCGCATGCTGGTGGCCGCCTCGCTCGGGTTCCTAACCCTGGGCCTGCTCGCCTTCCTGCTGATCAGGCTGCAGCTGATCGTTCCCGAGAACACCCTGATCGAGCCCGTCACCTTCAATCGCCTGCTGTCGGTGATGGCGGCGACGCTGGTGATGCTGTTCGCGCTGCCGCTCGCGCTCGGGCTCTTCACCTACCTTGTGCCGCTGCAGGTGGGCGCGCGCTCGCTCGCCTTCCCGCGCCTGGCGAACCTGGGCGCCTGGCTCTACATCGTCGGCGGCGCGGTCCTCTACATCAGCTTCGTCTACACGCCCCCCGAAGCCGGCGTCAACCCGCTGCCGCCCCTCTCGGACACCGCCTTCATCTCCAACAACGGCGTCGACGTCTGGATCGCCGCGGTCGGCTTGAGCGCGCTCGGCTTCACGCTGCTGGCGCTGAACCTGTTGGTGACGCTCCGGAAGATGCGCGCTCCCGGTCTGGCCTGGCGGCGGCTCCCGCCCTTCTCCTTCTCGGCGGCGGTCTCGAGCTGGATCCTGCTCGTGATCGGGCCGGCGATGCTGGCGGCGCTGACGATGCTGGAGATCGACCGCCACTTCGGAGGCGTCTTCTTCGACCCCGGCGAAGGCGGCGCGCCAACCTATTGGCAGCACCTGAGCTGGATCTTCTTCACCGGCTGCTACCTGCTGATGATCCTGCCCGCCGCGGGCGCGATCTCCGAGATCCTTCCGACCTTCTCGCGCAAGCCGCTGATCTCCCGGCGCGCGGTCAACGCCTCGATGGCCGCGATCGGCGCGATCGGGCTGCTGGCGTGGATGCAGAACATGTTCACCGCCTCGATCCCGGTCGGCTGGCTCTACTTCGCGATGCTGGCGGCGCTGGCGCTGATCGTGCCGCTGGGCGTCCTGTTCGTGAACTGGCTGGGCACGCTCGCCTCGGGCGCGATCGAGATGCGCGCGCCGATGCTGTTCGCGCTCGGCGCGATCTCGACGCTCTCGATCGGGCTCACGGCCGAGCTCGCGCACGCCGTCGTCCCGGTCAACTGGCTGCTCGCCGACACGACCGACTCGACCGGCGCGACCGGCTACGTGCTGGTGGGCGGCTCTGTGCTCGGCGGCCTCGCCGCCCTGCACTACTGGTTCCCGAAGATGACCGGGCGCCTGATGGGCGAGTCGCAGGCCAGGATCTCGTTCTGGGCGATCATCGCCGGGGTGCAGCTGACCTTCATCCCGATGTTCCTGGCGGGGTTGAACGGCCAGCCCGTCGACGCCTACAAGTACTACGAGGACAGCGTCTATGACGGCTCCGGGACGGGCCTGGAGGTCGTCACCGACAGCTTCCAGAGTCTCGATACCTACAACCTGCTGACCACGATCGGCGCCTTCATCCTGGTGACGGGCATCGTGCTGTCGCTGGTCAACGCGGTGCGCAGCCTCAGCCACGGCGTCCGCGCCGGCCACGACCCGTGGGGGGGCGACACGCTCGAGTGGCTGGCCCTCTCGCCGCCGCCTCCGCACAACTTCGACGTCGTCCCCGATGTGCGCAGCGACGAGCCGATGCGCGACATCCGCGACGCCGTCAGGGAGCGCCAGGCGCCGGCGCCGCCCGCCAAGGCCGAGAGCGACGAGCCGGTAGCCTGACGGCCAATGGATGGCCCTCGCTCCGGGGCGGGCGGGAGTGAACAGCTCCGCCGCTTCCGCCTCTTCGCAGACCTGACGGTCGTCGCGACCTTCGCCCTGATCGTGCTCGGCGGGATCGTCCGCGTCAGCGAGTCCGGCCTGGGCTGCGGCCCGGGTGGCAGCGGCACCGAGGGCTGGCCGCTCTGCAACGGCGAGGCGATCCCGTTCTTCCACAACACCGAGGTGATCGTCGAGTTCTCGCACCGCACCCTGGCGGCGATCGTGACGGCCCTGATCGCCGTCCTCGTCTGGACCGCGTACCGGCACCTGCGCGAGCTGCGCTGGCCGCTGCGCCTGTCGCTGGTCGCGGCGGGCCTGGTGCTCGTGCAGGCGGCGCTCGGCGGCCTCACCGTGGAGAAGAGCCTCGCCGAGGAGCTCGTCGCCGCCCACCTGGGCCTGGCGATGATCCTGATCGGGCTGCTGCTCTGGATCGGCGTCCGCGCCCGCGCCGAGCTCGCCGCGAGCAAGCCCGGCGAGGGCCCCAAGCCCTCCTCGGCGGCGCCGGTGCGCGGGCTGAAGCCCTTCGCCGCGGCCGCCGCGGTGCTGCTGCTCTGCGCGATCGTCGCGGGCGGCTACGTCGCCGGCACCGAGGAGGAGGGCATCCACGGCAGCGGCAAGAACATCGCCGGCGCCCACATGGCCTGCGGCGAGCAGTTCCCCGGCTGTCTCAACCAGGGCATAGCCCCGTTCGGGGTCAGCAGGCTCTCGGACATACACCTGACCCACCGCATGTTCGTCTACGCGACGACCTTCGCCATCCTGCTGCTGCTCGGCGTCGCCTGGCGGCGCGGCGCGCGCTCCCCCCTGATGGCCACGGCCCTGGGCCTGCTGGTGGTCCAGGTCGCGCTCGGCGCGCTCAACGTCGTGCTCGAGGAGCACGCGGCCCTGATCGTCGCCCATCTGATCATCGCCACGCTGCTCTGGAGCACCCTGCTGCTGATCGCCTACACCCTCGCCTGGTCGCCGGCCCCCGCGCTGGCGAGATCGCCGGCGGGGCGCAAGGCCCGGTCCGCCGCGACGGCGGAGGCCTGAGGTGGAGGCCAAGACAGGCACCTTCGCGCGAAGGCGCCTGCAGGCGGGCCGCAACGCCGCCGCCCGTCGCCGCGAGCGCCACGGCGGGACCGAGGCCGCGCTCTCGAGCGCGCTCGAGCGCCACGGCGCGCTGCAGGTGCTGCGCGACTACTTCGCGCTGACCAAGCCGAGGGTGATCTCGCTGCTGCTGCTGACGACGGTCGCCTCGATGTTCGTCGCCGACCCCTCGGGGCCGCCGCTCTCGACGATCCTCTGGACCATGCTCGGCGGCTATCTCGCGGCCGGCGGGGCGGGCGCGATCAACCACTACCTCGAGCGCGAAGCGGACGCCCGCGTGGCACGCACCATGGGCCGGCCGATCGCCAGCGGCAGGATCGAGCCCTGGCACGGCCTCGCCTTCGGGATCGCGCTGGGCGCGATCGCCGTCGCCCAGCTGGGGCTGACCGTGAACACGCTGACCGCGGTGCTCGCGGCCGGCGGCCTGCTCGGCTACATCTTCCTCTACACGCTGTGGTTGAAGCCCCGCACGCCGCTCAACATCGTGCTCGGGGGCGCCGCCGGCGCGGTGCCGCCTCTGGTCGGCTGGGCCGCGGCGACCGGCGAGCTCTCCGCCCAGGCGCTGTGGCTGTTCGCGATCGTCTTCTTCTGGACCCCGCCTCACTTCTGGGCGCTGTCGCTGCTGATCGCCGACGACTACGCCCGCACCGGGGTGCCGATGCTTCCGGTCGTCCGCGGCGAGGGAGAGACCCGGCGCCAGATCCTGACCTACACGGTGCTGCTGGTCGCGATCTCGGTGGGGCCGGTGCTGACCGGGCTGTTCGGCGGCATCTACCTGGCTTCGGCGCTGCTGCTGGGCGCCGCCTTCATCGTGCTGGCCCACCGCCTCTCCGCCGAGGCCTCGAAGCAGGCCGCCCGCGTCCTCTACCTGAGCTCGCTCGCCTACCTGGCGCTGCTGTTCGTGGCGATGGCCGTGGACCGCGCCGCGTAGGGGTCGGGTAGGCTTCCCGCCGTGGATCGGGAGCGCGCCAGAGCGAACATCGGCAGCGGGCTGCTGCTCGCGACCCTTGCGCTGTTCGTGTTCGGGCTCGCCTTCTACGTCACGATCCTCTACCTCGGATGAGCCAGCCTCCCAAGCCCACCGAGCAGATCTACCTGAGCGGCGCATCGGCGATGCCGCCGCTGCTCGCGCTCGGGCTCGTGGGGATCGTGGTCGGCGTCTTCACCTGGTGGCCCTACGCTGCCATCGGCGGCCTCGTCGCCCTCGTCGCACTGGTCGGCTGGCTGCGCGCCAACCGCCGCGAGATCGCCGCGCTTCCGAACCAGCAGCGCACCGACACCGGGCCGATCCCCTTGTCGGGCCGCGAGTAGCCTCCTCGGCCTCCCGCCGAGTGGACGCTGATCCGTGCCATGACACGGATAGCCGTCCACTCGTCGTGAGCTCCGCCGGCCTGACGAGAGCTACGGGGGCGTGATCGAGCTGGTCGCGCCGACCGTCGTCCAGACGCGGACGATGTCGCGCATCGAGAGCACCCCGACGAGCTCACCTCTCTCGACCACGACCAGGTGGCGGATGCCGAGCTTGACCATCTCCTCGGCGGCGCGCTCGAGGCTCCAGTCCGGCGGCGCCGAGATCACGCTGTCGCTCATGTGATCTGCGACCAGGGCCTTGTCGGGGTCCTCCCCGCCGCCGATCGCGTTCAACACGTCGCGCTCGGTGATGATCCGCGGCGCCGGCGAGTGCTCGTCGAAGACGAGCGCGGCGCCGGTTCCCTTCTCGGTCATCTTGGCCGCGGCGTCGCGCAGCGTGTGCCCCGGCCCCACGGCCAGGATCACGCTCGACATGCCTTCGCGAACCTCCACCTGCGCTCCTCGGTCGCTGCGCGGCCGCGGCCGCTAGTGCCTTTCTGCTCAAAGCCTATAAGAGAAGCGCGCCGCGCCCAAACCGCGGGCCAAGGCGGAGAGAAGCCCGAGGGGGGCGACATATAGGATTCCCCACCCGATGCGGCTTCCTCGAAGCAGAAGGCAGGTGAAGCTCATCCTCGGCGCGGCTGCGTCCGTGGCGGCCCTGGCCGCCCTGACCGGGTGCGACCTGCAGGAGGACGCCGACACCGAGCGCGGCGAGCAGCTCTTCACCGAGAAGTGCGGAGGCTGCCACGTGCTGACCGGGGCCGGGACCAACGGCGACATCGGGCCCGACCTCGACCTGGCCTTCCAGGACGCGCGCGCGTCCGGCATGGACCAGGACACGATCGAGGGCGTCGTCCAGACCCAGATCGCGAACCCGCGGCCGGCCGACCCCGCCGACACGACCGTCTACATGCCCGCCAACCTGGTCGAGGGCGAGGACGCCGAGGCCGTCGCCGCCTACGTCGCGAGCGTCGCCGGCTTGCCGGGCATCGAGGCGCCCGAGTTCATCGCCCCGGAGTTCTTCGCGGCCAACTGCGGCGGCTGCCACACGCTCGGGGCCGCCGGCACGACCGGCGACATCGGCCCCAACCTCGACGACGTGCTGCCCGGGCAGAGCCCCGCGCAGATCGCCGAGTCGATCGCCGACCCCAGCGCCCAGATCTCATCCGGCTTTCCCGACGGTGTCATGCCCGCCTACGCGGACACCCTGACGCCGAAGCAGCTGCAGCAGCTGGTCCAGTACCTGCAGCAGTCGGTCGGCGGCTGACGCCCCGCAGCCGGAACCAGGTCAATCCATGAGCGGGTT
This sequence comes from Actinomycetota bacterium, assembly GCA_016870325.1. Classification (GTDB taxonomy): domain Bacteria; phylum Actinomycetota; class Thermoleophilia; order Solirubrobacterales; family 70-9; genus VGBV01. The sequence continues at coordinate 17,123 of VGBV01000005.1, forward strand.
GACCCAGCGCAGCTCTGTGAAGCGCGCGAAGTCGCTGTCCGCCGAGCAGACCGCGACACCGTGCTCGAGCGCCAGCGCGGCGATGTGCGCATCGGGGATCAGGTTGCCGGTGACGCCGTGCTCCTTGACGAGATCGCCGAGCAGCTCGCTGTGCCGCTCGGTCGGCGACGGGATCCACGCGGCCGGCGCCGCGAGCCAGGCCTCCACCTGCCCCCAGGCCTCTGAGGCCGACAGGGGTCGCTCGTAGGCACGCGGGTGGGTGCTGATCCGCGCGAAGGCCAGCAGCGAGGCCCATGGAAGGCCGACCCGAACACCGCCGTTGAGCACGCCGCCGAGCCAGTCCCGGGCTCGCTCGTGCTGCACGGCGCTCCGATCCCGCGCGAACAGCAGCAGGTTTGCGTCGATGACCATCAGGAGCCGGCGGCCTCGTCGAGCAGCTCGGAGACGTCACCGACGTTGGTGACGTCGATCCGGGCCCTCATCTCGGAGGTCGCCTGCTCGAATCGGGCGCCGCGGGGCGCCTCGAGCAGCCCGGCCCGCGCAATCTCGTTCAGAGCAGCGCTCAGCCCGAGCCCGCGCTCACGCCGCAATCGCTCGACGGCCCGCGCGACATCAGGGTCCAGGGTGACGGTCGTGCGCACGGTTCAAGGCTATCGCATCAGCATGCTCCCTCATTTGCATCATGATGTGCTGCTGGGCGGGCCGCCGCCCGTCAGCGCGGCTCGGAGCCCTCTCGCTGCCAGGTACGCAGCAGGCCCCAGACTCGCCACGCTCCGATCGCGAGCAGCACAAGGCCGGCCAGGGCGCCCGCGAGGCCGCTGACGAGGACGGCGAGCGCCACCACCACCGCGCCGGCGGCGACGAACATCATCAACACCCGGAAGGCGTCTGCCTCGTTGCGAAGCGGGTTGCGGACGCGCTCTTCCACGGCAGTGCCGCGTCGCCCTTCTAGAGGATGTAGACGGTCACGAACACGATGATCCACATCACGTCCACGAAGTGCCAGTAGATCCCGGGCACCTCGACGCCCAGGTGGTCCTTGGCCGCGGGGCCGTAGTGGCCGCGGAAGGCGCGCACGCTGGCGATCGCCAACAGCGTCAGACCGATGAAGACGTGCGCTCCGTGGAGTCCCGTGAGGCCGTAGAAGATCGAGCCGAAGGCGTCGTCGCGGGCGCTGAATCCGATGTGGACGTACTCGTTCAGCTGGATGAAGAGGAAGGTCGCGCCGAGCAGGAAGGTCGAGACGAGACCCATCTTCAGCCCGCGGTGGTTGCCGGCGCGGATCGACTCGAGCGCCCAGTGCATGGTGAAGCTGGAGCTGACCAGGATCGCGGTGTTGAAGCCCGCGATCAGGACCGGCAGCTCGAACGGCTCGGGCGGCCAGGGGCCTTCGTTGGCGACGACGCGGAGGAAGAAGTAGGAGGCGAAGAACGCCCCGAACAGCATCGTCTCGGTGATGATGAAGAGCAGGATCCCGAGCGTCTGCCGATCGATCTTGGAGCTCTCGTGGGCCTCCGGCGGGCCGTGATGGTGGTCGTCGGGGTGGGCCCCGGCGGCCAGGGAAGCCGACTCCATCAGGCGCTCACCCCCGCTGCTGCCGGCTCGCTCGAAGCCCGTCCGGGGCTCGACTCGATGTGCTCGACCGGGATCTCCGTGATCTCCTTGACGCGCTCGATCAGCCCGTCGTCGAGCCACTGGGACTGCTGGCCCTTGAGGGTGGAGATCAGGATCTCGTCGACCCGGTAGTGCTCGATCGCATTCTCGATCGCGTGGAAGGGCTCGGGGCTCATCGGCTGGCCCGTGGCGTCGATGTCCTTGCGGTAGAGCTCGGCGAGCGTGGCCGCCAGGTTGGCGCAGACCTCCTCGCGCTCGACGTCGCCCGAGCGCGGGCAGATGAAGGTGAAGCGATGGGGCTTGTCCTTGGCGCGCCGCTCGAGCTCATCCAGCAGGCCCTTGCTGTGCACCGTCTTCGTGCCGACCACCAGGGTGTGGGTCAGGTCCCAGCGCACCGCGTCGTCGTCGACCCGGACCGGGACGTGCTCGACGCGCGCCTCGAGCCGGTCCTTGGCCCACTCGACCAGAGACTTGCGCGTGAGCCCGAAACGGGTGTCGTAGAGAGCCGAGATCAGCACGTAGTCGGGCTTGGTCGCCCGCGCCGCGTCATCGAGCGCCAGCGAGGAGTCGGGGTCCATGACCCCACCCTCGGTCTCGATCCCGAAGTCGGAGAGCACAGCGCGGGTGACGTCGACGCGGCTCTGGGCGGCTTCGCGCAGCTCCGTGGTGTCGACGATCTGGCCCACCGCGGGCTGGTTCTGGGGTGCGACCACGCCGAAATAGTCGGCGCCGGCGCCGGCCAGCTCGCGCGCGGCCGTGACCAGCTTGCGCCCGCCGGCGACCTCGTTCAGGAAGATCAGGACCCGCTCCACGCCCTCGCGCGATGGCGGCGGGTCGGGGTCGCCCTGGCCGCTGGGCTCGGGGGCCGCGACGACCTCGGACTCGTGCTCGGCCGGGGTGCCGATGTCGGTCGACTCCTCGCCCGAGAGGCCGGGGTCGGGTGAGGTCGGATCCTCGCCGGGGGAGTCGAGCGCGTCGGCGATCGCCTCGTCCGCCTTCCTCTCGGCGTCGCTCACGAGGGCGCCCCGATGCCGGCCCTACTGGGCTCGGGCCGCTTCACCTCGGCCTCCTCGCCGGCCATGATCGCGTGCCGGGCGCCCGGGACCCCGAACTCATAGGGGCCGCCGACCACCCGCGGGATCTCGTCGAAGTTGAAGATCGGCGGCGGCGAGCTGACCTGCCACTCGATCGTCTTCGCGCGCCAGGGGTTGGGCCCGGCCTTGGGCCCGTAGCGCCAGCTGACGATCATGTTGTAGAGGAAGACGAGCTGCACGGCGCCGAGGATGAAGGCCGAGACCGTGATCATCAGGTTCCAGTTGCCGAACTCGGCCGCGTAGTCGGCGACGCGCCGCGGCATCCCCTCCATCCCGATCCAGTGCATCGGCACGAACGTGCCCCAGGTCCCGACCAGGGTGCCCCAGAAGTGGATGCGCCCGAGCCGCTCGTCGTACATGCGGCCCGTCATCTTCGGGAACCAGTGGTAGATGCCGGCGAAGATCGTGAACACCGAGCCGCCGAAGAGCACGAAGTGGATGTGGGCGACGACGAAGTAGGTGTCGCTGACGTGGATGTCGATCGGGATCATCCCCAGCATCACGCCGGAGATGCCGCCGATCGTGAAGGTGACGATGAAGGCGAGCGAGAACAGCATCGCCGTGGACTTGAGGTGGATCTTGGCCTCGAACAGCGTTCCCAGCCAGGAGAAGATCTTGATCCCCGTCGGCACCGCGATTAGCAGCGTCGTGATCATCATCGGCACCCGCAGCCACTCGAACATCCCGGCCACGAACATGTGGTGGGCCCAGACGGTGTAGCTCAGGATCACGATCCCGAGCAGCGCCAGGGCCATCAGCCGGTAGCCGAAGATCGGCTTGCGCGCGTGGGTCGAGATGACCTCGCTGATGATCCCGAAGCCGGGCAGCATCATGATGTAGACCGCCGGGTGGGAGTAGAACCAGAAGATGTGCTGGTAGCTGATGACATCGCCGCCAAAGGCCGCCTGGAAGAAGTTGGTGTGCAGGACGCGGTCGAACAGGACCATGAACTGGACGCCTGCGATGAACGGCGTCGCGGCCACGACCAGCAGCGAGGTCGAGAGGTTCGCCCAGACGAGCAGCGGCATCCGCCAGATCGTCATCCCGGGCGCACGCATAGTGATGATCGTCACGAGGAAGTTGAGGGCCGTCGCCACCGACGAGGCGCCGGCGAACTGGACCCCGAGGTTGAAGAAGCTCTGGCCCAGCGGGGCCCCGGTCGAGAGCGGGGCGTAGCCCGTCCAGCCGGCGTCGAAGGCGCCGCCGGGGACGAAGTAGCTCGCCAGGAAGAGGGCGCCGGCGATCGGCAGCATCCAGAACGAGAGCGCGTTCAGGCGCGGGAACGCCATGTCGGGCGCGCCGATCATCAGCGGCAGCACGTAGTTGGCGATCCCGGCGAAGACCGGGATCACGAAGACGAAGATCATCAGCGCCGCGTGGGTGGAGAAGAGCCCGTTGAAGACCCCGGGGTCGACGATCTGGGTGCCGGGCTGGGCCAGCTCGGCCCGCATCAGCATCGCCAGGAAGCCGCCCGCGAAGAAGAAGAAGAATGTGGTGACGATGTACTGGATGCCGATCACCTTGTGATCGGTGTTGACCTTGAAGTAGTCCTTCCAGGTCTTTGCGCCGTGGTCGGCGTGGTCGTCGGGGATCGTCGGCGCGCCGGCGCACCAGCGGAACCAGTAGTCGAAGCAGCCGATCCCGATCAGGAACCCGAGCGGGCCGGTGATGGCCGGGACGACGATATGCGGGTAGCCGGTCGGCTCGGTCTGGTAGAGGTCGAGGCCCGAGATCGCGCGCAGCGCGATCACCAGGCCGAAGCCGAAGCCGGCACCGATCAGGAAGTAGAAGAGGCCGCGCCACCAGCCGGGGCTGGTCAGTGCCGACGTCATCGCCGCGCTCCGCTCATCGCTGCGATTGTTCCAAACAGGCCAGTCCGGGAGCCGGCGGCGCAGGAGAGGGCCCGGGCGCGGCTCATGAGGCGGGCGAGCCCGCGGGCTCGGGCTGGTCGGACGGGATCGGATCCTGCTCGGAGATCCACCTGTCGAACTCGGCCCGGGTCTCGTGCACGACCACCGGAGCGCGCATGGTCGTGTGCCCGAGGCCGCAGAGCTCGGTGCAGACCAGGCTGAATTCGCCCGCCCGGTCGGGGGTGACCACGAAGTCGTCGTCGATGCTGGCGCCGGGGGCCCCCGGTACTGCGTCGCGCTTGATCCGCCACTCCGGCACCCAGAACGAATGCAGCACGTCGAGGGCGCGCATCGTCACCTCGACCTGGCGGTCCTCGACGACGTGCAGCTCGTCGGCCTGCACGTTCTGCTCGGGGTAAGTGAAGCTCCAGGCGAACTGCTGGCCGGTCACGGTGATCGGTATCGCGCCGGGCTCGCTCGCCTCGATGTCGTCGAGCACGACCCAGGAGTAGCCCGCGAGCCCCAGCACGATCACCGTCGGGATCACGGTCCAGATGATCTCCAGGCGCGTGTTGCCGTGGATCGGCTCGCCGTCGCCCTCGTCCCCGGGCTTCGCGCGCCAGCGATAGATCGCGTAGAAGAGGGGCACCATCACGATCCAGAAGACGAAGGACGAGAGCACGATGGCGACGTCGAGCAGGCGGTCGATGTCGGCGGCGGCGGTCGAAGCCTGCTCCCCGTTCCAGTCGGGGATCAGCATGAGCACGCTGGTGATGACCGTGAGGACGATCGTCGCCGCCGCGAGCCTGAGGATCGGGAGACCCTGCATCGGGCGGCATTCTAATGATCGAGCGGCGGCTGGCTCTGTGAAGGCTTGAGCCTTCAGTCACTACCGCCCGACGGCACCGGCGCCAGGCGCTCCAGCTCGCCCCGCGAGGCGGCGATCACGCCCTCGGCGACGCGCTCCCAGCTCCAGAGCTCGTCCACCCTCGCGGCCAGCGCCTCCCCCACCCGCAGGCGCTCGGGCGCCGGCAGCGCCAGCCAGCCGTTGACCCGCTCGGCGATCGCCTCGACCGAGCCGGGCCCGACCTCGAAGGAGAGCAACTCGGCGTGCTCGGGAACGGCCTCGGCCAGCTCGCTCGAGACCTCGAGCATCCCCGAGTGCGCGGCCGAGACCGGCGGCACGCCGCAGGCGGCGGCCTCGGCCGCGACCATCCCGAAGGCCTCCGGGAAGACGGAGGGCATGACCAGGGTCTGGGCGGCCGGCATCACCCTGCCCACCTCGGAGTGCTCGAGCCGGCCGCTGATCGAGATCGAGGCGGCCGTCGGACCGTCGAGCTCTGAGATCTGCTCCGCAAGGCTGTCGCGCAGCTCCCCGAAGCCGGCCAGCAGCAGCCGCGCGCCCGGGTGGGCGCGGCGCACCTGTGGCCAGGCGGAGACCAGCAGGTCGACGCCCTTGTTGCGCAGCAGCTTGCCGACGAACAGGACCCGCGGCGAGCCCCCGGCCCACTCGCGGAGCGCTGCCGCCGCGGCCGGCCCGTCGCGGCCGAAGCTCTCGTCGGGGGGCTCACCCGCGATCTCCTCCGCCAGCTCGACCACCCCCGCCAGCGCCTCGGCCTCGGGCGCGGAGCGGAACTCGCGGGTGTCGACGCCGGGGGGACCGAGCCGGGTCCGCGCCGGCAGCCCTGGATCCGGAATCGTGCGCCACAGGTCCTCGGCGGTGTGGCGCGAGCCGACCAGCAGCCCCGAGGCGGCGTCGGTCCCCTCGCGGGCGTAGGGGACGAAGCGCTCGGGGTGGGGCATGACCGTGTAGGAGAGGTCCGAGCCGTGCACCTTGATCGCGTAGCGGAGCCCGGCGCGGGCGAGGATCACCGGGCCCATGATCAGGTGGTTGGCGAGCGCGGCGTCCGGCTCTCCGACGTCCTCGACCACCGCCCGGACCGCCTCGACGTTGGCCGCCAGGTAACGGTCCAGCTCCGCTTCGCTCAGCTCGGGGAACGTCTTGACCTCGAAGCCCTCGTAGCGGTCGGCGACGTAGACGGGCAGCAGCCCGCCGATCTCGGGGACGTGCACCGTGACGCTGCCGGGACCCGAGCCGCCGACCCAGTCGAGCTCACCCGCGGCGCGGTCCTGGCAGAGCAGGTGGACCTCGTGGCCCAGCCCCGCAAGCGCACGGGCGAGGCTCGCGTTGTAGACGTTGGAGCCGGTGCCGCGCAGCAGGTAGCCGTGGAAGATGAGGACGCGCACCGGGCAAACCTATTCGCGGGGCCAGCGGTTGTTATGTTGCGGCCCATGCAGAACCAGAAGCAGCGCTACCGCCTGCGCGCGCCCGCCTCCGGCAGGGAGGCGATCGCCGAGGTCAGCGGCGACGGCGTCTACGTCGACCGCGAGTCGGGGGAGGAGATGGAGGTCGTCGCCCAGACGCTTCCGCTGGCGCCATCGGAGTCGGCGCTGCTGCGCACCCCCGAAAACCTGCGCTGCTGCCGTCGCTGCGATCAGCTGATCGGGCTCGACGTCAGCGACTGTCCCTACTGCGGCCTGCGCCAGTCGGCCCTCGACGGGCAGTGATCGGGCGCTCACGCGGAGCGGCCCTGCTGCTCGCGGGGGCCGCGTCCCTCTGCCTGCTCGTCTTCGCCGGATGCGGCGACGAAGAGGACCCCGAGGTGACGCTGCCGACGATCTCGGTCGAGGAGACGACCGCGACCGAGCAGACCGAGGCGACCGAGACGGAGGCGGGGACGACGGCGGCGCCCGAGAACGGCGGCACGCCGAGCTACGACCCCGACAAGCCCGACTCGGCGAGCAACGACAAGCCTCCGGACCCGGGCAGCCCCGAGGAGCAGTTCGAGAACTTCTGCAAGCAGAACCCGGGCGCCTGCGGCTAGGGGCGGCCGGGCCCGTTCGACCCTTACCCGGCGACGAAGGTCGCCGAGTAGAGCAGCCGGGCGGAGTCGTACGTGCAGCCGTAGGGCCGCCGGCTGCCCTTCTTCTGCTGGGGGGAGCCGGCCTCGACGTTGGCGAAGCCGCCCTCGGTGGTGCAGCCGCCGCGCTTCTCGGTAGAGCGCCGGCTCGCCGTCCACCTGGTGGCGCCGCCCTGGCCGACGGAGAAGGCGGGCGCCCAGCTGGGGATCGTGAGCGCGACGATGTCCTTGCGGCCGACCGGCAGCGGTGTCGTCAGCGAGAAGGTCGTGGTCGAGCCGAATAAGGGACCGAGGTCCTCGGCGGGGCTCTGGCGCAGCAGCTTGTAGCGGGGTGGGCTCTTCTTGCCCTTGACCTGGCGAAGGATTCCGATGCGAGCCACCGAGGCGCCGAACTCGCGGTTGAAGGCGCGGCGGTCGGGCTTGCGCGGCTTGCCGAGCTTGATCGACCAGGCGACGATCTCGCCGCCCTCGGGGACGACGAAGGGATCGCGGACCTGGCCGATCGAGCGCTGGAAGCCGGTCACCCGCGCCTCCACCAGGCAGTTCTGCGGGCAACTCGCCTTGGCCGGCTTGGCGGCGCCGAGGATCAGGGTCGGGGCCGCCGAGGCCAACGAGGCGCACAGCGCGACGGCGGCGGCGGCCGCCAGCGCGGCCGCCAGGAGCCTGCTCATGGATCGCCCCCTCACGGCCGCTTGACGATCGTCGCCGAATACAGCAGGCGCGCGGTCTTGTAGGTGCAGCCGTAGGGGCGATCGGAGCCGAGCGCCTGCTGGGCCTTGCCGGCCTTGATGTCGTCGGCCTTGTTGCACTTGTTCTTCTTGCGGCTCGCCTGCCAGGCGGTGCTGCCGCCGAGGTTGACCGCGAAGGCCGGCGCCCAGGTGGGCACGGTCAGCGCCACGATCTGGTTCTTCTTGACCTTGAGCGGGCGCTGCAGGGCGAAGGTGGTGGTCGTGCCCAGGTAGGCCGAGAGCTGCTCGACCGGGGACTGCGATTTCAGCTCATAGACGGGGTTGCCCTTCTTGATCTGGGCGTTGATCGGCTTCAGCACCGAGACGCGCGCGGTCGGGGTGCCGCCGAAGAAGTCGTCGAAGAACTCGATCTGCTTGCTCGTCGGGCGCGAGAGCTTGATCGACCAGGCGACGATCTTGCCGGCGTAGGGGACGCGGAATGGGCTCTTCGTCCTCCCTATCGTGTTCTGGAAACCGGTGGTCTTGCCGATCGCCTGGCAGTTGTCGGGGCAGGCCGGAACGGCGGGGGCGGCGGCGCCGAGCACGACGATCTTGGGCGCGGCCTGGGCGGGGCCGGCGCCGAGGGTGAGCGCGAGCGCGAGCGAGCCCGCCAGCGCGAGCGCGGCGAGGGATGCCCTGGCGATGCGCGGGCGTGCGGGTGCGTGAGCTTCGTGGCCCATGAACTCCATTGAACACCTTTGTTCGGCGAGGGTTGCGGGTTCCCTACCAGGATCGGCGGCTACCCTGCCCGCGTGGCCGCGATCGAGACGAAGCAGCTTGCGCGCGAGTTCGAGGGTGGGATCAAGGCCGTGGACGGCGTCGACCTGGATGTCGCCGGGGGCGAGATCTACGGCTTCCTCGGACCCAACGGCGCCGGCAAGACGACCACGGTGCGGATGCTGACGACGCTGCTGGCGCCGACGGGCGGCAGCGCCACCGTGGCGGGCTTCGACGTCGCAGCCGAGCCCGGCGAGGTCAGGCGCAAGATCGGCGTGGCGCTGCAGGAGGCGGCACTCGACCCGCTGATGACCGGGCGCGAGCTGATCCACCTGCAGGCGACGCTGCACGGGCTGCCGCGCGAGCGCGGCGACGAGCTCGGTGACGCCCTGCTCGGCCGGGTCGGGCTGACCCAGGCCGCCGACCGCCGCGTCGGCACCTACTCGGGGGGGATGCGCCGCCGCCTCGATCTTGCAGCCGCCCTCGTGCACGAGCCCTCGGTGCTGTTCCTGGACGAGCCCACCACGGGCCTCGACCCCGTCAGCCGCCAGGCGATCTGGGAGGAGGTCGAGAAGCTGAACGCCGAGGGAACCACCGTCTTCCTCACCACCCAGTACCTGGAGGAGGCCGACCAGCTCGCCGACCGGGTCGGGATCATCTCGGCCGGAAGGATCGTCGCCGAGGGAACCCCGGCGGCGCTCAAGTCCGAGGTCGGCAAGCCCCACCTGGAGCTCTCGCTCGTCGACCAGCATGGCCGCGAGGCCGACTGCGAGCGGGTGCTGGCGCGCTTCGGCAAGCCGCTGCCCGCCAAGGACGGGAAGCTGCTGGTCGAGCTCGAGCACGGCACCTCCGAGGTCGGCCCGATCGTCGTCGCGCTCGACGAAGCCGGGCTCGCGGTCGAGTCGCTGGACCTGGTCCAGCCCTCGCTGGATGACGTCTTCGTGGCCAAGACCGGTGAGCACCTGGAGGGCGCCGAGGAGGCGCCGGCAGACGAGGCCATAGCCGGGTGAGCGGGCGCCTGGCGGCGAACGCGCGCGTCGTCGCCGCGCTGGGGGCGCGCTCGGTCAGGCAGACGCTGCGTCGCCCGCAGCTCGCCGCCCCGCTGATCATCTTCCCGACGCTGCTGTTGGCGATCCAGACGGGCGGCGCCGGCGGCGCCGTCGACCTCCCCGGCTTCCCCGAGGTCAACGGCTTCCTCGACTTCATGCTGGCCGGGGCGATGGTGCAGTCGTGCCTGCTCGCGGGCAACTCCGGCGGCATCGCGCTCGCGCTCGACATCGAGATGGGCTTCACCGACCGCCTCTTCGCCGCGCCCGTAAGCCGCTACTCGGTCGTGCTCGGACGGCTGGCGGGGACGACGGTGCTCGGCGCCTTCACCGCGGTCTGGTTCATCGCGATCGGCCTCATCTCCGGAGCGACGATCGAGGAGGGGGTGCTGGGAGCGATCTGGATAATCGCGCTCGTCGCCGCCACCGCGCTCGCTTTCGGGTCGATCGGCGCGGCGATCGCGCTGCGGACCAACAGCGCCAGCGTCGTGCAGGGGCTGTTCCCGCTCGTGTTCGTGATCCTCTTCCTCTCCAGCGCCTTCTTTCCCGCCAACCTGATGCTGGAGCCCGCCGCCTCGGTCGCCGAGTACAACCCGCTCAGCTTCATCGTCGAGGGCCTGCGCGAGCCGATTCTCTCCTCCTTCGACGGCGAGGACGAGCTGCTCGCCCTGGGGTCGGTGCTCGCGCTGATGGCCTTCGGGCTGTGGATGTGCGCGCTGGCCCTGAAGGGGCGCGTACGGAGGGGCGCGTGAGCGCCCGGCAGAGCGGGGGGGCCATCAGGGTGCTGATGCGCCGCGCCCTGAACGAGATCACGCGCGTGCCCGGCGCCGCGATCCCCGGCGTGCTCGCTCCGTCGATCTTCTTCCTCGGGCTGACCAGCGTCTTTGGCAGCCTCACCCTGCTGCCGGGCTTCGACACCCAGAGCTACCAGAGCTTCCTGATCCCGGTCAGCCTGATGCAGGGCGCCGCCTTCACCGGCGCCGCGACCGGGGTCAATCTCGCCCGTGACATCGAGCAGGGCTGGTTCGACCGGCTGCTGGCCTCGCCGGCGCCGCGGCCGGTGCTGCTCGCGGGCCTGGTGCTGTCGGCGAGCTTCAGGGCGCTGATCCCGGCGACCTTCCTGCTGATCGTCGCCTTCGCGATCGGGGCCGAGTGGCCGGGCTTCGGCGGGCTGGCCCTGGCGCTGCTGATCGTGATGGGCATGGCGATCGTCGCCGCGACCTGGGGCACCTCGCTGGCGATGCGGTTCAAGTCCCAGTCGGCGGCACCGCTGATGCAGGCCGGGATGTTCCTCGCCGTGCTGCTGACCACGGCCTATGCGCCGCTGGAGCTGCTGCAGGGCTGGCTCCAGGAGATCGCGCGGATCAACCCCGTGACCCAGGTGATCGAGGCTGCGCGCCAGGGCTTCATCGGCGAGGACGTCACCTGGGCCGGCACCTGGCCGGGCCTGCTGGCGCTGGCCGGCCTCGCCGTCCTCTTCACCTGGATGGCGCTGCGGGCGATGCGCCGCATGACCGCATGAACGACGCACTGCGATCGCTGGAGCTCGCCGAAGCCACGCTGCGGGAGGGCTGGACACAGGGCGAGCGCGACGGCGTCCCCTACTCGTACGTCCCCCCCAGCCCCACCCACTACTACTGGCAGTGGTACTGGGACTCGTGCTTTCACGCGATCGTCTGGCGCCGCTTCGACCCCGATCGAGCCCGCCTGGAGCTGACCTCGCTGCTGAACGGCGGCCACGAGGACGGCTTCATCGGGCACACGACCTTCTGGGACAGACCCGTGGACATGCGCCGGCGCTGGACCTACAACGTCGGCTCGCGCGACGCCGCCAACACCTCGACCATCCAGCCGCCGCTGCTGGCCTGGGCCTGGCGGATCGCGGTCGGCGACCCCGCCGCCGAGCCCCGCATCGCCGCCCACCACCGCTGGCTGCGCGAGCACCGCGACCTCGACGGTGACGGCCTGCTCTGGATCGTGCAGCCCGATGAGTCCGGGCTCGACTCCTCCCCCAAGTTCGACCCGGTCTGGGGCCGGCGCGCGCACGCCCGGCTCGGCTTCATCGCGCTGATCCAGCGCAACCGCCGCCGCGGCTGGGACGCCCGCCGCATCCTCGACTCCGGCGGGCCGCTGCTGTGCGAGGTCGTCGTCAACGTGCTCTGGTGCCTTGCACGCCGCGCCGCCGGGGAAACCTCGATCACGCCCGCGATCGTCGAGCGCTTCTGGGACCCCGACCGGGGCCTGTTCTGCGACGTCGCCCGGGGCGACGTCGCGCGCCCGCGCGAGATGGACGCCGTCGGCGGCGACCACCGCATCCGCACCTCGACCTGGTCGGCGCTGGCGCCGCTGGCGCTGCCGGACCTGCCCGAGGAGATCGGGCGCCGCCTGGTCGGCGAGCACCTGCTCGACACCAAGCGCTACTGGACGCCGGTGCCCGCGCCCTCGGTCTCGGTCGAGGAACCGAGCTTCGAGCCGCGCGACTGGGAGACCTGGCTCGTGCGCCGCTACTGGCGCGGGCCGACCTGGATCAACGCCGCATGGCTGCTGTGGATGGGCCTGCTGCGCCTGGGCCACGAGGCCGAGGCGCAGGCGATGGCCAACGCCCTCTGCGGCGCCTACGCGCGCGAGGGCTCACGCGAGTTCTACGAGCCCTTCAGCGGCGAGGGACTGGGCGCGGAGCAGTTCGGCTGGTCGACGCTGATCTCCGAGCTGGCCGACCCCGACCCCGCCTCCCCGGGCTCGCACCTGGGGGCCTGAACGCGGACGGGCCCGGCCGCAGGCCGGGCCCGTCGCGCAGCGGTTCTGTTCGGCTCAGTCGAAGGTGCCGGGGAAGGCGACGGAGACACCGCGCTTGCAGATGACCTCCTTGCCCTTGACCTTGACCTTGCGGCCGACGGCCTCGACGCGGAAGCGGCGGCTGTTCTTGATCTTCTTCGGCGCCTCGCCGATGATCTCGAACTGGCCGCGGGCGCTGCCGCCCTTGCTGACGGCGTGGCCGAGCGCGGCACCCTGGAAATCGTCGTTGGGCGCGAGCCAGTAGAGCAGCACCGAGCGCTGGCGCTCGCAGCGCGGCAGCGAGGACTGCAGCACCCCGGTGACGACGATGTTGCGCTTGCCGTGGGCCGAGGTCTCGACCTGGGCCGAGGTGCCGACGCGCTTGATCTTGCTCTTGCCGACGCCGACCGCGGACACGATCAGGCATGCGGACAGCGCTGCGATGAAGACTGTGAGGAACTTCCTGCGGCGGTTCATAGGCGGCTTCCTTGTTCGGAGACGGATCCTGTCCCCGACGGCTTCGCGCCCGTGGACCCGATTCCTGCCCGGGCCCGTACCCGGCTGCGCCGTCGGCGTCGGAAGCCTACTTGTAGCGGTAGGTGATGCGGCCGCGGTCGAGATCGTAGGGAGAGAGCTCGATCTTGACCCGGTCGCCGGGCAGGATGCGGATGTAGTGGCGGCGCATCTTGCCCGAGATGTGGCCGAGGACCTCGTGGTCGTTGTCCAGCTTCACGCGGAACATCGTGTTCGGGAGGGCCTCGGTGATCTCGCCCTCCATCTCGATCTTCTCTTCTTTGCCCATGCGGCAGGGAAAGGTAGCGGGTTGCCCCTCGTGCGACGGGCCCCTACTTGCCCTCGAACGTCGCGTTCCCCGGGCCGTCGGCGAGGAAGCTCTTGACCGCGTTCTGCAGGTCCTCGCTCGCGAACAGGTCCGCGAATTGCCCGGGGGTGACCTCGTCGGCCGCAACCACGCCGCCCTCGCGGAAGGCGCGGATGATGCGCTTCGTGGCTCCGTGGGCGACCGTGGGCCCGTCGGCGAGCCGGTGGGCGAAGCGCAGGCCCTTCTCCAGCAGCTGGTCGTCGGGAACGACGCGGTTGACGACGTTCCAGCGCTCGAGCGTGGCGGCGTCATAGAGGCCGCCGCTCATCACGAACTCGGCCGCCCGCGCCGGGCCCGCGCGCTCGGCCATGCGCTGGGTGCCGCCGGCGCCCGGGGTGAGGCCGACCACGGCCTCGACCAGGCCGAAGCGCGCGCTCTCGGTCGCCCAGAGCATGTCGCAGGCGAGGGCGATCTCCAGTCCGGCGGTCAGACAGAGGCCGTGGACCAGGGCGAGTGTCGGGATCTCGAGCGACTCGAGCTTCTGGGCTGCCTCGACGAGGCTGCCCAGCGACTCCCCCGGCGTGCCCTCGTTGACCACGCGCTGGAACATGTTGACGTCGGCGCCCCCCGTGAACAGGTCCCCCTCGGCGCGCCAGACGAGCGCCCGGGCGCCCGAGGACTCGACCTGGTCCACGCAGGCCATCAGCGCCTTGAAGGCGTCCTCGCCGAACAGGTTCAGGGGCGGGTCGTCCAGGACCAGGTGGGCGAGGTTCCCGTCCTGCTCCAGGCGCACGGGCCGCTTCTCAGCCATCGTCGCTCCTCAGCTTGGCCGCGATCGCGGCGATCTCCTCCTCGGGCCCGCCGCGCGGGATCCAGGGCAGCTCCAGGGGGTCGTCCTCGTAGCGCGGGATCACGTGCCAGTGATAGTGGAAGACCGTCTGCCAGGCGGCCGGGCGGCAGGCGTTGAGGAGGTTGAAGCCATCGGGCTCCAGCACCTCCTCCATCCGCCTCGCGAGCCGCTGGGCCGCCACCGAGGCGGCCGCGAGGTCCTCGGGGTCGATCTCGATCAGGTCCGTGGAGTGCGCGCGCGGCACGACCAGCGCGTGCCCGGGCGTGGCCGGGTTGATGTCCATGAACGAGACCGTGCGCTCGTCGGAGTCAACGGTCTGGCTCGGGATCGAGCCCTCGACGATGCCGCAGAAGAGGCAGTCGGACATCGGCGCGCAGCTTATCTGCTCTAGTCTTCTCGCCGTTCGATACGGCGGGGATTGCCTCGCCGGCGGGGGAAGAAGAACTCGAGGGAGGCGAAGTTGCGCGCAGGCTCGGTTTTGTTCCGGTTCAACACACGCTCCGCGATGGCGACCGCGGCCGCGGTCGCGGCGCTGGCGCTGGCCGGCGTCTGGGCGGCGGCCGCCGAGGCGATGCCGCGTAAGGGCCCCGCGGGGCTCGCCTTCTACAAGCCCCCGAAGCAGCTGCCGAAGGGGCACGGAAAGCTGATCTGGGCGCGCAAGGCCGGGGGCCTGGTGCCGCTCGCCGACGCAGCCGCCACCAAGCTCGTCCTCTACACCTCGCGCAGCCCGCAGGGCAAGCTGATCGCCGTCTCGGGCTCGGTCAGCGTTCCCGAGGGCAAGGCTCCGAAGCCGGGCTGGCCGGTGATCAGCTACGGGCACGGCACCGGCGGCATCGCCGACATCTGCGCCCCGAGCCGCAACGCCGCCGGCGGCCCCGCCCAGCCCTACACCTCCTACATCGATCCCGAGCTGAACGCATGGCTGCGCGCGGGCTACGCGGTGGCGCGGACCGACTTCCCGGGCCTCGGCACGCCCGGCAGGCACTCCTATCTGGTCGGCGAGTCCGAGGGACGCGGCGTGCTCGACATCGTCAAGGCGGCCCGCCAGCTTCAGCGCGACCGGGCCCGAGGCAACATCGGGCGCCGCTTTCTGCTCGCGGGCCACTCCCAGGGCGGCCACGCGGTGCTGTTCGCCGCGGGCCTGGCCAAGCGCTGGACGCCGCGGCTGCAGCTCCAAGGCACCGTCTCCTACGCGCCGGCCTCGCACCTTCGTGAGCAGACCTCGCTGCTGCCGGCACTGACCTCGCCGAGCCCCCTGAGCGCGCTGGCGACGATGATCCTGGCTGGCGCCGCGACGCAGTCGGCCGCGATCGACGTGCCGACGCTGCTCTCCGATCCGGCGCTGGGCTTCTATCCCCAGATCGACCGCGTCTGCCTGCAGCAGCTCAGCGAGCCCTCCAGCCTCGGTGGGATCGCCCCCTCTGCGCTGCTGCGTCCCGGGGCCGACACCACCGCCCTGTTGGCGGAGCTCGAGCGCATGAACCCGGCGGTGCGCTCGAGCGCGCCGATCCTGATCGCCCAGGGGAAGGCCGACGCCACCGTCTTCGAGCTGTTCACGAACCAGCTCGACGACGAGCTGGCGGCCCTGGGCAACGACGTCACCTACCTCACCTACGACGGCGTCGACCACGGCGCCATCGTCAGCGCCGCCGCTGCCGACGCCCTCGCCTTCTTCGAGGCCCGGCTGCCCTCCCCCTGAACCGGGGCCGCCGCCGCGGGGCTACGCGCCCTTGTCCTCGGCCAGGTCCCGCGCGAGCGCAACCGCGGCGGCGCGGTCGGGCAGCTCGCCGGCGTAGGAGGCGGCGCGCAACTCCTCGAGGATCTCCCCCAAGGCGGGGCCGGGCTCGATCCCGAGCTCCGCCGCCAGCTCGTCGCCATCGAGGGGAGGCCGAGGCGGGTCGCGGTGCCATTCGAGAGCGTCCACGAGCATCTCGCGGGCCAGCGCCATGTGCGCATCGACCATCTCCTCGCTCGCGATCGGGCCGCTGCCCCTGGCGGCGAGCCTGTCGGCCGCGCTCAGCAGCGTGACGTCGGCCGAGACCGGCTCGGTCGCCCTCAGGTAGTCGTAGGCCGCGCGCCGCGAGAGCGGGCGCTCCCAGATCAGGAAGCCGAGCCGCAGGTGGTGGCGGGCGAGGCCCTGCAGGTGCGAGCTCAGCAGCCTGCTGGTGCGCAGGCGCTCGCAGATGCCGGCGATGATCTCGGCGCCGACCTCGTCGTGGCCGAGGAAGGTGACGTACCCGTCGCGCTCTCCCCTGGTCTCGGGCTTGCCCAGGTCGTGGAAGAGCGCGCCGAAGCGCAGCGCATGTCCCCGGGTCATCTCGTCGGCGAGCGGCTCGTCCAAGAACTCGCTGATCGACTCCCCGAGGCCCGGCGCGAGTCCCTCCGGGTCGGACTCCAGCCGCAGCCACTCGGCGAGCACCTCGAGGGTATGCCCGTGCACGTCGAGGTGGTGGTTGGGATTCTGGGCGACGCCGCGGGTCGCCTCCAGCTCGGGCAGCACGACCGCGGTCAGCCCGAGCTCGTCCATCAGCTCCAGCGCACGCAGCGGCGCCGGTCCCCCCAGCATCGAGCGCAGCTCGGCGAACTGGCGCTCCCCCGCCGCGCGGGTCGCCCTGCCGGCCTCGGCGCGGGCGAGCTTCATCGTCCCGGGCTCGATCTCGAGGTCGTGCGCCGCGGCCAGCCGCGGCGCGCGCAGAAGGCGCAGGGGGTCCTGCTCGAAGGCGGCGTCCGAGACGGCGCGCAGGCGGCGCGCACCCGCGTCGGAGAGGCCGCCGGTGGGGTCGATCGGGTCGCCTCCGTGCAGGGGAACCGCGATCGCGTTGACGGAGAAGTCCCGCGCTCGCAGGTCCTGCTCGATCGTCTCGGCGCGCAGCGGCGTCACGTCCACATGCCAGTCCTCGGCCTGAGCGCGCCAGCCGGGGTGGTGCTCGGAGAGCGGGAAGGCGACGCCGCCACGGGGGTGTGCGATCGCGCGCGCGGCCTCGCGCTCGGCGCCAGGGGCGACCGCGAGGTCGGCGTGGCCGACCCCTTCGCCCAGAGCCGCGTCGCGGACGGCGCCGCCGACGATCCAGGCTGCGGTCTCAGCGGCCAGGGCCTCGCGCGATGCGGCCACCGAGGCGGCGGCGCCGAGCCGTCGCTCCAGGCCCGCGGCCTCGCTCATCGCGCGTGGGAGCGGGGCACCCTGGGCGAGACCCCGCAGGTGATCTCGTAGTTGATCGTCTCCAAGGCCGCCGCCAGCTCCTCGGCCCTGATTCGCTCCTCGCCCTGGGGGCCGATCAGCACAGCCTCGTCGCCGGGCTCGACGTCGGTCTCGGGGCCCAGGTCGAGCGTCAGGTTGTCCATCGAGATCGTTCCCACGATCGGCCTGCGGCGCCCCCGCACGAGCACCTCGCCGTTGTTGCTGAGCGCACGACGGACCCCGTCCCCGTAGCCGATCGGCAGCACCCCGACCCAGGTCTCCGCCTCCGCGCGCCAGCTGCGGCCGTAGCCGGCGCTGGCGCCGGCCGGGAAGCGCTTGACGTCGGCGACGTAGGAGCGCAGCTCCAGCGCCGGGGCGAGCCCCCGTTCGGCGGGATCGCCCTGGAAGGGGTCCATCCCGTAGAGCGCGACGCCACAACGCACCATGTCGAAGTGGGTCCGGGGGTCGCGCAGGGTGGCGGCGCTGTTGGCGGCGTGGACGATGGCGCCGGGTGCGAGCTCGCGCACCCGCTCTGCGACCGGAGCGAACGCCTCGAGCTGCTCGTCGAGGAAGGGATCGCCGAGCTCGTCCGCGATCGCGAAGTGCGTCCAGGCGCCCGCCAGCTCGAGGCCATCGTCCTCGGCGCAGGCCCGCGCCAGCCCGAGCACGAGCTCGGGGTCACGCTCGCCGAGGCGTCCCATGCCGGAGTCGTGCTTGACATGCAGGCGCACGCTCTCGCCCCGCTGTGCCGCCATCCGGGAGCAGAGCGCCCGGAAGCCCTCGCGCCAGACGGCGACCTCTGCGCCCGCGTCGAGCGCGCGGGACAGGTCGCGCTCGCTGAGCGCGCCCATCACGAACAGCGGCGCCTCGGGGAAGTGCTGACGCAGCTCCTCGGCCTCGGCCGCGGCCGCCACCGCCAGCCGGGTCGCGCCGCCGCGCATCGCCGCCGCGGCGCAGGGGGCGGCTCCATGGCCGTAAGCGTCGGCCTTGACGACGGCACAGAGCTCGACCCCCTCGCCGACCGCCCGCTTCAGGGCGCCGGCGTTGGCCTCGACCGCACCCGTGTCGATCCGGGCCCAGGCCCGTCCCGGCTCCGGGCCGCTCATGGCGCCAGCCCCGCCGGAATCGACTCGACCACGTCTCCGGCTATCACCGACTCGGCGGCGCCGACCCGTTCCGCCGCCACCCGCCCGCTGCGGGCGTGAGCGATGACCGCGGCGCAGGCGGCCGCGAAGGGCTCGACGCCCCGTGCCAGCATCGCCCCGGCGATGCCCGAGAGCACGTCGCCGGTGCCCGCGGTGGCGAGTCCGGGGGCGCCGCCTCGGTTGACGGCGAGCCGCTCCCCGTCGGTGACGATCGTGTCGTCGCCCTTCAGGACCACGATTGCGCCGCTCTGCTCGGCGGCCTCGCGTGCGCAGCCGAGGCGCCGGGCCTTGATCCGCTCGGAGTCGAGCTCGAGCAGCCGCCCGAGCTCGCCCTCGTGCGGGGTGATCACCGTCGGGTGCTCGCGCTCGCGCAGGCTCGCGAGCCTGCCCGCGTGCGCGTTGAGGCCGTCGGCGTCGATCAGCAGCGGCGCCTCGATCCGCTTCGCGAGCTGGCGCACCAGGTCCTTTGTGCCATCGTCGCGGCCGATGCCGGGGCCGAGCACGACCGCGGCGGCGCCTTCGACGACCTCCATCACCTGCTCTGATGCCGCCCGGCGCAGGCTGCCCTCACGACTGGCGCAGCCGACCGACATCACCTCGGTCAGCTTCACCTCGAAGACCTGCTCGAGCTCGGCCGGGACGGCGACGGTCGCATAGCCCGCGCCCGCCCTGATAGCGGCGCTCGCCGAGAGGCAGACGGCGCCGGTGAGACCGCGCGAGGCGCCGACGATCACCACCTGCCCGGAGCTGAACTTGGTCGACTCGGCCCCGCGCGGCGAAGGCAGCGAGAGGACGGCGGGCTCGATCAGCCCGGCGCCGGGCCTGACGGGGGCGCCATCGGGGATGCCGATCGGCGTCACCCGCAACTCGCCCGTGTGCAGCTTTCCCGGCGCGATCCAGTGGCCGAGCTTGGCGGCGTGGAAGCTGACCGTGACGTCGGCGACCACCGCGAGGCCCTCCACCTCGCCGCTCGAGGCGTTGACGCCGGAGGCGATGTCCACCGCGACGACGGTCGCCCCCGAGGCGTTGATCGCGTCGATCGCAGCGCCGGCGGGGTCGCGCGGCTCCCCCGAGAAGCCCGTGCCGAAGATCGCGTCCACGACCACGCTCGCCCCCTCGAGCGCCTCGACCAGCTCGGCGGCGGAGACCTGTCGGGCCGATGGGATGCGCTCGAGGTTGGCCCCGGCGTCCGGCGACAGCTCCTCGGCGGGCCAGAGCAGCAGCGCCTCGGCCTCGTAGCCCATCCTGGCCAACAGGCGCGCGACGACTAGGCCGTCGCCGCCATTGTTGCCCTTGCCGCAGACCACGGCGACGCGCCTGCCCGCGGCCGCCTTGGCCGCCGCCTCGGCGACGGCCCGCCCGGCGGTCTCCATCAGATCCAGGCTCGGCACGCCCCGCTCGCGGATCGCCCAACCGTCGGTGGCCCGCATCTCCTCGGCGTCGAGGACGGGGGAAAGCCATGCCTCCATGCGGCCAGACTAGATGAGTGATTCCACGACCACGCACGCCTGCACGGCGCCGTGGAATCATCATCTCTCCGGGTCTCAGCCGGGCCGCAGGGCGAGCGCCACCGCGGCGGCGGCCTCGCGCGAGTGGGTCAGGGAGATCGAGATCGCGGAGTCGCCGGCGAGCTCCGCGGCGCGGCCGTGCAGGCGAATCGTCGGCGGGCCGCCGGGGACCACCTCGATCGACGAGGGCGGCACGGCCGGACCGCCGAGCGACTTGATCACGGCTTCCTTGGCCGCGAAGCGCGCGGCAAGATGGCGGCCGGGACGGGCGCGGGCCTCGGCGTAGTCGAGCTCGGCCTGGGTGAACAGGCGCCGGCGCAGGCCCGGCCTGCGCTCGAGCGCGCGCTCGACCCGCTCGATCTCGATCAGGTCGATGCCCAGCCCCGGGGCGGCCACCCGATGCTCCACCTAATCCGAGAAGATGACGACGAAGCGCGAGGTGGCGCGGTCGCCGTCGCGCTCGGTGCCGGCCGCGATCAGGTCGAAGGCCTCGAGGTAGGGCCTCGCCTGCTCGAAGTCGGAGTCGGCCTGGCCGGTCGAGTCGACCAGCTCGACGATCGGCGCGAACTCGAGCAGGAAGTTGATCGCGGTGCCCTCGCCCAGCGCCTCCGTGGCGTCGCCGAAGCCCTGCGAGCCGTTGAGTCCGCCCTCGCCCGAGAGCAGGAAATCCGTCGCTGGGCCGATGCCGATCGCGATCTGCTCACCCGAGGCGAGCACGTTTACCGGCGCCGGCAGGTCGGGGACCGAGATCGAGAAGCCCTGGGCGCCGCCGGACCCGCTCAGCGGCCGCACCTTGCCCTGGCCGCTGCCCCGCGCGCCGGAGCGGATCGCGGCCATCAGCCGATCGCGCACGGCGGCGTCGGAGACCTGAATCAGGCCGCCGATCTCGAGGCTGACCAGGCTGGTGCCGGAGGCGAAGAAGGCGACGTCGCCGACCGCCTCCAGGTCGCTGAGGCTGAACCCGAGCTGGCTTTCGAGCTCGGCGTTGAACTGGTTGACCTCGGCCTCGGAGAGCCCGGCGCCGCTCGCCTGGCCGAAGGACGAGGCGAAGCTCTCGCCGAAGGAGGGGATCGCCGCGGCGAGCCAGGAGTCCGCGAAGCCGGCGTCGAGCAGCGTCGAGGCCTCGCCGGCGTTGACCTCGCCCGCCGCGCCCGAGAACTCGACGCGGACCTCGTCCTCGCTGACCTCGACCGCCCCGAGGATCGGCTTCTCGAGGTACTGGCCGAAGGCCTTCTCGAGGCTCTGGCGCTGCTGGGGGTCAAGGCTCGACCCAGCGCTCTCGAGGATCCCGGCGCCGTCCACGTAGAGGCTGGCGTAGAGATCGGAGTCCGCGCCATCGAGGAAATCCGTGTAGTCGGACTGCGAGGAGAGGTTGTCCCCGTCGCTCGCGTCGATGCTGTCCCGGAGGCCCTGCTCGTTTCCGATCAGGGCGATGCCGTCGTCGACCGCAAAGGCGAGCGGGTCATCCGACGACGGGTCCTGCGCGACCTCGTAGCCGACGCCCTCGTAGCTCCCCTCCTGCAGCTGCCCTTCGCTCTCGGCCAGCTTGCGGATGCTCTCCTCGGCCTGGCCCTCATCGGTGACCTCGACCACGAGGGCGCCGGCGGTGGGCTCGGCCTCGCTCTCGCCGGCACCCGAGGGCTTGACCTCGACGCCGCTGGCGTAGAAGGCGGCCCGCTGGCCGAGCCAGGGCTCGATGTCGTTCGCCCAGCTGAAGTCGGTGCCGTCCTCGCGCGCGCTCTGATCGATCTCGTCGATCAGCCTTCCGCCGAGCTGGTCGCCGTCGGGAAAGCGACCGAGGATCGAGTCGATCGAGTCCTTCAGGTCCCCCTCCGGCCTGACGGCGCCCTCGACGAAGAGGACGGAGTCGGCCGGCGCATACTTGGTCAGGCCGGAGACGTCGCCGCCGTCTTCATCGCTTCCGCAGCCGGCGCTGGCCGCCCCGAGGGCGGCGCCGAGCGCGATTGTGGTCAGGGAGCGCTTCAAGTTGGGGGGGGGATGCTAGCCAGGAGCGGGTACCTACTCGACGGTGACCGTCTTCGCCAGATTCCTCGGCTGATCCACGTTGAGGTCGTTGAGCCTGGCGATATGGTACGCGAGCAGCTGCAGCGGGATCACCGCCAGGATCGGCTCCAGGATCCAGTCGGTGTCCGGGATGTAGAGCGTCTGGTTCGCCACCTCGGCGACCTGCTCCGATCCGGCGCTCGCGATCGCGACCACGTCGGCGCCTCGCGCGCTCACCTCCTGCATGTTGGAGAGCATCTTCTCCAGCACCGGGCTCTCGGTCGCAACGCAGACGACCGGGGTGTCCTCATCCAGCAGCGCGATCGGGCCGTGCTTCATCTCGCCGGCCGCGTAGGCGTCGGTCGGGATGTAGGAGATCTCCTTCAGCTTCAGCGCTCCCTCCAGGCAGACGGGGAGGCCGATGTGCCGCCCGAGGTAGAGAAAGAACCTGCGCTTGTGGTGCGTGCGGGCGATCGCCTGGACCTGCTGGTCGGCGACCTCGATCGTCTCCTCGATCTTCGAGGGGATGTGCTTGAGCTCGGCGATCAACTCGGTCAGCCGCTCGTCCGGGATCGTGCCGCGCAGCTCCGCGATGCGCAGGCCGAGCAGATACATGACCGCCACCTGGCTGACGAAGGTCTTGGTGGCGGCGACGCCGATCTCGAGGCCCGCGCGCGTGAACAGCACGGCGTCGGAGTCGCGGGTCGCCTGGCTGCCCATCACGTTGGTGACGGCCAGGACCTTGGCGCCGCCCTCGCGGGCCAGGCGCATCGCGGCGAGCGTGTCAGCGGTCTCACCGGACTGGGTGATGCCGATGACGAGATCGTTGGGGCGCAGGACGGGATCGCGGTAGCGGTATTCGGAGGCGACGTCCATCTCGACCGGGACGCGCGCCCACTGCTCGATCGCGTAGCGGCCGACGAGGCCCGCGTGGTAGGAGGTGCCGCAGGCGACGATCACGATGCGGTCGACGTTGCGCAGGTACTCGTCGTCGAGCTCCATCTCCGAGAGGTCGACGCTGTCGAGGCTGGGGAGCCGGTCGGTGATCGTCTCGGCCACCGCGTCGGGCTGCTCGTGGATCTCCTTCATCATGAACGTCTCGTAGCCGCCCTTCTCGGCCGCGTCCTCGTCCCAGGTGATCTCCTGCTCGCCGCGCTCGACCGGGTTCCCTTCGGCGTCCGTGATCACGGCGCCGCCGGGGGTGATCGTGACCAGCTCGTCGTTGTCGATCTCCATCACGCGGCGCGTCTCGCGCAGGAAGGCGGGGATGGCCGAGGCCACGAAGGTCTCGTGCTCGCCGAGGCCGATCACCAGCGGGCACTCCTTGCGCGCCGCGACGAGCACGTCGGGCTGGTCCGAATGCATGGCGACGAACGCGTAGTGGCCGCGCAGCTCGCCGAAGGCATCGCGCACGGCCTTGGTCAGGTCGCCGTCGAAGTGACGCTCGATCAGGTGGCTGACGATCTCGGCGTCGGTCTCGGAGCTGAAGACGTGGCCGTCGTCGGCGAGCTCCTTGCGCAGCTCGCTGTGGTTCTCGACGATCCCGTTGAGCACGATGTGGATCTTGTCGCCGCAGTCGCCGTGCGGGTGGGCGTTCTCCTCGGTGACGCGCCCGTGGGTGGCCCAGCGGGTGTGGCCGAGGCCGATCGTCGCGGGCGCGGTCGCCAGCGCGACGTTGCCCGACCCGTTCGCCGAATGCTCCCGCATCGCCGCGCGCAGGTTCGCCAGGTTGCCGACAGCCCTGACGCTGTCGATCTCACCGTCCGAAATCACCGAGACCCCCGCCGAGTCATAGCCCCGGTACTCGAGCTTCTCGAGCCCGGCGATCAGCAGGTCCCGGCACGGTCGGTCGCCTACGTATCCGACTATGCCGCACATGAGAGGCGACATAGGGTACTGCTACCCGAACTCCGTCTCGACCATCGCCACCAGGCGCGAGCAGACCTGCTCGCACTCACCGTCGCTCGGGGCCTCGACCATCACCCGCAGCAGCGGCTCGGTGCCGGAAGGCCTGACCAGCACGCGCCCACGGCCCTCGAGCTTGCCGTTCTCTTCCTCGACTGCCGCCCAAAGCGCTTCGGCGCGAGCAACCGCCGAGCGGTCGGCGATGCGGACGTTCTGCATCCGCTGGGGCAGGCGCTCGAAGGCCTCGACCTGCCCGAGCCTCCGGTCCCCGAGCGCCCTCAGGGTCAGCAGCGCGGCGGCGATGCCGTCGCCGCTCGGCGTGAACCCCGTCCAGATGATGTGCCCGGATTGCTCGCCGCCCAGGGTCCAGTCGCGCTCGCGCAGCGCCTCGCTCACGTAGCGGTCCCCGACCTTGGTCTGGGCGACCTCGATGCCCTCCGCCTGCATCGCCGCATGGAAGCCGTAGTTGGTCATCACGGTGACGGCGACGCCGCCGGCGAGCTCGCCGGCCGCGCTCAGGTGGCGCGCCGCGAGCGCGATCAGCTCGTCGCCGTCGTGGACGCCGCCCTCGCCGTCGATCGCGATCAGACGGTCGCCGTCCCCGTCGAAGGCGAACCCGATCTCGGCCTCCGAGGCGCCGACCCTCTCCGCCAGAGGCTGCGTGTGGATGGCGCCGCAGCCGTCGTTGATGTTGCGCCCGTCGGGCTCGGTGGCGCTCGCCAGCACGGTGGCGCCGAGGCGCTCGAAGATCGCCGGCGCCACGCGGTAGGTGGCGCCGTTGGCGCAGTCGAGCGCGATCGTGCGGCCAGAGAGGTCGAGATCGCCGAAGGCCGTGCGCAGCTCGCGGATGTAGTCGTCGAAGGCGCCCCCGAGCTCGTCGACGCGGCCGGCCTCGGCTCCGGCGGGGTCCTCCAGCCGCGCCTCGATGCTCGCCTCCATCTCATCGTCGAGCTTGGTCCCGCTGCGGTCGAAGAACTTGATCCCGTTGTCCCCGTAGGGGTTGTGCGATGCCGAGACGACGGCGGCGAGGTCGAAGTCCAGCCGCCGCGCCAGCACCGAGGCCGCGGGCGTCGGCAGCACGCCGGCGGTCATCGCGTCGCCTCCACCCTCCGCGATCCCCGCCGCGAGCGCGGCCTCGAGCATCGGCCCGGACTCCCTCGTGTCCCGGACGATCAGCACCCGCGGGCGCCCGGCGTCGATCGCGCTCGCGGCGGCCCGCCCCAGGGCCATCGCCAGCTCCGCGGTCAGGAACTCCCCAACCGGGCCCCGCACCCCGTCGGTCCCGAACAGTCTGCGTTCCGCCATCGCGGGCTCTAGCGCTTGGAGAACTGCGGGCGCTTGCGCGCCTTCTTCAGGCCCGCCTTGCGGCGTTCCTTCACCCTGGCGTCCCGCGTCAGCATGCCGCGGCGCTTGAGCTCGGCGCGCAGGTCGGGATCGACCTCGCAGAGAGCGCGGGCGATGCCGTGGCGAACGGCCGCGGCCTGGCCGCTGATGCCGCCGCCGTGGACGTTGATGCGCACGTCGACGTTCGTCTCATAGCCGGTCTGCACCAGCGGCTGCTTGGCGACCGACTGCAGGTAGAGGCGGGGGAAGTACTCCTCGAGCTTGCGCTTGTTCACCTCGATCGCGCCGCTGCCCGGTGTGAGCATCACGCGCGCGACCGAGGACTTGCGCTTGCCGGTCGCGATGTGGCGCGCGTCGCCGGAGAGCTTCGTCGCCTTGACGGCGAAGGGCTCGGGCTCCTCGCCCTCGGCCATCACCTCGGCCTCGCGGCGGGCGCGCTCCTCCTCCTCGGCCTCGCGGCGGGCCTTCTCCTCGGCGGTCTCGGGCCGCTTCTCGTCCTCGATCGCGATCGGGTCGAGCTCGGCGCCGGGGACGACGTCCTTCTCCTCGGCGGGCTTCTCCTCGGCCGCCGGCTTCTCGGCGGGGGCCTCCTCGGCGGCGGGGGCCTCCTCGGCGGCGGGGGCCTCCTCGGCGGCGGGTGCCTCCTCCTCGGCGGCGGGTGCCTCCTCCTCGGCGGCGGGTGCCTCCTCCTCGGCGGCGGGTGCCTCCTCCTCGGCGGCGGGTGCCTCCTCCTCGGCGGC
>VGBV01000006.1 GCA_016870325.1 Actinomycetota bacterium
GCCGCCGCCCCCGAGCCCGCGAGCGGGCGTCAGCCCCGGGAGCCCGCTCCGGCCGCGGACGAGCGCCTGCGCGCCGCCGCCAAGGCCCGGGCCCGGCTGCGCCGCCAGAAGACGGCGAGCTAGGGGCGGAGGGGAATCTAGGACCCGAGCACCTCGACCGCGATCTGGGCGGTCTCGGTGGGGCTCTTGCCGACGCGGACGCCCTTCGCCTCCAGCGCCTCCTTCTTCGCCTCGGCGGTGCCCGAGGAGCCGGAGATGATCGCGCCGGCGTGGCCCATCTGCTTGCCGGGAGGAGCGGTGAAGCCGGCGATGTAGGCGACCACGGGCTTCGAGATGCTGGCGGCGATGTGCTCGGCGGCGCGCTCCTCGGCGTCGCCTCCGATCTCGCCGACCATCACGATCATCTCGGTCTCGTCGTCGGCCTCATAGAGGTCGAGGACGTCGATGAAGTCCGAGCCCACGATCGGGTCGCCGCCGATGCCGACGATCGAGGAGTTGCCCTGGCCGGCCTGCTTCAGCTCGTTCCCGATCTGGTAGGTCAGCGTGCCCGACTTCGAGACGACCCCGATCGGACCGGGGTCGAAGAACTGCGCGGGGATGATGCCGACGTTTGCCTTGCCGGGGCTGAGCACGCCGGGGCAGTTGGGCCCGATCAGGCGCACGCCCCGCTCCCTCGCCTTCCAGTAGGTGCCGATCATGTCGTGGACGGGGATGCCCTCGGTGATCGCGATCACCGTCGCGACCCCCGCGTCGATCGCCTCGTTGATCGCCGCCGCGGCGAAGCGCGCCGGCACGAAGATCATCGAGGTGTTGGCGCCCTTCTCGGCGGCGGCTTCGGCGATCGTGTCGAAGACCGGGATGCCCTCGACGTCCTGGCCGCCCTTCTTGGGGGTGACGCCGGCGACGACGTCCGTGCCGTAGTCGCGGTTACGGAGACCGTGGAAGGTCCCCTCGCGGCCCGTCAGGCCCGAGATCACCAGCTTCGCGTCGTCGCCGACGATGATCGACATCAGCTCCTCACCTCTGCGAAGCCACCTCGACGACCTTGGCGGCGGCTCCGAGCATCGTCTTCTCGATGTGCAGGTCGGGCAGGGTCGCGTCGGCCAGCAACCCGAGTCCCTCTTCGGAGTTGGTGCCGTCGAGGCGGACGATCAGGGGAACGCCCAGGTCGATCCGGCCCGCCGCCTCGATGATGCCCTTGGCGATCTCGTCGCAGCGGGTGATGCCGCCGAAGATGTTGAACAGGATCGCCTTCACCTTCTCGTCCGAGGTGATCACCTCGAGCGCGGCGACGATCGCGTCGGCCTTGGAGCCGCCGCCGGCGTCGAGGAAGTTGGCGGGATCGCCGCCGGCCTGGGCGACGACGTCGAGCGTGGACATGCAGAGCCCGGCGCCGTTGGCGAGGATGCCGATGTCGCCGTCGAGCTTGACGTAGGTGAGGCCCTTCTCCTTGGCCATCCGCTCCTGCGGGTCCATCGCCGAGAGTTCCTCGAAGCCTGCGACGTCCTCGTGGCGGTAGAGCGCCGAGTTGTCGATCGTCGTCTTCGAGTCCAGGGCCACCACCCGGCGGTCCGAGGTGACGACGAGCGGGTTGACCTCGATCAGGGTCGCGTCTAGCTCGTTGAAGGCGGTGTAGAGCTTGACCAGCATCTCCGCCGTCTCGGCGCGTGCGTCCTCGTCGACGCCGGCGTCGGCTGCGATCTGGGCCGCCTGCTCGGGCCCGAAGCCCTCGGCCGGCTCGACGTGGCGGCGGACGAGCGCGTCGGGGTCCTTGTCGGCGATCTCCTCGACGTTCATGCCGCCCATCGTCGACAGCATCACCAGCAGCTTCTTGGCGGAGCGGTCGAGGATGATCGAGGCGTAGTACTCGGCGTCGATCTTCGACGCCTCCTCGATCCAGAGCTCGTGGACCTCGAACGGGCCCTCGCCGTGGGGGCCGGTGATCTGCATGCCGAGGATCGCGCTGGCGTGCTGCTCGGCCTCGTCGCGGTCCTCCGCGACCTTGATGCCACCGGCCTTGCCGCGGCCGCCGATGTGGACCTGCGCCTTGACCACGCAGGGGTAGCCGATCTCCTCGGCGGCGGCCACCGCCTCTTCGATCGTCTTGGCGTGTTTTCCGCTCGGCACGGGCACGCCGTGCCGAGCGAACAGCTGCTTTCCCTGGTATTCGAGAAGGTCCAAAAGCCGCGTGAGCCTATACTGCGCGACCTCGCGATGGCCCTTCCGAAGCTGAAAGAGATCAAGGTAGTCACCACTGACTGCTATGGCACCCTGATCGACTGGGAGAAGGGCATCGGGGACGCCTTCAAGAAGGAGGCTGACAGGGACGGCCTCACCCTCGACCTGCCCGCGCTGCTGGGGCGCTTCTTCGAGGCCCAGGCGCAGATCATGTCGGGCTCCTACGAGCTCTACGCCGAGGTCCTGCGCCGCGCCGCGGTCAACGTCGCAGAGGAGATCGACTGGATGATCGAGCCCTCTCGCGCCCAGTTCCTGCCCGACAGCGTCGCCTCGTGGCCGCCCTTCCGCGAGTCGAACGCGGCCATGGAGCGGATCAAGGACCGCTACGAGATCGGGATCATCTCCAACATCGACGACAAGCTGCTCGGCATCTCGCGCCGCCACCTGCGCACCGAGCTGGACCTCGTGGTCACCGCCCAGCAGGTGCGCAGCTACAAGCCCGACGAGACACACTTTCGCGAGTGCGCGCGGCGCCTCGGCGGCAAGCAGGGCTGGGTCCACATCGGCTCCGGCTACGACGCCGACGTCGCGCCGTGCCTGAAGCGCAAGGTGCCCGTGATCTGGGTCAACCGCCACGGCGAGAAGCTCGACGGCCGCAAGCCCCCCGACGCGACCGTCAAGAAC
The DNA here is from genome assembly GCA_016870325.1 of Actinomycetota bacterium. GTDB lineage: Bacteria > Actinomycetota > Thermoleophilia > Solirubrobacterales > 70-9 > VGBV01. The sequence goes on from VGBV01000006.1 coordinate 2,863, forward strand.
CTGCGCGAAGCCGCCGCCAAGCTCGGCGCGAAGTAGCGCCGGCGATCACGACTGCGCCCAGCTACTCGATCTTCGCCAGCAGGTCGCCGGATGAGACGGCCGCGCCGTCGCTGATCGGCAGCTCGGTGACCTTGCCGGCGCGGTGGGCGGTGATCTCGTTCTCCATCTTCATCGCCTCGATCACGCAGACCAGGTCGCCCTCGGCGACCTCGGCGTCCTTCTGCACGGCCACCTTCAGCACCGTGCCCTGCAGCGGCGAGGCCAGGTTCTCGCCCGCCGCGGCCGCGCCGCCCCCGCCCTTGCGCTCGCGCTTGGGCGGCGCCTTCAGGCCGGGCGAGCCGGCGCCGGCGCCCGCGACGGCCTCGCCGATCACCTTGACGTCGAAGAGCTTGCCGCCGACCTCGACCTGGTAGTCCCGCTCGGACTTCTCCGGGCCCTCTTCGGCATCCGCCGGTCGCGGACGCGAGGCGGACTCGGCGGGCTGTGTGCCCTTGAGCCACTTCTTGTCCTCTGTCAGGTCGCGGCAGGTCTCGCCGCCCGCCCACTGCTCGGTGGCCAGGATCGCCTGGTGGAAGGGGATCAGCGTGGTCAGCCCGCCGACCTCGTACTCGGCCAGCGCCCGCAGCATCCGACGCGTGGCGTGCTCGCGGTCGACGTCCCAGACGATCAGCTTCGCGACCATCGGGTCATACAGCGGCGTCACCTCGCCTCCGGCCTCGACGCCGGAGTCGACCCTGACGCCCGGGCCCGCGGGCTCGCGGTAGGTCGTGATCCGGCCGGGGGCGGGGGCGAAGTTCTTGTGGGCGGCCTCGGCGTTGATCCGGCACTCGATCGCGTGGCCGCGCAGCTCGACCTCGTCCTGGCTGACCGAGAGCTCCTCGCCGGCCGCGATCCGGACCTGCTCGCGGACGATGTCCATGCCGGTGACCATCTCGGTCACGCAGTGCTCGACCTGCACGCGGGTGTTCATCTCCAGGAAGTAGTAGTCGTCGCCCACCTGCAGACCCTCGATCGTGCCGGCGGAGCGGTAGCCGACCGCGGCGGCCGCCTCGGTGGCGATCTTGCCGATGCGCTCGCGCATCTCGGCGTCTACGTGCGGTCCGGGCGCCTCCTCGATCAGCTTCTGGTGGCGGCGCTGGATCGAGCAGTCGCGCTCGCCGAGGTGGATCACGTTGCCCTTGCCGTCGGCCAGCACCTGCACCTCGACGTGGCGCGGGTCCTCGAGGTAGCGCTCGAGGTAGACGGTCGGGTCGCTGAAGAACTTCTCGCCCTCGCGGGCGGCGCCCTCGAAGGCGTCTTCGAGGTCGTCGGGGCCCATCGCCACGCGGAAGCCCTTGCCCCCGCCCCCGCCCGCCGCCTTGACCGCGATCGGGTAGCCGATCTCCTCGGCCTTCTTGGCTGCCGCGGGCACGTCGGGCACGGGCTTCGTGTCGCCGGGGACGATCGGTACCCCCGCCTTCTCCATCAGCGCGCGCGACTCGGTCTTCGAGCCCATCGCCTCGATCGCCTTGGGCGGGGGGCCGATGAAGGTGATCTTGGCCTTCTCGCAGGCCTTGGCGAAGGGCGCGTTCTCGGCCAGGAAGCCGTAGCCCGGGTGGACCGCCTCGGCACCGCAGTCGGCGGCGACCTGCAGGATCTTCTCCACGTTCAGGTAGCTCTCGGCCGGGGCGGCGGGGCCCAGCAGGAAGGCCTCGTCGGCCTCGCGCACGTGCGGGGCCTCGCGGTCGGCCTCCGAGTAGACGGCGACCGACCCGATGCCCATTTCGCGCAGTGTCCGCATCACGCGGATCGCTATCTCGCCGCGGTTCGCGACCAGGACCTTCTCGAACATGGCGGCGCAGTATTGCGATTCGGCGCGGCTCAGGAGGCCAGGTCGCGCCCCGGCCGGCGCCAGGTTGCGCTAGCTGTCGCGGGTCAGAGCCGGCTCGCGCGCCGAGGGGGAGCTCCGCGCCAGCTCCGCCTCTAGGGCGGCGTCGCGCGGGATCTCGTCCCCGAGCACCGAGACCGCGATCGCGCGCTCGATCGCCGCCTGCTCGTCGGGGTCCTCCTCGACCTCTTTGCGCAGCAGGAACTGGATCCCGAACAGCGCGGCGAAGGAGACGCCCGCGACCGCGAGCGCGTAAGGCACCAGAGTCTGGTCGGCCTTCGAGAGCAGCGCGACGCCGGCCGCGATCAGAACGAGGCCGAGCGCGGTGCGCAGCAGGCCCTGCGGCCACTTCACCGACATGTTCGAGCCCAGGATCACGCCCGGCACCGAGCCCAGCAGGATGTTCCCCGCCAGTGCGAAGTCGACGTTGCCGCTGAAGATGTGGGCGACGCCGGCCGCCCAGAGCAGGATCGCGGCGTGGAAGACGTCGGTGCCGACCACCTTCTGGGGGGTGAGGCGGTAGACGGCGATCAGCATGATCGCGATCACGGTGCCGCTGCCGGCCGAGGAGAGGCCGATCACGAAGCCGGTCGTGGCGCCGATCGCTACGGCCGCGATCTTGTGGCGCAGGTGTATCTCGAAGTCCTCGCGCTCGGTGATCTTGCCGGCCAGGAACAGGCTTCGCAGCAGGGTGATCGCGCCGACGACCAGGAGGCAGGCGGCGAGCATCGCGAAGACCGTCTCGTCGAGGTCGTCGCCGAGCCTCTCCTTGAGGATGTCGAGGACCCAGACGCCGGCGATCGCCGAAGGCACGCTGCCGGCCGCCATCCACCAGGTCAGCGGCATGTTCACCGTCTTCAGCTTGAGGTGGCGCCAGCCGCCGGCCGTCTTGGTCACGGCCGCGTAGAAGATGTCGGTCCCGATCGCGGTCACCGGCTTGATCCCGAAGACCAGGATCAGGAGCGGCGTCATCAGGGAGCCTCCGCCCATGCCGGTGAGGCCGACCAGGAAGCCGACGCCGAAGCCGAAGAAGATGATTGCTGGATCCACGGACGAACTGGGGTTGGTGAAGCGGGGTGCCGCTGTGGGGACGAACGCGGCTTCGCTTCAGTCACGGGCCGCCTTCTCCACTTTGTGCTCTTTCTTGACCGAAAGAGTCCTAAATAGCTCTCGGCAGGGTAGCACGGGGTGGCCGTGGTCATAGGATTCCCACCTCGGATGGTGGCGGAAGCGACCAAAGGTGGATCGGCCCCGGCCCGGCAGGGGGCCGTGCTGGCGACGCTGATCCTCGCCGCCGCCGTCGCCAACCTCAACCTCGCCGTCGCAAACGTCGCTCTGCCCTCGATCGGCGAGGCCTTCAACGCCTCCCAGACCTCGCTCGACCTGGTCGCCGTCGGCTACTCGCTCGGGCTCGCGACCTCGGTGCTGTGGCTGGGGGCGCTCGGGGACCGCTACGGGCGCAAGATGATGATCGTGATCGGGATGGGGCTCTCGATCCCGGCCTCGCTGCTGGCCGGCTTCGCCCCGACGGTTGACGTCCTCTTCGTCGCGCGCGTGCTGGGCGGGTTAGCGGCGGGCATGGCCTTCCCGACGACGCTGGCGCTGATCACGGCCCTGTGGTCGGGACCGGCGAGGACGCGCTCGATCGCGCTCTGGTCGGGCATCGGCGGCGCCACCGCGGCGCTCGGGCCGCTGCTCTCAGGGGCGCTGCTGGAGGGGTTCGACTGGGGCTCGGTCTTCATCGCGACCCTGCCGCTGGCGCTGCTGGCGCTGCTGATGGCGATTCGCATCATCCCCTCCCACGTGAACGAGAACAGCGACCCGGTCGACAACCTCGGGGGCATCCTCTCGGTGCTGCTGGTGGGAGCCCTGGTGCTGGCGATCAACTTCTTTTCGATGCCGGGCAAGAGCACGCTCGCGATCGGCCTCGGGATCGTCGCCGCGGCCGCGATCGCCGCCTTCGCGATTCGGCAGCGCCGGCTCGGTAGGGCGCAGTCCGTCGGTGCCGAGACCGCAGCGGAGGGGTCCGCGAAGGACAGGCCCGAGCCGCTGTATAACCTGGAGGTGGCGGCGCGCCCGACCTTCTGGGTTGCCGCCTGCGCCGGGATCATCGTCTTCGGCTCGCTGATGGCGGCGATGTTCGTCGGCCAGCAGTTCATGCAGAACGTGCTCTCCTACTCGACCCTGGGCGCCGGCGCCGCAATCCTTCCGGGTGCGTTGATGATGGTGCTGGTCGCACCGCGCTCGGCGCGGATCGTCGAGGCGCGGGGCGCGCGGTTCACCCTGCTGCTGGGCTACTTCTTCTGCCTGCTCGGTTACCTGGCGATGCTGCTGCTCTGGGACCAGGGGACCCCCTATTGGCAGGTGGGCCTGGGCTACGCGTCGGTCGGGATCGGCGTCGGCTTCGCAGGCACCCCGGCCTCGCACTCGCTGACCGGATCGGTCCCGCTCAAGCGCGCGGGCATGGCATCGGCCACCGCCGACCTGCAGCGGGACCTGGGCGCGGCGATCATGCAGTCGATCCTCGGCTCGCTGCTCAGCGCCGGCTACGCCTCGTCGGTGGGCTCGCAGATCTCGAACGCCCCGAACAGCGCCAAGATCAACGACGATCTCACCACGGCCCTCGAGACGTCCTTCTCCAGCGCCGCCGCCACGGCCGAGCGCTACCCGAAGTACGAGAGCGAGATCATCGCCGGCGCCAAGACCGCCTTCCTGCAGGGGGACGAGTGGGCCTGGACCGCCGGGATCACGGCGATCGTGATCGGGGCCGCGCTGGTCTTCTTCTGCTTCCCCAAGCGCGAGCGCGAGCGCGAGCTTCTCGAGGCCTACGCCGCGGCCGACGCCTGAGGCCCCCGAGGGCCTCCGGGCTACCGGGTCTCGAAGGCCCCCTCGTCGCGGGTCAGCTCCATCACCTCGTCGGGGATGGTGCCGTCGCGCAGGTCGGCCACGGTGACCTCCTCCAGCACCCGCCGCAGGCTGGCGCGGACGGCGATCCAGACGTCGCGCAGGCGTTCGGCGTTGCCCGGGTAGCTGGTCGTCTCGGGCGCCAGGTCCTGGATGTTGGCGAGCGGGCCCTCGACCGCGCGGATCACGTCGGCGAGGGGGATCTCCTCGGGCGGCTTCGCGAGCCAGTAGCCGCCGCGGGCGCCGCGCCGCGCCCGCACCAGCCGCGCGTGCTTCAGCTCCAGCAGGATGTGCTCCAGGAACTGCAGCGGGATGTCCTGGGCCTCGGCGATCCTCTCGCCCTTGACCGGGTCCTCGCCGGCCGATGCCAGCTCGGCCGCGGCCCGGACGGCGTAATCCGCCTTTGCGGAGATTCTCACCCGCCACCTCCTCCGCTTCGCGTCCGGGGGTGCGGGGTGTGGGGCGCAAATGCCCTGGCAACCCTGGACGGCCTAGGATGCGCGCTCCCGTGATCGACCTGCAGAGCCATTCCACGGTCTCCGACGGCGAGCTGCCTCCGGCGGAGGTGGTGCGCGCCGCCGCCGATGCGGGGGTCACGACCCTGGCGCTGACCGATCACGACGCCGTGGACGGCATCCCGGAGGCGTCCGAGGCGGCGAGGGAGGCGGGCATCGCGCTGGTCCCGGCGGCCGAGATCTCCTGCATCCACTCCTCGATCGACGACCTCCACATGCTCGGCTACTGGATCGACATCGACGCGATGCGGCCGATCTGCGAGCGCGCCCAGCACGAGCGCGTGACCCGCGCCCGGGAGATCGTCGCCAACCTCAACTCGCTCGGCGTCGAGGTCGACTTCGACGACGCCATCGCCCAGGCGGGCGACGCCTCCTCGGTCGGTCGGCCGCACATCGCCAAGGCCGCGGGCACCGAGCCCGACGAGATGAGCGCCTTCTTCGAGGAGTACCTCGTCCCCGGAGCCAAGGCCTTCGTCTCGCGGCGCTGGCCGACCGCAAACGAGGCCGTGCACCTGATCCGCGAGGCCGGCGGCACGCCGGTGCTCGCCCATCCCTTCTGGGACATCGACGCGCCCTCCGAGGTCGCAGCACTGATCGCGGACCTCGACCTGGACGGGGTCGAGGTCTTCTACCCCGCGCACGACCGGGCGCGGACCGAGTTCCTGCTCGGCGTCTGCTCCGAGCGCGGCCTCGCGGCCACGGGGTCCTCCGATTTCCACGGGCCTCATCACAAGATGTTCGACCGGTTCGGCTCCTATCCCACCTATGACCTCGGCGAGCCGGAGCTTCCGCGCCGGCCCGAGTGAGCCGATCCCGATGCCGCGCAGCCCGCCTAGGCGGGCTGCGCGGCCGGGATCAGCTGGCGCTCCTCGAGCAGGGCGATCAGCTTCGCCGCCGACTCCTCTGCGCTCTCGTTCTCCGTATCGAGCGTGATCTCGGGGCTGAGCGGCTCCTCGTAGGGATCCGAGACGCCGGTGAACTCCTTGATCTCGCCCGCGAAGGCCTTCTTGTAGAGGCCCTTGACGTCGCGGTCGGCGCAGACCTCGACCGAGGCCTTGACGAAGACCTCGATGAAGCGGTCGCCCATCGTCTCGCGCGCCTCGTCGCGGATCTCGCGGTAGGGCGAGATGGCGGCGGTGATCACCGGAACGCCGTTGCGGCTCAGCAGGTCGGCCACGAAGGCGATGCGGCGGATGTTGGTGTCGCGGTCCTCCTTGGAGAAGCCGAGGCCCTTGGAGAGGTTCTCGCGGACCACGTCGCCGTCGAGGATCTCGAGATTCGAGCCCCTGGCGCGCAGCTCGTCGGAGACGTGCTTGGAGATGGTCGTCTTGCCGGCCCCGGAGAGACCGGTGAACCAGAGGGTGAAGCCCTTGTCATTGCTCATGGAAACGCGTTGCTCCTTCTCGTCTCAGTTGATCTGTGCAGTCCGAAACAAAATCCAGAAGTCTGTTGCGCGGGGCCTGGGGCGGGGGCAGTGGCGCCGCCGCCCGGTCGCGGGGTGCCGGCTAGGCCTTGCTGTAGGCGTCGATCAGGATCTGCGCGACCTCGGGCCGGCTGAACTCCTGCGGCGGGATCTCGCCGTTGTCGAGCATCTCGCGGACCTTGGTGCCGCTCAGGAAGACGTGGTCCTCGGCCCCGTGCGGGCAGGTCTTGCCCGAGCCCATTCCCTCGCACCTGTTGCACCAGAAGCTGTGCTCGAAGAACAGCGGCTGGATGCCGAGCTTGTCGATGTCGATCTCGTCGAAGATCTTCTGGGCGTCGTAGGTGCCGTAGTAGTCGCCGACGCCGGCGTGGTCGCGGCCGACGATGAAGTGGGTGGCGCCGTAGTTGCGCCGCGCGATCGCGTGCAGCACGGCCTCGCGCGGGCCGGCGTAGTGCATCTTCGAGGGGAAGACGTTGAGGATCACCCGGTCGTCGGGGTAGTAGTCCTTCATCAGCACCTCGTAGCACTGCATGCGGACCTCGGCGGGGATGTCGCCCTCCTTGGTCTTGCCGATCAGCGGGTGGATCATCAGCCCGTCGGTGATCTCGAGCGCCGTCTTGGTCACGTACTCGTGGGCCCGGTGGATCGGGTTGCGCGTCTGGAAGGCGACGATGCGCTTCCAGCCGCGCTCTGCGAAGGCCTTCTTGGACTCCTCGGGGGAGAGATAGCGCTGCATGAAGGCGTCCTCGTGGTCGGGCAGGGCCTTGACCTCGTAGCTGCCGGCGACGCAGCGGGCGCCCTCCTCGTGCAGTGCGGCGACCCCGGGGTGCTCGGTGTCCGTGGTCAGGTACACCCCCTCGGCCTCGGCGTTGATGTCGCGCTCGAAGATCTCGCTGACCTTCAGCGTGCCGAGCGCCATGCCCTCGTCGCTGGTGATCTCGACGGTGTCGCCCTCGGAGACCTCGGCGTCGGTCGCGAGGGTGATCGGGATCGGCCAGTACTCGCCGTTCTCGAGGGTCATCCTCTCGACGACGCTCTTCCAGTCGGCGGAGCCCTGGGGGCCCGTCAGCGGCGCGAAGCCGCCGTTGCCGATCATCTCGAAGTCGGCGGTCTGTCGTTCGTTCAGTTGGAGGGATGGCATCGAGCGCGAGAGGGTAGCGATTGTTGATCTCGTTGGTTTTCTTAGTCCAGCTTCGCCATCAGGCGGGGACGCCGGCGGCCGCCTGCATCAGTCGCGGCCGCAAGCGGCCGCTCCCAAGCCTGCGGCCTGGCGACCCCTAGCCGTGCAGCCCGCACTCGGTCTTCTCGAGCCCGGCCCAGCGGCCCGCCCTGGCGTCCTCGCCCTCGGCCGGCCTGCGGGTGCAGTGGGTGCAGCCGATCGAGGGATAGCCCTGGTCGTGCAGCGGGTTGTAGGGGATGTCGTGCTCGGAGATGTAGTTCCAGACGTCCTTCTCCGACCAGTCGGCCAGCGGGTTCAGCTTCCACAGGCCGAAGCGCTTGTCCCAGGCGAACTTGGGCGCGCCGGCGCGCGTCTGCGAGTCCTGGCGGCGGATGCCGGAGACCCAGCAGTCGACCGCCGAGAGCGCGGAGCGCATCGGGTCCACCTTGCGGATGCCGCAGCAGGCGTCGGGGTCGCGGGACCAGAGCTGGTCGCCGTAGAGCCCCGCCTGCTGCTCCAGGGTCATCGAGCTGTAGCGGTGGAAGCTGATCCCGTAGCGCTGCTCGAGCCGGTCCCTGGTCTCGTAGGTCTCGGGGAAGAGCACGTCGGTGTCGAGGTAGAAGAAGCGCACCTCGGAGTTGATGCTGCTGGCCATGTGCACGGTGACCGAGCTCGTCTTCTGGAACGAGGCGGCGATGTAGAGCCGCGGGTGGAAGCTGTCGATCGCCCAGGCGAGCGCCTCCTCGGCGCTGGCGTCCTCAAGGTCGGCGGCCACCGCCTCGGGGTCGAACTGCGGGGTCTCGAGCTCGCGGGTCGGCACGGAGCCGGTCAGTGTGGCAGGAGGGTGCATGGAAATCGGTCGGGCGCCGTCAGACGGCGCACTCTCCTTCGCCGCGCTCGACCTTGTAGGGCTCCGAGCGGTTCCAGTCGATGAAGTGCGTCAGGTTCTCGGCGTTGAACTCGACCGGCATCTTCAGGTCGGAGACCTTCTCCTCGAAGACGTCGGTGCCGACGCGCTCGACGAAGTCGTTGAAGGGCTCGCCCTCGTTGCGGTCGGACTCGTACAGGCGCAGCCAGCGCTCGACCGCGTCGGGAACCCGCTTTGCGGGCAGGCGCGCCTTCAGCCTGTGGCCGTAGAGGACCTCGCCGCCCTCGTAGTTGCCGCCCAGGTGGGCGATGTAGGCGGGGATCGTCTGCTCGCCGACCTTGATCGAGGCCCCGTAGAAGCCGATGTTGGCGATGTGGTGCTGTGAGCAGCCGTTGGGGCAGCCCGACATCTTGATGTGGACCCGGCGCGTCAGCGGGTCGTCGATCTCCATCCGCTCGATCCGCTCCTGCACGGCGCGGTTCAGGCCCATCGAGCTGGTGATGCCGAGCTTGCAGGAGTCGGTCCCGGGGCAGCTGACGACGTCGGTGATCTCGTCGGCGCCCGGCGCGTTCAGGCCCAGCTCGCCGAGCCGGCGATAGACGTCGTAGAGGGACTCGTCGCGGACCCAGCGCAGCACGAAGTTCTGCTGCACGGTCGAGCGCGCGGTGTCGCCGCTGAGCTCGCGCATGATCTGGGCAAGACCCCGGAACTGCTCGGGGGTGAGGTCGCCGCGGACGACGCGGACCTCGACGCTCGAGAAACCCTCTTGGCGCTGCGCGCGCACGCTGGACTGCTTCCAGCGCTCGAACTCGCTCGCGTCCCCGTTGGGGCTGCCGGCTGCCTCGGGCACGCCGGGCGCGCGCGCCTCCTCGTCGTCGTCGAACAGCATGTGCTCGACCGCGAAGTCGCGCTCGGCGACCCAGTCGCCCTGCAGCTCCTCCTCCACCATCTCGCGGAAGGCGTCGATGCCGATCTTGTCGATCAGCACCTTGATCCTGGCGCGGGCGCGGTTGACGCGCAGCCACTCCTGGCGGTCGAAGATGCGGAAGACGGCCTCGGAGACCTTCAGGTAGTCGCCGTTCTCGACCTCGACGAACTCGTACAGCGTGGGGGCGACGCGCGGCATGATCGAGGTGCCGCCGCCGACCCGGATCTCGACGCCCTTGACCTCACCGCGGCCCTCGATCTGCTTGACCCGGGGGATGAAGCCGATGTCGTGGATGCCGGTGATCGCGACGTCCTCGTCGGTCGCGGTGAAGGCGGTCTTCACCTTGCGCGGCATCAGCTGCGTGGTCGGGTGGCGGACGAAGTAGCGCACGTAGGCGACCAGCCAGGGCGTGATGTCGAACAGCTCGCCCTCGCTGACGCCGGCCCAGGGATCGCCGGTGACGTTGCGGACGGTGTTGCCGCAGCCCTCGCGCGAGGAGAGCCCGACCGAGCTGATCTCGCGGATCAGGTCGGCCATGTCGGCCAGCGGCACGTGGTGGATCTGGATGTTCTGGCGCGTGGTGATGTGGCCCTTGTTCAGGGGGGCCCAGCGCTCGACCACCTCGGCGAGCATCTCCATCTGCTCGGGGGTGACGCCGCCGAAGGGAAGCTTGATCCGCACCATCTGCACGTCGGGCTGGCGCTGGCCGTAGACGCCCTGCTTCAGCCGGAACCCGATGAACTGCTCCTCGGACTGCTCCTCGCGCAGGAAGCTGGCGGCCTCGGTGTCGAAGTCGTCGAACTCGCGCTCGAGGATCGGGATCGCGTGCCCGGGGACGTTGTCGTAGACCTCGGGGTTCTCGAGCGAGCCGCGCCCGCGCTTGCCCTCCTGCTTCTTGGTCAGGTCCTGGTCGAGCTCGGGCTTCTTGCCCGCCTGCTGCTCGGGGGTGGAGACGGGCTCCATTGGCTGCGGCTCTCCTTTCGTGCCCGGCGTCGCTGCGCGGAAGCGTAGTTACCCGGCGTGGGGCCACTCAATCTATCAAACCTGATCGAGTTTAGGGTGATTATGCTGCGGCCGTGCCTGCGGCCACGTCCGCGGGCGCCGGGGCGGCGCGCCGGGCCGCGCGGTAGTCGCCGGGGTTGAGGCGGTGGGTGCGGCGCCGGTACTCGAGCCAGGGGCCGGGCCAGTTGTTGGTGTTGATGCCGGCCTCCGTCACGTACCAGCTGCTGCCACCGCCCCGCACCCACCTCGTGCGCTGCGAGCGCCGCTCGATCTCCTCGCGCCAGCGCGCCTGCACCTCCGGTCGCAGGTCGATGTAGCGCAGCCCCTGCTCGCGCAGCCGGCGGATGCCGTCGAGGATGTACCGCATCTGGCACTCGAGGGTGAAGGGAACCGAGCCCGCGCCGTGGTTGGTGTTGGGGCCGTAGATCACGAACAGGTTCGGGAAGCCGGCCACCGTGATGCCCAGGTACGCCTCCGGGCGCTCGGCCCAGACCTCGTTCAGCTCGCAGCCGCCGAGCCCCTCGATCCGCATCGGGGCGACGAAGTCGTGGGTCGAGAAGCCGGTGCCCCAGACGATCACGTCCGCGGGGCGCTCGACCCCGTCGGGGCCGACGACGCCGGCCTCGGTGATCCGCTGCACCTGGCCCGAGATCAGCTCGACGTTGTCGCGCTCGAGGGTCGGGTACCAGTCACTCGTGATCAGCACCCGCTTGCAGCCCAGCTCGTAGTCGGGGGTCGTCCGCTCGATCAGGTCGGGATCCGACAGCGCCGCGCGCCGGTAGTGGTCGCAGAGCCGCTCGAAGGACTCGGCCATCCACTCCGTCCCGGTGAAGGCGCGGGTCGCGAGCTCGTGAAAGGCCCAGGTGGCGTACCGCGCCGCCGCGACCCGGGCCGGGAAGCGGCGGAACAGCTCGCGCTCGGCCTCGCTGTAGGCGCGGTCGTTCTTGGGCGCGATCCACGGGGCGGAGCGCTGGTAGATCGTCAGGCTCCTCACCTCGGGCGCGATCGCCGGCACGAACTGGATCGCGCTGGCGCCGGTGCCGATCACCGCGACGTCCTTCCCGCTGAGGTCGCAGTCGTGGTCCCACTCGGCCGAGTGGAAGGCCGGGGCCTCGAAGGAGTCCCTGCCGGGGATCGCGGGGACCTGCGGGTTGGTGAGCTGGCCGCAGGCCGTGATCAGGACGTCGAACTCGTGGCTCTCGCCGTCGGCGGTGGCGAGGGTCCAGCGGCCCGTCGGCTCGTCGAAGCTCGCCGAGTCGGCCTCTATGCCCAGGCGCAGGTGCGGCTCGAGCCCGAAGTCCCGCATCACCCCCTGTATGTAGGCCTGGATCTCGGCCTGCGGCGCGTAGCGCCGCGACCACTCGTGTCCCGGCGCGAACGAGAACGAGTAGAGGTGGGAGGGAACGTCGCAGGCGGCGCCGGGATAGGTGTTGGCCCTCCAGACGCCGCCGACCTCCTCGGCCCGCTCGAAGATCGTGAAGTCCTCGATCCCCGCCTGCTGCAGGCGCACGGCCATGCCGAGGCCGCCGAAGCCCCCGCCGACGATGCCGACCGAGATCGGACTTCGGTCACCGTTGCTGGAACTCGCGGCCATCCGTCCTCCTTGGAACCTTCGGCGGGACGATGATCACCGTACCAGCGCCGCGGTCGACCCCGAACTCAGAAGCAGATCGCCTGGGCCTGCAGCGTGAGCGGGCCCGAGCCACCGGGCGGGCCGCCGTTGACCACGGTGTCGACGAAGGTCCTGCCCACGATCCTGCTCTCGGTGTGGACCGGGAGCACCGCGGTCCCGGGCGCGAAGGGACTGTAGAAGCCGCCGCCGGACAGCGCCCGCTTCGGCGTCTTCTTGCCCTTCTTCATGCGCCTTTGCGCCTTCGAACAGCGGGAGGACTCGCTCAAGGCTTCGAGGTGGGGAACAGTGGCCGTGACCTGGTTGTGCCTGAACGCGGGGACCGGGATATCGGTCGCGCAGTACGCGTGTGCCGTGATCGTCTGGGCGCCCGTTTTGCTGTTCTGGGCCACCACCCGCCAGTTGCGGACGGGCTTGTTCCCCCCGGAGAACGGGCCGCCTCCGATGCTCTGTTCGGGGATCGGCAGATGGCCCGCTGGCGGGCCGCTGGTCATCTCGAAGCCACCGCTGATCGCCACCGCCTTAGGGGCACAGGCGGCCTCGACCAGCACGCTCTGACCTTGCCCGCTGGCGAGGGTTGCTGTCGTCGTCACGTCCTTGACCGCGAGGTTCTTGTTGCGGCAGTACGCATATGCGGTCGCCGCCCCGCTCTCGGCGACGAGCGTCGCCGAGACGTGCTAAGCCCGCTTGGAGATTCTGTATGACTCGTTCACCACTAGCGCCCCGCTCGCGCCGAAGGGGGCGGAGAACCCTCCGCTCACGGCCTGCTTGCGCTTCGGGCAGGTCGCGGTCGCCTCCGAGGTTGTGGCGAGAGTCGTGGCCACCGGGCCGATGGCCGTCGCGGTCACCACCGGCCCAAGCCCTTTCGGCTTGCGCTCGTGTTTCTCGGCCTGGGCGAGAGGGGCGAGGGCGAGCGCGATCGCGCTCACCGAAACCGCGCAACACAGCGGACGCCTGCCGGCATGCTGCCCGCTAGCCATGCACGGAATATACCGATCGGCGCGTCTTCGAATATGAATCGCGGCGTGAGCGATCTGGCCGTCATCTCGGGCGAGGCCGTGCTGGCGGCGATCGAGCCGGCCACCGCGGTCGAGCGCACGCGGCACGCGTTCGAGCGCCACGCGGCCGGCGACTGGGCGATGCCCGCCAAGGTCTACCTCGACAGCCCTCCCCGCGGTGACTTCCGCGCGATGCCGGCGCGCGGGGACGGCCTCGCCCTGCTCAAGTGGGTGACCTCTTTCCCGTCCAACCTCGAGCGCGGCCTGCCCGCGGTGCGCGGGGTCGTCGTCCTCTCCGACGCCGGCGACGGCCGCGAGCTGGCGGTGATCGAGTGCGCCTCGGTCACCTCGCTTCGCACCGGCGGCGCCGCTGCGGTCTCGGCCCAGGCGCTGGCCCCCGAGGGCGCGCGCACGGTCGGCGTGATCGGCTGCGGGGTCAACGGCTCCTGGGCGGCGCGCTGCCTCGCGGCCTGCGGCTACGGACCGGGCGTCTGCTGCGACCCCCGCGCCGAAGCGGCCGAGGCGCTCGCCGCCGAGCTCGGCTGGGAGGCAGGCGACCGCCGCCGCGCGGCCGACCAGGACATCGTCGTCACCGTCACCCCGGGGGATGCGCCGGTGATCACCAAGGACGGGCTGCGCGAGGGCCAGCACATCGCCGCGCTCGGCGCCGACGCCCACGGCAAGGCCGAGGTCGAGCTGCAGGCGATCGCCTCCTGCCGGCTCTTCTGCGACGAGTGGGCCCAGGCGAGCGCCGGCGGCGAGCTCGCCCACGCCGTCGAGGCGGGCGCCGTCGGCCGCGACGACGTCACCCAGATCGGCGAGGTGCTGGCGGCCTCGGCCGACGGGCGCACCTCGGCCGAGGAGGTGACGCTGTTCGACTCGACCGGGCTCGCGATCCAGGACCTGGCGATCGCCCAGGCGGTGTATGAGGCCTGGCGAGACGGGGCGGTCGAGGCGCCCACGGTCAGCCTCTGACCCGGCCCTCGCTCAGCGTGCTTTGAAGGGGCGGCGGGTTCGCTCACCGCCGCCCCTCAAGTGCGGCCGCCGTCGCCCGTGGCGGCCGCGCTCCTCCCTCGAGCTCAGTCGATCTCGCTGTTCTCGACCAGGAAGGCGACCCGCACGTGGGCGCGCCACTCGTCGAGGTTGTCGCCGCGCAGGCCCGTCGAGACCACGTCGATCGCGCGGATGTTCCGCAGCGAGCTCTGCGCCTGCTTCAGCGCCTGCTGCGCTGCGTCGTCCGAAGACTTCTTGGAGCTGCCGACCAACTCGATGATCTTGACTACGGCCACTGGATCTCCTCGGGTCGCGAGCGCTGACTTCACCTTGGGTTCTATTACAAACGGAGCGAGCCCTCAAGCCCGGGTCGGATCGAATCAGCGACCTACCGCGGGCCCCCAGCCGCTCGGCTCGATCATCCGCGAGGCGATCCCCTCGCGCAGCGCCGCGCGCTGCCACGGGTTGACCTGCACGGCGGCCTGCGGCGCGGGCGCCGTCTCGACCAGGAAGCGCTCCAGCGCCGCCGCGATCGCCGCGGCCTCCTCGGGGGAGGCGCTCGTCGCCTCGATCCGGATGCTGGGCCGCGGGGGCCTGTGCTTGCCGTTGGCGCTCGCCACGGCCCAACCGTAGCCGGATCCCGCGATCAGCCGGCGCCCGGCAGCTCACCGGCCACCGCCACGCCTGCGTCAACCGCCTCGCGGGCGAGCGGGTTGCCCTTGGCGAGGGCGGCCTCGAACTCGGCGGGCGTGAAGCCGACCGGCTGCACCCGGGCAGGCGCGCCGGCGATCAGCGCCAGCTCGCGGTCCGGGACGCGCTCGGGCAGATCCTCGGCGATGACGACGACGTCTATGTCGCTCCAGACGTTGAAGTCCCCGCGCGCCACCGAGCCCGCGACCACCACCGCGCACAGGTCGAGTCGCTTCGCCAGCGCTCCGGCGTACTCGGTTGCGCGCGCGATCAACCGGCCGCGCTCTCGCCGCCGCTCTTCGACCGCTGCGATCATGCCGCTCGAACCCTGTCCCACGACGCGTCCACGAAGGCCAGGACGGCCTCCGCATCGGCGATCGCCTCGCTCGACTCGGCCTCCTCGTACTGATCCCCGGCGCTCCCAGCCGCGTGCACGTCCGGATAGCGCGCCGGGATGTAGTGGCGGCCGAGGCGGCGGAGCCTGAGCGCGAGGTCGTCCGAGAGCTCGAGCCCACCCTGCTCGACCGCCTCGCCGAACCCCTTCAGATCGTGACCCCAGGGAGCCTTGCCGAGCCCGTGCAGCAGGCCCTTCATCGCAAGCTGGCTCGCCTGCTCGGCGGCGAAGCAGGCCCAGTTGTGTAGGCCCGCCTCGGCCTGCACGCGCGCACCCTGCAGGGCGCGGTCCGCCTCCCGGCGCCAGCGCGCGAACTCCTCCTCGTCAAGCGGGACCTCGGCACTCACCCCGCAGACGGTAGTGCCTGCGCCGCCTACAGCGGGATGTTGCCGTGCTTGCGCTTGGGCTGCTCGACGCGCTTGGTCTGAAGGACCCGCAGCGCCTTGACCAGCTTCGGGCGCGTCTGGCGGGGCTCGATCACGTCGTCGATGTAGCCGCGCTCGGCCGCCGAGTACGGGTTGGCGAAGTGCACCTTGTAGTCGTCGATCAGCTTCGCGCGGCGCTCCTCGGGGGTCGGCGAGGAGGCGATGTCCTTGCGGTAGATGATGTTGACCGCGCCCTCGGGGCCCATCACCGCCACCTCCGCGGTCGGCCAGGCGAAGTTGAAGTCGGCGAGCATGTGCTTCGAGTTCATGACGTCATAGGCGCCGCCGTAGGCCTTGCGGGTGACGACGGTCAGCTTCGGCACGGTCGCCTCGGTGAAGGCGTAGAGCAGCTTCGCCCCGTGGCGGATGATCCCGCCCCACTCCTGCGAGGTGCCGGGCATGAAGCCGGGCACGTCGGTGAACGTCAGCAGGGCGACGTTGTAGGCGTCGCAGGTGCGGACGAACCGGGCCGCCTTCTCCGAGGACTCGATGTCGAGCACGCCGGCGAGGTGCTTGGGCTGGTTTCCGACGACGCCGACGGGGAAGCCGTCGAGGCGCGAGAAGCCGCAGATGATGTTCTGCGCGAAGTGCTCGTGGACCTCGAAGAACTCGCCGTCGTCGACGACATGCGCGACCACCTCGCGCATGTCATAGGGCTTCTGCGGGTCGTCGGGGACGAGCGTGTCGAGCTCGGGGTCCTCGCGATCGGGGTCGTCGCTGGGCTGCACCCGCGGCGGCAGCTCCAGGTTGTTGGAGGGCAGGAAGCTGAACAGGTAGCGCGCGTCCTCGAGGCACGCCTCCTCATCGGCCGAGGCGAAGTGCGCGACCCCCGACTTCGAGTTGTGGCTCATCGCCCCGCCGAGCTCCTCGAACTCGACCTCCTCGCCGGTGACCGTCTTGATCACCTCGGGGCCGGTGATGAACATGTGCGAGGTCTCCTTGACCATGAAGATGAAGTCCGTCATCGCAGGCGAGTAGACCGCGCCGCCCGCGCAGGGCCCCATGATCAGGCTGATCTGGGGGATCACCCCCGAGCACTGCACGTTGCGAACGAAGACGTCGCCGTAGGCGCCCAGCGAGACGACGCCCTCCTGGATCCGCGCGCCGCCCGAGTCGTTGATGCCGATCACCGGCGCCCCGACCTCGGCGGCGAGGTCCATCACCTTGCACATCTTCTCGGCCATCACCTCGCCCAGGCTGCCGCCGAAGACCGTGAAGTCCTGGCTGAAGACGAACACAGTGCGGCCGTCGATCGTGCCGTAGCCGGTCACGACCGCGTCGCCGTAGGGACGGCGCTTGTCCATCTCGAACTCGTGGGTGCGGTGGCGGACGAAGGCGTCGAGCTCCTCGAAGGAGCCGGGATCCAGCAGCTTCTCGATCCGCTCGCGCGCGGTCAGCTTGCCCTTGGCGTGCTGCTTTTCGACCGCCTCCTCGGAGCCCGCGTGCACAGCCTGGTCGCGCAGCTCGCGCAGCTGCGCCAGCTTCTCCTCGTGGGTCTCGGGGAACTTCTCTCGCACGGCCGCGCAAGTCTAGGCGGGCGCGCGATCGGGCGACGGGAAGCCCGAAACGTCGAGGGGCCGGCTCGCGCCGGCCCCTCGCCCAATGCGTCCTGCTGTGCTCAGTACCGGCTAGGTGCCCGCCTTGACGCAGACGCCGGTGCCCTCGAGGGCCCAGTCGTCGCCGGGCGCGACCCCGCCGAGCGCCTCGGCCTGCAGGAACCACTGCCGCTTGCCGGGCCCGTCGTCCACGATCGGATGGTTGATCGTGAAGATGACGTCCTTGGCGCCCCCATCCCCGATGATGCGGCCACCGCCGCCGGTCATCTGGTACCCGCTCGGGCAGTTCGGGAAGGCCTGCTTGCTGGCCGTGTCCGTCTCGCCCGAATCCGGCTCCCGGTCGGTGACGATGATCATGTCCCGCAGCACGCCGTTGCCCGCCTTGGCCCCGGTCACGGCGCCGTCGGCGATCTTGCCGCTGGTCACGGCCGCCCCGGCGATCTTCGCCTCGGTGACGGCGTTGGAGGCGAGCTTGCTCGCCTTGACCGCGCTGTTGGCGATGTTCCTGGTCTTGACCGCGTCCTTGCCCAGCTTGGTCGCCGCGAAGGCGGTGCCCAGCCCGAGCGCTGCGAACAGCGCCAGCGTCGCGACCACGTTCGCTTAGGTCAGCTTGGAGCTGATCTTCTTCAGCATGTTCTTCCCCTTGTCAGTCAAGGTCCCGGGTCGTCCGGGTCTGTTGATCGAGGTCGCGGCCAGCCTACTGCGACGACCGCCCCTCGCCAAGGCTGTCAACGAATAGGGTGCCGGGGATCGCCCTCGAAGAGCGCCGATGAAGCTCTACGTCTGTTACACCCGCCGCGAGCTGCACATTCCGTTCAGGGGAGGCCACGCCTGCGCCAAGGCCTACGACGCCCTGCGGATGGCGGGCTGGGAGCCCGAGGTCGTCCACTCCTACGCCTTCGGGGGCCTGCCGGAGGTCCTGCAGACCCCCGCCCGCAAGCGGGTCAAGGAGCACACGGGCAGCTACTGGGTGCCCGCGCTCGAGACCGAGTCGGGCGAGTGGATCAGCGGCACGAAGCAGATCATCGACTGGGCCGAGCGCCACCCGGCGGGGGACTGACGACCGGGGGCGACGGGGGAGCGCCAGAGCACGCGGGAACGAGGGTTATACTGGCGGTATGACTTCCCCGGGAGAGAGAACCGTACGCGTCGGCCCTAAGGGACAGGTGGTGATTCCCAAGGCGATACGCGACCGGCTCGGCATCCGCCCGGGGGACCGGGTACAGGTGAGCGAGGCCGATGGCGAGGCGCGGGTGCGACGGACCCTGACGCTCGACGAGCTCGTCGGGATCTTTGGGCCGCCGAACGGGATGCAGGACTGGGAAGAGGAGAAACGCAGGGAGCGCGAGCTCGAGGAGCGAAAAGACAAGGCGCTCGAGGATTGGCTCGATCGGTCCTAGACGCTTGGGCTGTGCTGGCGCTGCTGCGCGGTGAGCCCGCTCGCCTGCGTGTGCGCGCGGCGATCGAGCGAGGCGCGATCTGCTCCTGGATCAACCTCGGCGAGGCGCTCTACAAGCAGGCCCGCGAGGCGGGCTGGGACCGGGCTGTTCAGGTGATCGACGCCTTCGCCGCCAACGTGACCGCCGAGCCCGCGGACGCCGAGATGGTCAGGGCCGCCGCGGCGATCAAGGCGGACGGAGGGGTTTCCTACGCGGACTGCTTCGCGATCGCGACCGCGGAGCGCCATCGGGCTCCCCTGCTGACGGGTGACCCCGAGATTCTGAGTCTCTCGCGGCCCGGGCTGAAGCTGGTCGACCTCGGCGCTTAGAAGAACGCCCCGCCGCGGTACTCGCCGAAGACGTCTCGCATCGCGCCGCAGACCTCGCCGATCGAGCCGCCGGCGCGCAGCGCCTCCTTGATCGGCGGCAGCAGGTTGGCGTCGCCCTCGGCCGCTGCCCGCAGCTCTGCCAGGCGGGCGTCCACCTGGTCCTGGTCGCGGCCGGCCTTCCACTTCGCCAGGCGCTCGAGCTGGCGCCGCTCGGACTCGGGATCGACCTTGAGGATGTCCACGTCGTCTACGACGTCGGTCTCGTACTTGTTGACGCCGACGATGATGTCCTGGCCTGTGCGGTAGCGCTCGTGGTAGCTCGCGGCCGACTCCTCGATCTCGCGCTGCATGAAGTCGAGCGCGTTGACCGAGCCGCCCATCTCGGCGACCTTCTCCATCAGCTCCCAGGAGCGCTCCTCGATCTCGTCGGTAAGCGACTCGACGAAGTAGGAGCCGGCGAAGGGATCGACGGTGTCGGCGACGCCGGACTCGTGGGCGAGGACCTGCTGGGTGCGGAGCGCGATCCGGGCCGAGCGCTCGGTGGGAAGCGCCAGCGCCTCGTCGAAGCCGTTGGTGTGCAGCGACTGGGTCCCCCCGGCGACCGCGGCGAAGCCCTGCAGCGCGACGCGGATGATGTTGACCTCGGGCTGCTGGGCCTGCAGGGTGACGCCGCCGGTCTGGGTGTGGAAGCGGATCATCTGGGCCTTCTCCCCGGTGGCCCCGAAGCGCTCCTTCATGATCCTCGCCCACATCCGGCGCACGGCGCGGAACTTGGCGATCTCCTGGAAGACGTTGTTGTGGCCGTTGAAGAAGAAGGCCAGCCTCTTCCCGAAGCGGTTGACGTCGAGCCCCGCGGCGATCCCGCCCTCGACGTAGGCGATCGCGTTGGCGAGCGTGAAGGCGACCTCCTGCACGGCCGAGCAGCCCTTCTCGCGGATGTGGTACCCGCTGATCGAGATCGTGTTCCACTTGGGGACGTTGGCGTCACAGTAGGCGAAGATGTCGGTCGTCAGCCGCATCGTCGGCTCGGGCGGGTAGATGTAGTTGCCGCGCGAGATGTACTCCTTCAGCACGTCGTTCTGGACGGTGCCGCGCAGCTCGGCGGCGGGGACGCCCTGCTCCTCGCCGACCAGCTCGTAGAGCAGCAGCAGGATCGCCGCCGGCGCGTTGATCGTCATCGAGGTCGAGACCTCGGCGAGGCTGATCTGGTCGAAGCAGATCCGCATGTCCTCGAGCGTGTCGATGGGGACGCCGGTGCGCCCGACCTCGCCCTCGCAGAGCGGGTCGTCGGAATCGCGGCCGAGCTGGGTCGGCAGGTCGAAGGCCATCGAGAGCCCGGTCGAGCCGTGCTCGGTCAGGTAGCGGTAGCGCTCGTTGGTGTCCTCGGGGCTGGCGAAGCCCGCGTACTGGCGCATCGTCCAGAGCCGGTCACGGTACATGCGCTCGTGGATGCCGCGGGTGAAGGGATAGGAGCCCGGCTCACCGAGGCGCTCCTCGAGCCCGGGCGCGACGTCCTCGGCGTCGTAGAGCGGCTTGATCTCGATCCCCGAGTCGGTGATCACCCGCTCGTCGCCGGGGCCGACCGTGGGCGCTATGTAGCGGTAAAGGTCCTCCTCGACGGCGTCCTCGGCGGAGCCGTCGCCGGAGCCGTCCGGATCGACCCTGGGCTTCTCGCCGGGACGCGTCGCCATGGGGCAAGCATAGATCGGCCGACCCCGACGGGACGGCGGGACCCGCTCAGCCGACCCCGATCCGGGCGTCGGCGACTCGGGAGGGTTCAGACGACCCCGTCGAAGGGGCGCTTGGAGGGCATCGCGAGCTCGTCCATGACGGCCTCGAGCCAGCCCTCCAGGCGGGTGCCCTGGCCACCGTTCTCGGCCGCGAGCTGCACGCTGGTTCCCCAGCCCTTCTCAGCCAGCTCGATCTCGATCCAGGCGCCCTCGCCGCCCTCGCTCGCCTCCCAGCCCAGGCAGGCGCCGGGGTCGCGCTCGTAGACCTTGATCTCGGTCGCCCGGCCGAGCAGCGAGCACATCAGGCCCTGCATGCGCTCGGGCTGGTCCAGCAGCTCCCAGAGCTCGGGCGGTGACTTGACCAGCGTGCGCGTGGCGGATTCCATGCCCCGCCTTTCGCCCCCGGCGGGGGCGCTCCTGCCCCTATCAGGGAATGGGAGATTCCTGGCGCCCGCCCGTGCCTGCGGGCGTCTCGTCGCCCGAGCCGACGCTCCGCTCGGCCTGCTCGCGCTCCCTGTTCAGGCGGGCGATCTCCTGGGCGAGCAGCTTGTTCTCGCGCGAGAGGCGCGAGATCACCGACGAGAAGCTCAGCAGCAGGATCAGCACGAAGCCGAACCCGACCACGAACAGCGCGTTGGCCGGGGTCTGGATGCCGAGCTCGTCGGCGAGGCTGTCGAGCAGGTCGTCCCAGACCGACAGCACCAGCAGCACCACCGACGCCGCCAACCAGAGGATCGCGTAGGGCTCGCCGAGGCGGCGCCGGCGCAGCAACTCGAGCACGAAGAAGAACAGCAGCGCCGAGCCGACGATGGCGATGATCTGGACGCGGGTGTCGAGCGTGTCCATCGGCGGAGCGCGGCGCTAGCGGCGTGCGCCCTCGAGCGCCTCGGAGGGCGATGTCGCGAGCCAGTCGTCGCCCGGCGGCGGGATCGGGCGACGGCGGAAGAGGCCGACGAAGATCGCCAGCAGCACACGCACCATGTAGTAGCCGGCGTTGAGCATGTTGATCGAGGAGCGGCCCGTCTCGCGCTGGCGCATCGTCACCGCGACCTCGCTGATCTCGAGGTCGTGCGAGTGGGCCATCAGGATCGCCTCGACCTCGGGATAGTCGTGGGGGTAGTCGCGCGCGAACAGCTCGATCGCGCGGCGGTTGGCGATGCGGAAGCCGCTGGTCGGGTCGGTGATCGGCTCGCGGGTGATCGCGCTGACGACCCGGGCGAAGACCACGCGCCCGGCGCGACGCAGCCGCGGCACCTGGTAGCCCGCGTGCTCGAGGAAGCGGCTGCCCCAGACCAGGTCGGCGCCGCTGCGCTCGAGGCCCGCCTCGAGCGTGGAGATCTGCCCGGGGTCGTGCTGGCCGTCGCCGTCCACCTGGACGGCGACCTCGTAGTCGCCGAGGAAGGCGAAGCGGTAGCCGGACTGCACGGCGCCGCCGATGCCGAGGTTGAAGGGGTGGGAGAGCACCTCGGCGCCGGCGGCGCGGGCGCGCTCGGCGGTGGCGTCGGTCGATCCGTCGTCGACCACCAGCACGTCGAAGCCCGGCGCCTGCGCGCGCAGCTCCTCGACCACGGCGGCGACCGACCCCTCCTCGTTCAGGGCGGGCACCATCGCGAGCTTTCGTCCCCTGCTCATCGGCGCAGGAAGGATAGGGCGGCAGCGGCCGCGCGCGCCCCCGCGCCACCGTCCCAGAGCGGGATCGCCGGCGGGCTTTCGGGGGGCTCTGTGGCCAGCGCCGCCAGCGCCGCCTCGCACAGCGCCGCGGGGTCGACACCGACGAGGGTGTTCGTGCCCAGCTCGACCGTGACCGGGCGCTCGGTGTTGTCGCGGTAGGTGAGGCAGGGCACCCCCAGCGCCGAGGTCTCCTCCTGCAGCCCGCCCGAGTCGGTGATCACCAGGCGCGCCTCGGCCTCGAGCGCGATGAAGTCCGCGTACTCGAGCGGCTCGGCGAGCCTGACGCCCTCGGGGGCCTCGATCCCGGCCTCGGCCAGGCGCGCGACCGTGCGCGGGTGGGCGGGGAACAGGACCGGCAGCCGCGCCGCCAGCTCGCCCAGCACCGCCAGCACCTCGCCCAGCCTCGCGGGATCGTCGACGAGCGCCGGGCGGTGCAGCGTGACCAGCACGAAGCGGCCGGCCTCGACGTCCTGCGCCGAGAGCACCGCGGCGCGGTCGGTCGCCTCGAGGATGCGGAAGAGGCTGTCGATCATCGTGTTGCCGACCAGCTCGACGACCTCCGTGATCCCCTCGGCGGCCAGGTTCTCGACCGCGTCGGCCGAGGTGCAGAGCAGCAGGTCGCTGACGCGGTCGGTGACGACGCGGTTCACCTCCTCGGGCATCGACCAGTCGCCCGAGCGCAGCCCCGACTCGACGTGGCCGACCGCGACGTTGAGCTTCGCCGCCGCCAGCGCCGCCGCCATCGTCGAGTTGACGTCGCCGGCGACCAGCACCAGGTCGGCGTGGTGCTCGCCGAGGTCGGCCTCGACCCCCTCCATCACCGCCGCGGTCTGCTCGGCGTGGCTGCCCGAGCCGACGCCGAGGTCGCGGTCGGGGTCGCCCATCCCCAGGCGCTCCAGGAAGCTGCCGGCGAGCGCGCGGTCGTAGTGCTGGCCGGTGTTCAGCAGCCGCACCGAGACCCCATCGTGGGCCGCGAGCGCCTCGGTGATCGGCGCCATCTTCACGAAGTTCGGCCGGGCGCCGACCACGGCCAGAATGCGCGAGCTCACGGGGCGCAGGCTAGTCGGGCGGCAGGCGAGGGGCCGGGTTCCCGCACGGCCTCACGCGCCGCTCGAGCGCTCGGCCGCCTGCCGCAACCCCTCCTCGCGAGCCTCCTGCACGGTTCGGAACACGCCCCACCAGACCGCCAGCCCCTCCGGCGAGTAGATCACCTGCCACATGTCCTGGCCGATCTCGACGCCGCTGACCTCGCCGACGACGCGGATCTTCGCGATCGCCACCCGGTCGTGCTCGGTCGGGATCGCCTCCACCGGGTCGAAACGGACCCCGCCGAGCGAGCCCTTCAGCATCGCCCACCACTCCCGCACGCCCTGGTGGCCGCGGAAGACGCCGGTGTCGGCCTCGGCCACGAGCGAGTTGAACTCGACCTCGGGATCGACCAGCTCGAGGAAGGCGTCGAGGTCGTCGCGGCTGAGCCCTTCGGAGGCGCGGCGGGTGGTCTCGATCACGTCGATCGTCATCGCTGGCCGTGAATCTATCCCTGTAGGGTCACGGCGATGGCTCGCAAGCAGAAGGGCGCGGTGGTCGTCACGGGGGCCTCGACCGGGATCGGCCGGGCGACTGCCCTTTACCTCGACCAGCTCGGGTACCGCGTGTTCGCGGGCGTGCGCAAGCAGGCCGACGCGAACAGCCTCAAGAAGGAGGCGAGCGGCGAGCTCACACCGGTCACCCTCGACGTGACCAAGCCGCGCTCGATCGCGGCCGCCCGCCAGAAGGTGCAGCGCGCCGTCGGCAAGGCCGGCATCGCGGGGCTGGTCAACAACGCCGGCGTCGCCAACGCGGGCCCGGTCGAGCACCTGCCCGTCGCCGACTTCCAGAAGGTGATCGACGTCAACCTGACCGGCCAGTACGCCGTCACCCAGGAGTTCCTGCCGCTCGTGCGCCGGGGAGACGGCACGATCGTCTTCATCACCTCGATCGGCGGCCTCGTCGCCTCGCCGTTCTTCTCCCCCTACAACGCCGCCAAGTTCGGCCTCGAGGGGATGGCCGACTCGCTGCGCCGCGAGATCAAGCCCTGGAAGGGCATGAACGTGGTCGTGGTCGAGCCGGGCTCGATCGCGACGCCGATCTGGGAGAAGGGACGCGGCAACAGCGCCGCCAGCGGCGCCAAGATGAGCGCCGAGGAGCGGCGGCTCTATGGCCCGCAGATGGATCGCATTCGCGAGGTCACGGCCGAGGCCGAGGACCGCGGGCTCGAGCCGGTCGAGGTCGCGAAGGTGATCGAGAAGGCGATCCGCAAGCGCAATCCCCGCTCCCGCTACATCGTCGGCCGCGACGCGAAGATGATGGCCCGGATGCAGTCGCTGCTGGGCGACAAGCGCTTCGACCGGCTGATGCGCGGCTCGATGGACCTGCCGGACCACGCGCCGAAGGCGCGCTGAGCCGACGGACTCGGCGGCCGTGCGCGGCTTCGTCCTGATCACGGGCGCCCGCAGCGGCATCGGCCGCGCCACGGCCCTGCACCTCGACTCGCTCGGGTTCGCGGTGATCGCCACCGACCTGCCCGGCGCCGACGCCGAGGGGCTCGCGCGCGAGGCGAGCGGGCGCCTGGCCTCGGTCGATCTCGACGTCACCGATGCGGACTCGATCGCGGCCGCCGCCGAGCGGGCCGCGGAGATCAGCGCCGGCGCCGGGCTCGCCGGGCTCGTCAACAACGCCGGCATAGCCATCGGCGGGCCGCTCGAGCACCTGCCGCTGGAGGACTTCCGCCACCAGCTCGAGGTCAACCTCGTCGGCCCGCTCGCGGTCAGCCAGGCGATGCTGCCGCTGCTGCGCGACGGGCGCGGGCGCGTCGTCAACATCACCTCGCTCGCGGGCCGCGTCGGCGCCCCCTTCCTCGGTGCCTATGCGGCCTCCAAGCACGGGCTCGAGGGGCTGTCGGCATCGCTGCGCGCCGAGCTCCGCCCCTGGGGGATCCAAGTCAGCGCGGTCGAGCCGGGCTTGCTGCGCAGCTCGATCTACGAGACCTCGCTCGGCCGCTTCCGCTCGCTGCGCGGACGGCTGCCCGAGCACGCCGAGCGCGACTACGGAGAGGTCTTCGGCGCCCAGGAGCCGGGGATGGACCGGCTGCAGCGCCTCGCGCTCTCGCCCGACCGCGCCGCGAAGGCGGTCGCGAAGGCGCTGACGGCGAAGCGTCCCCGCGCCCGCTACCTCGTCGGGCCGGACGCGCGCATGAGCATCGCCCTGCACACGCTCGCCGGCCCCCGCGCCCAGGAACGCACGACGATGGCGATCATGGGCTCACCCAGGCGCTGGCGCCGCGGCGGCCCGCCGCCTCCGGGATAGACCGCCCGCGACGGGCTAGCTCGCCTGGCCGACCAGGCGCTCGACGCCGGCCTCCTCGATCGTGCGCCGCAGGCCGTCGCGCAGCTCCACCTCGGGCTCCCAGCCGAGCAGCTCGCGCGCCTTCGAGATGTCGGGCTGGCGCACCTTGGGGTCGTCCACCGGCAGCGCCTCGAACACGATCTCCGAGCGCGAGCCGGCGACCTCGATCACCGTCTCGGCCAGCTGCAGCAGCGTGTACTCGTCGGGGTTGCCGATATTGATCGGCAGATGCGCGTCGGACTCGGCCAGAGCAACGAGGCCCCGAACCTGGTCATCGACGTAGCAGAAGCTTCTCGTCTGGCTGCCGTCGCCGAACACGGTCAACGGCTTGTCCTGCAGCGCCTGGCGCATGAAGGTCGGGATGGCCCGGCCGTCGTGCGGTCTCATTCTTGCTCCGTAGCTGTTGAACGTGCGGCTGATGCAGGTGTTGACGCCCTGCTGGCGGTGATAGGCCATCGTCATCGCCTCGGCGTAGCGCTTGGCCTCGTCGTAGACGCCGCGCGGCCCGATCGGGTTGACGTTGCCCCAGTAGTCCTCTGGCTGGGGGTGGATCTCGGGGTCGCCGTAGATCTCCGAGGTCGAGGCGAGCAGGAAGCGCGCCCGCTTCGACTTCGCCACCCCCAGCATGTGGTGGGTGCCGTAGGAGCCGACCTTGAGCGTCTGCAGCGGCAGCCGCTGGTAGTCGATCGGGCTCGCCGGGCTGGCGAGGTGGTAGACGAATTCCACCGGCTCGTCGATCGCCACGAACTCGGTGATGTCGTGGTTGGTGAAGGTGAACTCGCCCGAGCGCAGGTGGTCGATGTTCTCCAGCGACCCCGTCTCCAGGTTGTCCACGCAGATGACGCGATGGCCGCGCTCGAGCAGCAGCTCGCACAGGTGCGAGCCGAGGAAGCCGGCCCCGCCGGTGACAACGCAGGTGCTCATGGGCGAGCGAGGATAGTCGGGCCCGCCGGCGCCGGGGCAAGGCGCCGTGCGGGACGGCTCAGCGCCGGGCCGGGCGCTTGCGGCGCGCCGCCATGCGCAGGCGGGCCCGCACCGGGTGCCTCCGCCTCGCCCCGGCTTTCGGCTTCGGCTTCGCCCCGGCCTTCGCCCTTCGCTTCGGCTTCGCCGCCGCCCGCGGCTCCGCCCTGGTCTTCCGCTTCGACGCGGCCCCGGCCTTCGGCTTGGCCTTGGCCCTGCGCCTCGGCTTCGGCTTCGGCTCGGCCTTGGCCTTCGGCTTCGGCCGGCGCGGTGGCGCGGGCTGCTCGCGGATCGCGGCGCGCACCGAGGCCGCCAGCCCGTCGAGGTCGGGAACGACGTCGCGGTCGCCCGCGAGGCCGAAGAAGACGCGGCCGTCGTAGCTGATCAGCCCCAGCGAGACCGCGTGGTTCTGGGGGGAAAGCGGCACGTAGGGGTAGATCTCGCGGATGCGGCGCCCCAGCAGGTAGAGCGGCTGCTGGGGGCCCGGCACGTTCGAGACGACGAGGTTGAAGACGAGCGGTCGCGCCATCGCCGAGGAGAGCAGGCGGTTGATCGTCGGCGGCGTCCAGCCCGCCGCCTCGATGATCAGCGACGCGGCGCGGGCGTTCTCGGACTCCTTCAGCCGCGCCGTCACGTCGCGCAGTATCTCCAGCCGCCGCACCGGGTCGGGCTCGGCCATGGGCAGCGGCACCAGGATCGTCGAGATGCGGTTGCCGAGGTCGTGCTGCTCGCCCTCGCGGCGGATGCTGACCGGGACCAGCGCCACCAGGCTCGCCGGCGGCTTCTCGCCGCGCCCCTCGAAGCAGAGCCGCAGGGCCCCGGCGGCGATCGAGAGCACGACGTCGTTGACGGTCGAGCCCTCGACCGGGCGCCGCGCCCGCTTCAGCCGGTCGAGGTCGGTCTTGGCCCAGGCGACGAGGCGGTCGCGGCCGATCGGCACGTTGAAGGGGCTCTTCGGGCAGCTCGGGCCCCCCGACGCCATGCCGGTGAAGGCCTCGGCGGTGCGGATCACGCTGCCGGCGGTCCTGGCCGGCATCTTCACCGTGTTCTCGACCGCGCGGCCCGCCGCCTTGAAGGGCCGCTGCACCGCGTAGGCGGCCGCCTGGGCGAACAGCTCTCCGCGCTTGGGCGGCGCCGGGCTCCAGGGGTCCTTCGGCGGCTTGATCCGCATCGGGGTCGGCTTCGGGTCGAGCAGGATCATGCCGATGTCCACCGCCGCGACGCCGTCCACGAGCGCGTGGTGGGTCTTCGAGAGGTAGGCGTGGCGCCCGCGCAGCCCGTCGAACAGGTAGAGCTGCCAGAGCGGGTGCTGGAAGTCGAGCGGCTCGGACATGATCCGCCCGATCACGTCGCGCAGCTGGTCGAGGCGGCCGGGGCGAGGAACGCCCAGGTGGCGCACGTGGCGGCGGATGTCGAACTCGGGGTCGTCGGCCCAGACGGGGTTCTCGATCCCCAGCGGCACCTTGACGATGCGCTGGCGGAAGCGGGGAACGAGCTGAAGCCTGTTCTCGACGTGGGCGACAAGCTGCTCGTAGCTCGGCGCGGCGCCCTCGACGATCAGCTGCCCGCCGACGTTGACGTGGATGCTGTCGCGCTCGGCGAACAGCGAGGACATGTCCGATGCGGAGAGCCTGTTGTCCATGGCTAGGGGCGCCTGCGGCGAACGTGGGAGGAGTCCAGGGCGGCGAGGGAGGGGCAGCCGAGCAGCGCCAGCGCCAGCCGCAGCTCCTCGCGCAGGATCGCGAGCGCGCGCTCGGCCCCGGCCTGCCCGTCGGCCGCCAGGCCCCAGAGGCATGGGCGCCCGGCGAGCACGGCGTCAGCCCCCAGCGCGAGCGCGACGGCGACGTCTGTACCGCGCCGGATTCCCCCGTCCACAAGCACGGGGATGCGGCCGGCGACCGCGTCGGCGACCTCCGGCAGCGCGTCGATCGTGGCGGGCGCGTTGTCGAGCTGGCGGCCGCCGTGGTTGGAGACGACGACGCCCGCCGCTCCGTGCTCGACCGCCAGCTCGGCGTCGTCCGCGCGAACGAGGCCCTTGACCAGGATCGGCAGCTCCGAGGCCTCGGCGAGCTCGGCCAGGTCCTCCCAGCCGAGCGAGGGGTCCACCAGGGCGAAGACCTCCTGCACCGTCAGGTCCCGCCCGCCCGAGGCCTGCTTGACCGCGGGGGCGGTCACCTCGGCGGGGACCTCGAAACCGGTCCGGAAGTCGCGCTCGCGCTTGCCGGCGTAGGAGGCGTCCACCGTCAGCAGCACGGCCTCGAAACCCGCCGCCACCGCCTCGTCCAGCAGCGCGCGGGTGATAGCGCGGTCGCGGAAGCAGTAGAGCTGCATCCACTTGCGCCCGCCGCAGCTTCCCCCGACCTCGGTCGGGCCGCAGGTGGCGATCGTGGACAGGCACATCACGGTCCCCGCCGCCTCGGCCGCCCGCGCCATCGCCACCTCGCCCTCGGGGTGCGCGAGCTTCTGGAAGGCAACCGGCGCGACCAGCACCGGCAGCTCCAGGCGCGCCCCCAGCAGCTCGACGCCGGTGTCGAGCTCGGAGACGTCCACCAGCACCCGCGGCCACAGCTCCCACTCCGCGTAGGCCTCGACGTTGCGCCGCAGCGTGCGCTCGTCTCCGGCGCCCCCCGCGTAGTAGCCGTGCGGGCCCGGCTCGAGGCGCTCGGCCGCGAGCCGCTCGAGCTCGGCGAGGTTGACCGCCTCGCCGCTCACCGTCGTGCGGAGGATGTGGCCGTCACCCCTCCTAGGCTATTCGCCCGTGAGCCCGACAGCTCCATCCGCGCTCGTGGTCGGCGCCGGCGTAGGCGGCCTCGCGGCCGCGATCGCCACCGCCGAGGCGGGCTTCGACGTCGAGGTGCTGGAGCGCGCCGAGCTGCTGAGCCCGATCGGCGCCGGCCTGTCCGTGTGGCCGAACGGGGTGCGGGCGCTGCGCCGGCTGCGGGTGGCCGACTGGATAGACGCCGGCGGCACGCCCTTCGGCGACGCCGGCATCCACCGCGGGCGCGAGGGGACGCTGATCGCCTCGACCTCGCCCGAGCAGCTCCGCGCGCGCTACGGCGAGCCGATCGCTCTCGTCCACCGGGCCGAGCTGCTCGGGGCGCTGATCGAGCGGCTCGGCGCCGAGCGCGTGCGGCTGGGATCGCCCGTGCGCTCGGCCTCCGCCGACGGCACGGTCCGGCTCGAATCCGGCGAGGAGCTGCGCGCCGAGATCGTGGTCGGGGCCGACGGCATCGACTCGGCCGTGCGCGACTCGCTGCTCGGGGACGGCCCCGCCGAGCCCTCGGGGATCGTCGCCTACCGCGCCGTGCTCGGCTGGGGCTCGGCGCTGCCGGCGGGGGAGTACTGGGGGGTGGGCGAGGTCTTCGGCCTGGTCCCGCTCTCCGACGGGCGGCTCTATTGGTACGCGGCCTTCCGCGAGGACGAGCACGACGCCCGCGAGGGCCCGCCGCCGGATCCCGGGCAGCTGCTGGCGCGCCTGCGCGAGCGCTTCGGCTCCTGGGCGCAGCCGATCCCGGCCGTGCTGCAGGCGACCTCGCCGTCGGCGCTGCTGCGCCACCCGCTGCGCGACCGGCCGCCGGGCAAGCGCTGGGGGGCGGGCCGGGTGACGCTGCTGGGCGACGCCGCGCACCCGATGCTGCCGTTCCTCGGCCAGGGCGCGTGCTGCGCGCTCGAGGACGCCGTGGCGCTGGGCGAGTCCCTGATCGCGGCGGGCGAGCCCGAGCGGGGGCTGCGCGAGTACGAGCGGCTCCGGATCCCGCGGGCGCGGATGCTGGTCAAGCGCTCGCGCTCGGCGGCGCGGGCGGCGCTGCTGGCCCGACCCTTCCTCGCGGGCCTGCGCGACGACCTGCTGGGCTCGACGCCGGCGGCGCTGCGGCTGCGCCAGCTCGACCGCGTGATCGGCAGCCCGCTTCCCTGAGCGGCGCCGGCGCTCAGTCCACCGAACGCGCGGGCCGCCGCGCCCCGAGAGCGGCAAGCACCGCGGCGATCGGGACCGAGGCGATCGCGAGCGTCCGCAGGATCAGCTCGATCGCCTCGCCCTCGCTGCGGCCCGGTCCCGTCAGCACCTCGATCAGCGCCGCGGCGACGGCCACGCCCAGGCCCGCGACCCCGATCACGATCGCCAGCGAGACCCCCGAGGCGGCGCCGGCCTGCTCGGTCGGGACGACCGCCTGGGTGCCGACGCTCAGCATCGCCCAGCAGATCCCGTAGCCGAGCCCGAACACGACCAGCGCCGCGGCGAGGATCCCGACCCCGAGCCCCGCCGCGACCACCACCAGCCCGATCGCGCCGACCGTGATCGAGATCGCCATCGTCCGCGGCACAGGGAAGCGCTCGGCGAGCCGGCCCGAGAGCGGGCCGGCGACGGCCTGCATCACCGAGGTCGCGAGGAAGATGAAGCCGCCCTCCAGCGGCGAGTGGCCCCGCACGTCCTGCAGGTAGAGCGTGGCCGCGAAGGTGGAGAGGACGAAGACGATGCTCGCGGTCATCCCGAGCAGGGTGATTGAGACGTAGGGCCGGTTGCGGAAGAGGCTGAGGTCGATCAGGGGCCAGGCCGCCCGGCGCTCGATCGCGACGAAGGCGAGCAGCAGCAGCGCCCCCGCCGCGAACAGGCCGAGCGTCTGCCCCGAGGACCAGCCCCAGTCCTCGACGCGGTTGACGGCGAAGGTGAGCGCCGCGATCCCCAGCACGACCGCCGCCAGCCCGCTCCAGTCGATCTTGCCGCTCACCGTCTCGTCGCGGGACTCGGGCACGCTGCGCAGCATCAGCCAGATCGCGACGAGCGCGACAGGCGCGTTCACCAGCGGCACCCAGCGCCAGCTCAGCAGCTCGGTCAGCCCGCCGCCGACGAAGGGGCCGACGGCGGCAGCCGCGGCGGCGAGACCGTAGGCGTTGCCGATCGCGCGCTTGCGGCGCTCCTCGGGGAAGGTGTTGGTGATCACCGCGATCGCGAGCGGGAACAGGATCGCCGCGCCGACCCCTTGGAACAGGCGCGCCCCGACCAGGAAGCCCACCGAGGGCGCCAGCCCGCCGATCAGGGAGGTGACGCCGAACAGCGCCGTGCCCGAAGACCAGCATCCGGCGCCGCCCCAGCAGGTCCCCGGAGGCGCCCGCCGGGGATCAGGAATGCGCCGAGCGCCAGCATGTAGCCGCTGATCGCCCACTGCATGTCGGTGGTCGAGACGCCGAGATCGCGCGCCATCCCCGGGATCCCGAGGTTGAGCGCGAAAAAGTCGAGGTTGGTGGCGGACATCGCCAGCGCGCAGGCGGCCAGGACCATCTTCAGCTTGGCCTCGCCAGGAGCCGACCCGCTCGGCGCTCCCCGCCGGATCCGGCCGATCAGGTCGAACGCGTGCCGGGGATGGGGCAGCACCGCGGCGCCCTATCCGGCGCATCCATAGGATGCCCACCATGAGCGAGGACGCACCGACGCAGACGACTGCGCTCCGCGAGCTCGGCCGGGAGTGGGAGAAGGCCGTCGGCGCCCGGGCCGGGGAGCTGCGGGCGCTGCCGGTCGATCCCGACCTGGGTGAGATGGCGCCCCCGCGCTGGCACCGGGAGCGGAGCCGGCTCACGCCCGTCGACTTCGTCCGGGAGCCGACCCCCTCCGAGCTGACCGCGACGGCGCGGGCCGAGGCCGAGCCCTCGCGCTTCGAGGGGCCGATGCTGTGGGCGCGGCGCACGCTGCTGGGACCGCCGCTGGCCGCGGCGGCGATCGCCCAGGTGCAGATGCGGAAGCTGACGGCGCTGCCGATCCTCTCCTCGGACGCGCTCTCCTCGGTCGCCTACGGACCCGAGGCGATGCTGGTGGTGCTGGTGCTTGCGGGGGTAGGCGCGCTCGACATCTCGCTCTACCTCGGCGTCGCGATCGTGGTGCTGATGGTGGCCACCGGTCTCTCCTACCGCCAGGTGATCAAGGAGTACCCCGCCGGCGGAGGCTCCTACAGCATCAGCTCCGAGAACCTCGGCGAGAGACCGGCGCTGCTGGCCGGCTCGGGTCTGCTGGTGGACTACGTGCTCACGGTCGCGGTCTCGATCTCGGCGGGGGTCGCGGCGATCACCTCGGCGCTGCCCGGCCTGGACGACGAGACGGTCGCGATCGGCCTCGCGGTGATCGCGCTGCTGCTGGTCGCCAACCTGCGCGGCATCCGCGAGGCCGGGCCGCTGTTCGCGATCCCCACCTACGCGTTCGTCAGCGCCATGTTCCTGCTGATCGGGGTGGCGCTGGTGGACCTGGCGGGCAAGGGCTTCGAGGCCCAGCCACCGAGCTCCGACCCCGCCGCGGTCGAGGGCGTGACCGCGCTCCTGGTGCTGCGCGCCTTCTCCTCGGGCGCCACCGCGATGACCGGGATAGAGGCGATCTCGAACGCCGTCCCCGTCTTCCGCCCGACGTCATGGCGCAACGCGCGCACCACGCTGACGGTGATGGTCTCGCTGCTGGTGACGATGTTCGCCGGCCTGATCGTCGTCATCCACCTCGAGGGCATCGTCCCGGGGGGAAACGAGACGACGATCTCGGCCCTGGCCCACGATACGCTCGGATCCGGTGCCGGCTACGTCTTCGTGCAGGCCTCGACGGCGCTGATCCTGCTGCTCGCGGCCAACACCGCCTTCAGCGGCTTCCCGCGGCTGCTCTCGTTGATGGCCGAGAGAGGCCACGCGCCGAAGCCGCTGATGCGCCTCGGCGACCGCCTCGTCTACACGCGCGGGGCGATCGCGCTGGCGCTGGTCGCGGCCACGCTCTTCGCCGCCTTCGGCGGCGACACCAACTCGCTGGTGCCGCTGTACGCGATCGGGGTCTTCGTCGCCTTCACCTGCGCCCAGGCGGGGATGGTCGTGCACTGGCGCCAGCTGCGCTCGGGCCCGTGGCGCAAGGGCATCGCCGTGGCGTACGTGGGCGCGGCGCTCTCGGCCACGGTCGCGCTGGTCGCGGCGGTGACCAAGTTCACCGAGGGCGGCTGGGTCTCGGTGCTGCTGATCGGCGGCCTCTCCTGGATCGGCTGGCACATCCGCGGCCACTACGACGCGGTCGCGCGCGGGCTCGCGCTCGGCCCGGGCGATGAGGTTGCGCTGCCCGACCTGGAGCAGGTGCCCGAGGCCGCGGACGACGATGCCTTCGCCGTGGTCCCGGTACTGCACCTGGACCGCCTGCGCCTGAACGCGCTCGCCCAGGCGGCCTCGCTGGGGATGCCGGTGCTGGCGGTCCACGTCAGCACCGACCCCGAGGAGGCGAAGGAGTTCAAGCGCCGGTGGCGGGAGTGGGGGGACCACGTCCCGCTCGAGATCGTCGAGTCCCCCTACCGCGCGATCGTGGCGCCGCTGGTCCGCTACCTGCGCGCCCTGCACGCACAGCGCCCCGGGGCGCCGATGACGGTGGTGCTGCCCGAGCTGATCACCGGCAACGTGTTCCAACGCCCCCTCCACAACGGCATCGCCCGCCACCTGCGCCGCCTGCTCCGCGACGATCCGGGACTGACCGTCGAGGAGGTCCCGTTCCGCCTTCCGGCCTGACCCCGCGCCGCTAGGCTGTCACGCGCACGCGCCCGTAGCTCAGTTGGATAGAGCGTCGGTCTACGAAACCGAAGGTCACTGGTTCGAGTCCAGTCGGGCGCGTTTTCTAGTTTTGACGCCCCATCTCCAAGCCTTGAGGAGCCCTACTCGACCCCTCGCCAGGCTTCGCGCAGATCCCCCATGGGTCGCGCTCGATGCGGCATTCCTTATCGAGAATCATCACCCTGCGACCCTTAAGCTCATAGCGTGGCCACTCGGGAATCTCGCCTCCGCCGGGAGCGTCGCCCTTGATGAAGTTCACCCACGCTGCGTGCATCCGGTCGGCCATCTGCTGAGCGCCTGATGAGTCGCCAACCATTTGCTTCCCCTGTGGCGGGATCTCGCGGATAGGCTTCCAGCGAAAGGGCAGACGCCGAGATCACCTTGGTAGGCCACGCTGATGTCAGTGCTCGGTTGTCCCAACGAGATTCTCCATGACCGCGACGGGAATTGCGCTGTTGCCCTTCAGCGCTCCGAAATCTCAGCCGCCCGCAGGATCTTCAGGAGTCGATGACGCAGGGAGCCCGGCCCCGTGTGGACCCGTGAAGTGACACCCTTCGGGAGTGCGTACCACCAGGACGCATGTCAAGGCCGGTTGAAAAGTGGACCACCTGAGAGCGAGGTAGCCCACCTGCGGAGCGAGCCGTAGGCGGGGCCAGCCGGCTCGGCCCGCTCACTTGGTTCGACAGCGGGTAGGCTGGGTCTAGGACCGCCAACAGCGCCGAAGCGAGGCGCACCGCATCAGGAGGAGTGGAGATGAGCAGCTACGCAGTCGTCAACCCCGCAAGCGGCGAGAAGGTCAAGGAGTACCCGGAGGCTTCGGACGCCGATCTGGCCGCGGCCGTGGCCGCGGCCGAGAAGGCCCACGCCGAGTGGTCGCAGACAAGCTCGGTCGCCGACCGCGCGGCCCTGGTCCAGAAGGTCGCGGACCTCCACGGCGAAAGGCGCGAGGAGCTCGCCGCCATCGCAGTCAAGGAGATGGGCAAGCCGATCGAGCAGGCCCTCGGCGAGCTCGACTTCTGCGTCGACATCTACGGCTACTACGCCGAGAGGGCCGAGGAGTTCATGAAGGACGAGCCGATCGACCTGCTCGCCGGCGACGGGTCGGCCCTGATTCGGAGGACCTCGATGGGCCCGCTGATCGGGATCATGCCGTGGAACTTCCCCTACTACCAGGTGGCCCGCTTCGCCGGCCCGAACCTGATCGTGGGCAACACGATCCTGCTGAAGCCTGCGCCCCAGTGTCCCGAGTCGGCCGAGGCGCTGCAGTCGATCTACCAGGAGGCCGGCTTTCCCGAGGGCGCCTACCAGACGATTCTCGCCTCGAACGACCAGATCGCGGAGATCATCGCCGACCCCCGGATCCGGGGCGTGTCGCTGACCGGCTCCGAGCGCGCCGGAGCGGCCGTCGCCGAGATCGCCGGGCGCAACCTGAAGAAGGTCGTGCTGGAGCTGGGCGGGTCGGACCCGTTCATCCTGCTGAGCGGCGACGTCGACGAGGCCGCCCAGGCCGGGATCGACGCCCGCCTGGACAACACGGGCCAGTCGTGCAACGCCGCCAAGCGGTTCATCGTGGCGGAGGATCTCTACGACGACTTCCTGGAGAAGTTCAGCGCGAAGATGAAGGAGGCCGAGCCGGCCGACCCGACGTCCGACGACGCCGCGATCGGGCCGCTGTCGTCCACCACAGCCACCGAGCGCCTGCAGGACCAGCTCGACCGTGCGATCAAGGGTGGAGCCGAGGTCGTCGTCGGGGGGGATCGGAAGGACAACTTCTTCCCGACGACCGTGCTCACCGGCATCACGCCCGACAACGACGCCTACCGCGAGGAGTTCTTCGGCCCCGTCGCGGCGGTCTACAAGGTCGGCTCCGAGGAGGAGGCGATCCAGCTGGCGAACGACACCCCGTTCGGGCTGGGCTCCTACGTCTTCACGGACGACTCCGAGCAGGCGCAGCGCGTCGCGAACAGCCTCGACACGGGGATGGTGTTCGTGAACGGCGTCGGCCTGGACGGGGCGGAGCTGCCATTCGGCGGCGTCAAGCGCTCCGGCTTCGGCCGGGAGCTGGGCCCCTACGGCATGGACGAGTTCGTCAACAAGAAGCTGATCCGCGTCCTCAAGTAGGGCGGAGCGGCGGCTCCGGGGTGCCCGCGCGCCGCCGCTTCACGGGGGCGGGAATCGTTCATACACTGCCGCTCGCATGATCGAGAGATTGAAGAGCGGGGAGCCGCGGGCGATCGCGGCCGCGGCGGCGGCCGTGGTCGTGGTGCTCGTGCTCGGCACGCTGGCCGTTCGGGGGCTGGGCGGCTCCGACTCCAAGGCCTCGAGGCCGGCCGAGCAGACGGCCAAGAAGCTGATGTGGGGGCCCGCCTACATGCCCGACGGGGGCTCGGTGTTCCCGACGATGCGCGACCTCGGCGTCGGCATCTTCGGAATCCAGGCGCGCTGGGAGGAGATCGCCCCGCGCGAGCCCGATGATCCGACCGACTGGCGGGACCCGGCCTACGAGTGGCCCCAGTACCTGGGGGACATGATCCGCGAGGCGCACGAGCACGGGATGAAGGTGCAGCTGATGCTGATGGGCGCCCCAAAATGGGCCAACGGCGGCCGGCCCTGGAACTGGGCGCCGCGGGACCCGCGGGACTTCGGCGACTTCGCCACGGCGATCTCGAACCGCTATCGCGACGTCCGCCTGTGGATGGTCTGGGGCGAGCCCAACCGGGAGCCCAACTTCAGCCCCCTGACGCCCGCCCCCGATGCGACCGCCCCCGACGACCCCCTCACCGCCGAGCAGCAGGTCGCCCCGCGCAACTACGCGCAGATGCTCGAATCCGCCTACGAGGCGCTGAAACGCCAGGACCCCGACAACCTCGTGATCGGGGGCAACACCTACACCTCGGCGGGACTCGACAACATCCGCCCCTACCAGTGGATCCGCTACATGGTGCTGCCGGACGGCAGCCGGCCCCGGATGGACATGTGGGGCCACAACCCCTGGGGCAACCGCCGCCCGGACCTGAGCCACGAGCCCTCCCCCAACGGCACCGTCAGCTTCTCGGACCTCGGCCGGCTGGCCGAGGCGCTGGACGA
Source organism: Actinomycetota bacterium (assembly GCA_016870325.1). Lineage (GTDB taxonomy): Bacteria > Actinomycetota > Thermoleophilia > Solirubrobacterales > 70-9 > VGBV01. The sequence continues at coordinate 40,366 of VGBV01000006.1, forward strand.
GGCCTTCCCCGGACGGCCGCTGAAGCTCTACCTGGCCGAGTGGGGCGTCCCGACGGGCTTCGAGGACGTCCACCTGGGCCAGGAGGAGACGCCCGAGACCGCGGACAAGTGGATCCGCTCGGCCTTCGCGATCGCCGACTGGAAGCGCATCTACACCCTCGGCTGGATCCACCTGCTCGACAAGGATGGGATCTCGACCGGGCTCTTGACGAAAGGCGGCGAGCGCAAGAGCACCTACGGGACCTACAAGCGCTCGGACTGAGCACCGCAGCCGGGGGCCGCGCCCGGCTACCGGATTTTCATGGATCGCGGCGCAACTCAGGGCATCCTGCTTGTTCCTACTATTCGATGCGCTTGAGCGGAAGACTCCGATCCCGCGCCGGACTCGCGCTCGCCGGGATGATTGCCGTCCTCGCCGCGGGAGCGGGGTCGATCGCGGCCGAGACCCCCGACGATGAGCCGCAGACGCTGGCGAACTCGGCGCCGCAGACGATCAAGAAGGGTGTCTGGGGACCGCCGACCACGCTGCGCGGGAAGTCCCTGTTTCCCCACTACCGCCACCTCGGGATCGGCCTCTTCCAGATCCAGGCCCGCTGGGACTGGATCGCGCCCGAGCAGCGCCCGGCCGACCCCACCGACCCCGATGACCCGGCCTACGAGTGGCCCGCCTACCTGACCGAGGCGATCGCCGAGGCCGAGGACTACGGGATGGAGGTGCAGGTGATGATCATCGGCGCCCCGGCGTGGTCCAACGGCAACCTGAGCTGGCGCAACCCGCCGACCGACCCCGGCGACTACGCCGAATTCGCACGCGCGATCGACCGCCGCTACCCGGGCGTCGATCTCTGGATGATCTGGGGCGAGCCCAACCGCCGGCCGAACTTCGGGCCTGTCACCCCGGGCCCGAAGAGCGGCCGGGGGCCGCTGAACGAGGCGCAGGCGCTGGCACCGCGGATCTACGCGCAGCTCCTCGATGCCGCCTACGGCGCGCTCAAGGACGAGAGCGCCGACAACCTCGTGATCGGCGGCAACACGTTCACCTCCGGCGGCTACGAGTCGATCCGCACCTATCAGTGGATCAACTACATGAAGCTGCCCGGCGGCGGGCGCCCGCGCATGGACATGTGGGGGCACAACCCCTGGGGCTTCAGCAAGCCGAGCTTTAGGGATCCGCCCACGCCACAGGGCCTGGTCACGTTCTCAGACCTGAAGCGGCTCGCGCGCAAGCTCGACCGGGCCTTCCCCGGTGAGCAGCTGGAGCTCTTCCTCTCCGAATGGGGGGTACCGATCGGCCGCGAGGATCGCGACCTTCACTACCGGCTCAAGGCCAGGCAGGGCAAGAACTGGATCAGGGCGGCGCTGCGCATCGCGCGCCGCTGGGAGCGCATCTACACGCTCGGCTGGATCCACTCGGTGGACACCGAGCGCAACTCGGTCGGGTTCTTCAAGGCGAACGGCAGGCGCAGGCCTGCGTACAAGGTCTACAAGGCGGGGTGACGAGAGTGAGTGGCAATCGAGACGAACGAGCGAATCGCGATCCCTACACTGCTGCACTCGTGACTCGGCGGGCAGCACAGCGCAGGGACGGTTCAGCGAGCCGCAGGGGCGGCCGCCGCTCGCTCGTGCTCGCGATGGCGGCGCTCGCCGCCGTGGCGCTGGGCGCGATCGGCGCCGGCAGCGCCGCCGCCGCCCAGACCGTGAAGAAGGGCGTCTGGGGTCTCCCGACCACGCTCAACGGGCGGTCGCTCTTCCCCACCTACAAGGACCTGGGCTTCGGCGTCTACAACATGCAGGCGCGCTGGGACGGGATCGCGCCGACCCAGCCCGCCGATCCGACCGACCCCAACGACC